>NZ_JBIWNX010000018.1:0-122223 GCF_044767415.1 Nocardioides sp. NPDC101246
TGGACTACCATCCTGAACGAACTGACCGTGGCCTACGGCGACCGCCTAGGCCCTAACTAAGTCAGACCGAAGAACACAGTCGAGAAGACAGACCCCACGGTGGCGGTTGACACGGTCTCCGGGACTGCGGATGCGGCCCTGGCGGGGATCGAGGGCACCTACACCTACAGTGACGCTGGCGAGCTGTTGGACCGTCCAGTGGCGGGTGATGTGCAGCGTCTGGAGTGGGATGCCGAGCACCACCTCGCCGGTGTCGACCCGACCAGCGAGACGGCCGCGGATCAGACGGCTGTTTACGACACGGCCGGCGCCCGCCTCCTGCGCCGGGTTAGCGAGCCGGGCGCCGGGACGGTCACGACGGTCTATCTACCCGGTGGCGTGGAGTTGGTCCACGACAGTGCAAAGGACACCGGCGCCGGCCTCCAGACCGGTGAGGTGACCCCGCGACGCGACTACTCCTTCGCGGGCCAGATCATCGCCACCCGAACCGGTGTGAACCCAGCTGATGTGACGACTTGGTCGGTCGATGCCCACGGCACCCCCGAGTACGCACTCGGGAACGCCGAGTCCGCTGCTGCGACCGCGCAGGACGAGTCCCTGCCACAGCGGCGCGAGCGACCTTTCGGTGCCGACCGCGGTACGGCCCCCGACAGGGCGACGTTCCCGGGGGAGAAGGGGTTTGTCGGGTCTACTCGGGATGAGGGTGTGGACCTGTTGCAGGTCGGCGCGCGTCCCTACGACGCCGTGTTGGGGCTGTTCATGACCACTGACCCGCTGGTCGATCCCGCGGACCCGGCCTCGCTGAACGCGTACTCGTACGCGAACCAGAACCCGATCACCTTCAGTGACCCGTCCGGTCTGGCGGCTGCTTGTATCCGGGAAGGCACCTGTGGTGCGTCTTCGAAGGGGACTCCGCAGGCGAATTCTGACGGGACGCTCAACGCGAACCCGTTCGACGACGGGTATGTCGGAACGCCCGCGGCTGAGATCGCTCCTGTGGTGAATCCGCCTCGGGAGGTCTACGAGCAAGCGGTTGCGGTCAGCAATGGGTACGGCGATGGGAAGCGGCCCGACAAGTTGTTCCCGCATCAGGGACACACTCTTGATGCTGACCAGGTCATCGCCGCGTACCTCGGGCAGCGCCCGGAGTTGTGGTCCGACGACTTCGAGACCGTGTTGACCGTGCTCGTCTTCGACCCTTCTGCGTGCAACGGGGAAAGTGCGGCCGCGTGCACCTTCGAGGTCGTCACCGTGATCGGAGTGACCAAGCCCCTCAAGTACGTCGATGACGCCTTCGAGATCGCTGGCAAAGCCATCAAGAAACGCCCCTCCAAGACCAAGGACGCCGCAAGCGGCGTAGGCAAGACCTGCAAGTTCAACTCCTTCAGCGCCGACACCCTCGTGTTGATGGGCGATGCGTCGAAGAAGAAGTTCAAGGATCTCAAGGTCGGCGACTTCGTGATGGCCCAGAACCCGATCACCGGGGTCAAGGGGCCACGACTGATCACGGCGGTCTGGATGCACAAGGACTCGCTCTACGACCTCGAGGTCGAAGGCCGAACTATCGTGACGACCGAGGACCACCCGTTCTGGTCAGTCACCGATCAAGCGTGGGAAGGCGCTGAAGACCTGGCGGTCGGTGAGGTCGTCCTCACCGCTGACGGGGACACCGGCCGGGTGACCGAGGCGGTTGACTTCGAGACGCGTCGCGTGGCGGACGCCTACAACCTGACCGTTGATGACCTGCACACCTACTTCGTCGGCGCTGAGTCAGTACTCGTCCACAACGATGACTACAACCAGGCGATGAGGGACGCTTTGGCATGGCTTGAGGAGCGTGGCTTTCGGGCCGAGCAGCCGACCTTGGGTAGATTCGGAGACATTAAGGGCAAGCCGATCGGCCGGCAGACGGCCAACGGGAAGATCGGCTTCCGGGTGGAGTTCGACGAGCGAAGTGGCGCCCACGTCAACGTGTGGAACGGCAAGGAGAAGGGTCCTCACTTCACGTTCGATGGAAGCGCGAAGACCGTAACCAAGATCCAGGGACAGTTCGGGTGCTGATGATGTCTGAGAACTATTGGGAGACCGAGGTGTACGGAGTCACTCCGCTTGCTGGGTTGGAGCGCATCGACGCAGATGACGTCTTCGAGTGGCTAGGGGAATCTATGCCTGTCGAGGGCTCACGAATCAACTGGCTCGAAGCGCGGGGGAAACACACCCACAACCACCTTGATGATGAAGCGGAGTTGCTCGCGCGAGCGACTCGAGAAGTGTTGCGGAGGATCGAAGGGGGCTCAAGAGTCGAGCATGCCGGTGACAGTCTGTCGCCGTTCGGAGTCCGGTTTGGTGGCGAAGAAGCAAGTTCCATCGTCGCAGCACTCCTTGAAATCCCAGAGCATCACTACTTCCTCGATGTGCACAGAGGGTGGCTCGTGGTTGTCAGTAGCGAGGGCGATCTCGACACCCTTGACCGGCTCGGGACTGACGCTGAGTCATAATCCGTCCTTCGCTGATCCTCGACGATCAGGCCCGTCGCTGAGCGGCGCCGGGGCCGGACTGCTCCACGGAAACTCCGCGCTTTGGGTTTCGAAGTGTGCCGAGCTGACGCGTTATAGTCCGAGCTGAATCATCAACTGACGTTGGGCATCGGCGCAGGTCGAGGCGAGATTTCCCGAAGCAAGCTGAATGATCGGGCCGTGAGGTCTCAGTGGCACGAGAAGGCCAGGGGTTCGAATCCCCTCAGCTCCACCAACCAAGAACCCCGCCTGACCTGCGAAAATGCAGAGATCTAGGCGGGGTTCTTGCTTGTTTGTGCTGCCGTTACTCCGAGGATTCCCCTCGAGCCGTTCAGACGGGCCAATCCGGCCTCATCTGCGACGGTCCCTAGGTGGTGCAGGTAGATGTTTGTCGTCGCGATTGAGGCGTGCCCCATCCAGGCCTGAACGGTGGTCGCGGGCACCCCCTTCGCCGGCCATGGGTCTGTGACGTAGGGCGTTGAAGTTCAGTCATGGTGACTGACCACCGCCCGCCATGGATCAAAACCATACACACTGACTTCGAGCGTGTATGGTTTTGATCCATGGCGGGATTGGAATCGCTCCCTGCGACGTTCACGGCCCGGGCGGCCCGCGGGATGGAGGTGCATCCCCGGGACCTGTATCGCTGGCGAGACAGGGGCGAGGTCGTTGAGCTGTCTCGAGGTGTGTTTCGCCGAGCGGATGCGCCGGAGCCGACCTATCCGGACCTGTTGGCAGTGGCGATGCGGGCGCCACGGGCGATCGTGTGCTGTGTGAGTGCTGCGGTGGTTCATGGGCTGAGTGACGAGATGGAGCCGACCGTCCAGATCGCGGTCTCCACGGCTCAGAACGCGCCGCGCATCTCCTATCCGCCGACCACAGTGTTCCGGTTCGATGCCGAGACGTTCGAGGTCGGCCTCTCGCGGGTGGAGGCGGCACCGGGAGAGTTCGTGCGCATCTACGACCCGGCGCGAACAGTGGTGGACCTGATGCGCCTGCGACACCGACTCGGCGAACCGCTGGCTCATACAGTGCTGAACCGATACCTGGAACGCCCAGGCAACAGACCCGCACCAGTGCTCGAGTACGCCACTGTGCTCGGCGTGGTCGGGCCCGTGCGGCTGGCGCTGGACATCGCGGGGGCACGATGAACAGGCCGACGAGGGAGACCGCTTCCGGACGGGCATACCTGGATCTGCAGAACCGCGCCCGCAGGGAAAGACGACGCACCCAGGACCTGCTGACGATGTACGTCGTGGAACGATGGCTGGCTCGGATGAGCGCATCGCAGTACGCCGGTGACTTCGTCCTCAAGGGCGGGATGCTCTTGGCGAGCTTCGGGAGTCGGCGGCCGACCACCGATGCGGACGCGCTGGCTCGAAACATGCCGGCCAATGAGAACGCTGTCGCGGCCCGGGTCGTCGAGATCGCAGGTCTGGCGGATCCGGACGACGGAGTCATCTACCTGGCCGAGACTGTCAAGGCAGCGGTGATCCGAGACGATGCGCTCTACTCGGGCGTCCGCGTGACCATGGACGCGACATTGGGCACGGCGCAGTTGAAGCTCAAGCTGGACATCAACTTCGGCGACCCGGTCACGCCGGAGCCGTCAGTGATCGAGTTGCCCGCGCTGCGACCTGACGCGACGCCGGTGCGGATCTTGGGGTATCCGATCGCGACCGTGCTGGCGGAGAAGATCTCGACCGCGATCGATCTCGGGCCAGCGAGCACGAGAGTGCGGGACTGGGCCGATATCTACACCCTGGTCACGGCACATGACCTCAGCGGTGCTGAGATGCGCACGGCGGTGGCGGCAACCATGGACTTCCGAGGCGTCGACGTCCGACCGTTGTCTGCCGCGGTCGGTGACCTGGTGAAGGTCAGGGCCTCGGCGTATGTCGCGTATCGACGCGGCCTGGGTGTCGATGGTGTGCATCTCCCCGCGACCTTCGAGGAAGTCGTGGACATGGTGGTCAGGTTTGCCGACCCGGTGCTGAATGTCGGGACCCCGGGCGCTGTGCAGTGGAGGGCGGAGGCCCGGGCATGGTCCTGAATGCTGTCGCAGTGTGCGCGCGGACTCCGCTTGCTGCTGAGTGCCGTTGGATTCCCCCCGGATGTCCCCCGAGCTGTTCAGGCGAGCCAATTCGGCCTCGTCTGTGGCCGCGAGAGGTTTGACAGGATGACGCCGTGGACACGCTGAAGTCGATCGCCCTGTTTCTCGCTGCCGCGGTTGCCGAGATCGGAGGGGCCTGGTTGGTGTGGCAGGGCGTACGCGAGCAGCGCGGTCTGGTCTGGATCGGCGCCGGTGTCATCGCCCTCGGCATCTACGGCTTCGTCGCCACCCTCCAGCCGGATGCGAACTTCGGACGCATCCTGGCTGCGTACGGCGGTGTCTTCGTCGCCGGCTCGCTCGCCTGGGGCATGGTCCTCGACGGCTTCAAGCCCGACCGTTACGACGTCATCGGGGCGCTGATCTGCCTGGTCGGTGTCGCGGTCATCATGTATTCGCCCCGCGCAGGCTGAGCACCGCCGTTCGGGTGTCGCCCGCGCTCAGGCAGCAGTGGTGTGCGTCGCTGACTCCGCCGGGCACCAGGGCGAGGGTGACCGGGGTCGAGGCGACCAGGACGATGGCTGCTGCCAGTGCCGCGATGGAGATCCGTCGGAGCGGCTGGTGCGGTCCGACCAGTCGTTGCGCGCGCTGGACGACGTCGGAGCCGGTGGCGGCGAGAGCGACCGACGCCTGCGCGGGCCGATTGGCCAGGGCGAGCTCGTACAGCGCCTCGGCCAGTGATCGGCGATCGTCCACGGCGACGGCGTCGTCGGCGTGCATCTCCGCGAGGAGGGCGATCTGCTCGTGGGCGACGCGGAAGAACCCGATGAACGGAAATGCCCGGCTCAGCGCAAGCGCGCGAGCGACCAGGCGAGCGTGGTGCGAGCTCAGGTGGGCGTGCTCGTGCCGAAGGACCAGGGTCATCTGGGCGGCGGTGAGGGTCTGCAGCGCGCCTCGGGTGACGACCACGGTGTCGGAGGTCCCGGCGCGTCGCTCACCCTGTACGCAGTAGACGGCCGCGGCCGCCTGGTCGAGGACCACGACGCCGTCCTCCGGGTGCTCGGCCACCAGCTCGAGGCCGGCCAGGTGTGCTCGCCGGGCGCGCAGGTCTCGGCGCCGCTGGCTCCACAGGGCAACGGCAAGACGTCCGCCGACGACGCCCAGGAGCACGACGCTCGCCGTCGTCAGGATGGCGCCGGCCACGGAGGCGTACTGGTGCTGGATCCCGACGACGCACGCGCGCAGAACCTCCCCGATCGCCGCGGCGGCGGACAGTCCGGGCATGGTGAGAGCGACCATGCCGAGCAGGAGCGCCGCGATCGCCGCAGCGGCGAGCGTCTGCCACAGGGCGATACCCAGCCGGGGGGCCCGGTGGAGCACCGAGAGTCGAGGGAGCAGGTGCTGCCCGGCGTACATCGAGGCCGCGGCGAAGGCGAGCAGCGCGATCGTGCCGGTCATCTCGACCCGTCCTGGTGCGGCGACCTGTCGGGGTCGGTGACCACTCGGCGCAGCGCCTCCAGCTCGTCGGCGTCGAGGTGCTCGACGAAGTGGAGCAGGACGTTCGCGCGGTCTCCGCCGTCGGCGAGCACTTCGCCGAGCAGCGAGGCGGTGTGCTCCTCACGTGTCGTCGACGGCGAGTAGACGTAGGCCCGCCCCTGCCGCTCGCGCCCGAGGAACCCCTTGCGGTGCAGGTTGTCCATGACGGTCATCACCGTCGTGTAGGCGATCTTGCGGTCCTCCGCCAGCGAGTCGTGCACCGCGCGCACCGTCTGTGGCGCGTCGCCGGACCACATCCGCTGCATGATCGTCGCCTCGAGAGGGCCCAAGCCGCGCATCATCACTCCTTCACGTACGAACCGCCATCGTAGCTGCGGGCGCACCGACCGGCGGCTGGCCGGTCGAGCTCGCCCGCGGCAGCGTCAGGTCGCGCACCTTCGCGGCACGCAGCCCGTTGAGGATGACCACCACCTCCGCGAGCTCGTGGACGAGCACGACCTCGGCCAGTCCGAGGACGCCGACCAGGGCGAGCGGGACCAGCACCACGATGATGGCCAGGGCGAGCGCGATGTTGCCGGTCATGATGGCTCGACCCCGCTTGGCGTGATCGAAGGCGAGCGGGATCTGGCGCAGGTCGGTCCCGGTGAAGGCGACGTCGGCCGACTCCACCGCGGCGGCCGACCCGGTGACGCCCATCGCGATGCCCACCGTCGCGGCGGCCAGGGCCGGGGCATCGTTGATGCCGTCGCCGATCATCGCCGTCGGAGTCGTGGCGACCGAGGACTCGATGGCCGCGGCCTTGCCGGCGGGCAGCTCCTCGGCGCGTACGTCATCGATCCCGACCTGCGCGGCCAGGGCGCGCGCGGTGCGCTCGTTGTCGCCGGTGAGCATCAGCGACCTGATGCCGCGCTGGTGGAGCATCGCGATCGCCTCGGCGGCTTCGGGCTCGAGCTCGTCCCGGACGCCGATGACGCCCACCGGGACGTCGTCGGCCTCGACGACGATGACGCTCATGCCTCGTTCGGCCATCGAGTCGGCCGCCTCGCCGAGGATCGTCCCGGGGGAGACCCAGCGCGGGCTCCCCACACGTACGCTGCGTCCCTCGGCGATGCCCCGGAGGCCGTGGCCGGCCAGCTCCTGCACGTCGGCAGCCGGTGGTACGCCGGGTCCGGCGCTACGCACGGCCTCGGCCAGCGGATGGGTGCTGGTCGCCTCGACCGCGGACGCCAGGCGCAGGACGTCGTCCTCGGACCAGCCGGCCGCTCCGGTCACCTCGACCACCGAGGGCTGGTTGCGGGTCAGGGTGCCGGTCTTGTCCAGTGCGACCGCCCGGATCGTGCCGAGCTGCTCGAAGGCCTGGCCGGACTTGATGATGACGCCGAGCTTGCTGGCCGAACCGATCGCGGAGATCACGGTGACGGGCACCGCGATCGCCATCGCGCACGGTGAGGCCGCCACCAGGACGACCAGGGCACGCTCCACCCACACCAGCGGGTCGCCGGTGAGGAGCCATCCGAGCAGTGCCACTCCGAGGGCGAGCACCAGAACGGCCGGGACGAGCGGCCGGGCGATCCGGTCCGCGAGGCGGGCGCGGTCCCCCTTGCGGGCGTGCGCCTCCTCGACGAGCCGCACGATCTGCGTCAGCGAGTTGTCGCGGCCGTCGGCCGTGGCCTCGATGCGGAGGGTCCCGCCGCCGTTGACGCTTCCCGCCGGGACGGGGTCGCCGGTGACGACCTCCACGGGGATGGACTCGCCGGTGACGGCCGAGGTGTCGATGCTCGAGCTGCCCTCGACCACGATGCCGTCGGTCGAGACCCGCTCGCCGGCGCCGATGAGCAGGACGTCGTCGCGGCGTACCTCGAAGGCCTCGATGGTCCTCGCCTGGCCGTCGCGCTCGACCCTGGCCGTGTCGGGGATCAGCGCGAGCAGGGCGCGCAGGCCGTGCTGGGCGCGGTCCATCGCCCGGTCCTCCAGTGCCTCGGCGATCGAGAACAGGAACGCCAGGGCCGCTGCTTCGCCGATCCGGCCCAGCGCGACCGCACCGACCGCGGCGATCGTCATCAACAGCCCGACACCGAGCTTGCCTCGGCGCAGTCGGCGCAACGCACCGGGAACGAAGGTCCAGGCGCCTGCGGCCAGCGCGCCGGTCTCGAGGACGAGAGCCACCGTGTCCTGGCCGAGCCAGCCGGCCAGGAACCCCAGCGCGAGCAGGATCCCCGACACCGCGGGCCACAGCAGCCCGCGATCACGCCACCACGGAGTCAGCTCCTCGTGCTTCAACGGCTCCTCGGACAGCGACTTCGGGGCGCAGCAGTCATCGTCCTCGGTGTGGGTCTGGGGGAGCCCACCCACCGGCGAGAGCGACAGCATCATCGGCTGCTGAGGTCCGCCGTGCGCGTGACCGGTGTCGCCGTCGGACTCCTCGGGCCCGCAGCAGTGGCGGCTCACCGGTCCGCCTCCGCGGCGCAGCAGCCGAGCTCGCAGCCGGCGTCCTCGCAGGCGAGGCCCTCGTCGACCGCGAGCACCACCTTCACCAGCGACTCCAGCGCGGCGGTCAGATGCGGGTCCGCGATCCGGTAGCGGGTCTGACGCCCTTCAGGCTCGGCCACGACGAGGCCACACCCGCGCAGGCAGGCGAGGTGGTTCGACACGTTGGTGCGCGTCAGCTCCAGGCTCCGGGCGAGCTCCGCGGGATAGCCCGGAGCCTCCAGCAGCGCCGTCAGGATGCGTGCACGCGTGGGATCGGACATGGCACGACCCAGGCGGGTCATCACGTCCATCCGCGAGGCAATGGTCAGCATGCGCTGACCATACAGCGAATGCTGAACAATCGGGAAGGTGGCCGGGTGCGTCAGATCAGCGTCGACCAGTAGTCCCAGAAGCGGACCGCGATGAGCGCGAGAATCGCCAGGAAAGCCGCCAGGAGGATCGGGGCGTGCCATACGTCCGCGACCTCCGCAGCCCTGCTGCGGGCGGCCCGCTCCCCGAAGACTCCGTGGCGGAGGTTGTGCAGGGTGACGTACCAGAAGGTCGGGACGACCACGATCCACACGACCATGCAGTAGGGGCACAGTGCGCCGATGCGGTAGAGGCTCTGGAAGATCAGCCAGGCGATGAACGCCAGCCCTGCCGTAACGCCTGCCTGGAGCCCGAGCCAGAACCAGCGTCGGAACCGGGCTCCCGCGAGGATCGCCGCGCCGGTGGTGATGAGCACCGGAAACGCCGCCACGCCGATCAGCGGGTTGGGGAAGCCCAGCACCGCGGCCTGCGCCGACTCCATCACCGACCCGCAGCTGACCACGGGGTTCAGGCTGCAGACCGGCGTGTACGAGGAGTCCTGCGCCAGCTTGAAGCGCTCGATCAGGAGGGCTGCCGCCGCGACGAGCCCGATGAGGCCGCCCAGGATCAGGCCCCAGCCCATCGCGGTGCTCGCGGCCGGGGAGCCCTCCTGCGTCGAGGATGCGTCGTTCACTGCGCGAGCGCCTCGTCGAGGACGCGGTCGAAGTCCTCCGCCGTCTGCGGCTGGAACGGCTCGCCGTCGACGAAGAAGGTCGGCGTCCCCTGCACGCCGAGCTCGGTGCCGTCGTCGATGTCGCGCTGGACTCGGGCGGCGACCTCCTCGGAGGCGTAGTCGGCGTCGTACGTCTTCATGTCCAGGCCGATCTCCTCGGCGAAGGAGCGGAAGAGGTCGTCGTGGGGCGTCCGGGCCTCGCCCCAGGTCGCCTGGGTCTCGTACATCTTGCTGTACATCGCCTCGAACTGACCCTGTCGGCCGGCGGACTCGACCGCTCGCGCCGCCCGCTCGGAGTTGAAGTGGCCGGGCAGCGGGAAGTAGCGGACGACGAAGGTGACCTCGCCGGCGTACTTCTTCCGTATGTCCTCGACGATCGGGTACGCGGCGCCGCACGCCTCGCACTCGAAGTCGAGGAACTCGACGAAGGTCACGTCGCTGGAGCCCTTCTCGCCGAGCATCCGGGCATCGGGGCGCGTCAGCGCGTTCTCCTCGGCCGGGGTGTCCGCAGCGGGAGCGGGGCGCTCTGCCTCGCCTCTCGACGAGGCGACGATCAGGGCCACGATCGCGGCGATCACCAGACCCGCGACGACGGCGGTGATCTTGGTCTGCTTGGACACGGTTGCACTCCTCCTGAGAACTACTACTAGCGGGAATAGTAGGCGACGCCTGGTCACCCCTCGGGTCAGCCGCTGAACAGCAGGTAGAGGCCGCCGACGGTGTAGACGAGCATCACGACCAGAAGTGCGAGCTGCCCGGTCGCCTGATGGCCTCTCGGGAGCAGCCTGACGGCACGATCGTGGGCGGCGATGACGCCGAGGATGTGGCCGGCGAGCACCGCGAGGACCTTGATCGTCGCCAGGGTCGTGGGCTGCTCGGAGAGGAAGTAGACCGCGGTCCAGTCGGCGGTGCCGAGCAGGTTCGCGCCGGTCACCATCGGGTCGCTGAGCTGGATGAGGACCTGCTGGCCGAACTCCAGCAGGAGCGTGAGGTAGTGCGCGATCACGTAGCCGACGATGATCGGCACCACCGAATGGGCGAACAGGGCCGGCAGCTGCCTACGTCGCAGATCGGCCGGGACGGCTGTCGCCATCGTGCCCAGCGAGAACGTCACCCCGACGAAGACGCAGAACGCCAGCAGTGTCAGTGTGCCGAGCAGCGTCATGTCGATCAGCACCGCCTGGGAGAACCTGACCCAGTGCTGGGAGCGGCTGAAGCTGTCGTACGCCGTCGAGCCCAGCAGCACCGCGACGACGGCGACCCGGCTCGGGCTCGGCGCGAACGCGTCGAGATGGACGAGCGGCCACTGCCACACGAGCTGCCCGTCGCTGCGCCGGCCCACTGGTGAGAGCTGCGCGATCAGCGTCGAGTACGCCTCGAACGGATCGGCGCGCTCGAACCACACGTCGCCGAAGACCGCGGCCCCGATGATCAGCGCCGCCGCCCAGACCGCGAACCAGGTCTGGACGGTGGTCAGGTAGTTCGCCTCCTCGTTGACCAGCTCCAGCCAGACGAAGGCGAACAGGCCGACCGTCGCCGGCCAGTATCCGACCCATGACGGCAGTGCGACCAGGCCCTCTCGTGGTGAGGTCCCGGCCACCTTGGCGATGCCGAGATGGAACGTACGCAGCGGGCTGATCGCCCGCCATACCGGACCGA
Source organism: Nocardioides sp. NPDC101246 (assembly GCF_044767415.1). NCBI lineage: Bacteria > Bacillati > Actinomycetota > Actinomycetes > Propionibacteriales > Nocardioidaceae > Nocardioides > Nocardioides sp. NPDC101246. Next base: position 11,234 of record NZ_JBIWNX010000018.1, read on the forward strand.
GCACGAGCGACGCCGGGACGAGGCCGACCCACAGCAGCACGTAGACGATGCCGAAGATCGGGTTCAGGGCGAGATCCGGTCCCCAGATCATCGCCCAGGCGGCGTAGCCGACCAGGACGATCCCGATCACCCTGGCGACGATCGACAACCAGGTCGACTCGATGAGGCCCGCGAGCGGGGCGGGCAACGGGCGGCCGGCGCCGGCGCCGTCGAACCGAGGTCGCCGCCAGGCCACCAGGAGCACCCCGAAGCTGATGACCAGGGCGACCCCGGCGCCGGTGATGGCGTAGCTCGCGGGGATCGGCAGGTCCTGCGCCCCGCCGATGCCGTGCGTGGGAAGCATCGTTCAGCGGACTTCCAGCTGCACGACGAGCTCGCCGGACTCGTGCTCCTCGACGTCGATGAGGCCCGGGCGCTCGATGGTCACCTGGAGCGTGGTCGTGCCGTCGACGAACTCCGGTGTCTGCTCCGGGCTCGAGTGCACGTGCAGCCCGCCGGCCCGATCGGAGGTGACGACGAACGTCACCGGCACGCCGACCTGGGCGCTGATCCGCTTGCCCGCAGGGGTGACCTCGGCGCCCTTGATGGCGACCTCCACCACCGGGCCCGCGGGCTCTGCCGGTCGCTCTGATGCCGGTGGCTCGGCATGCGCCGACGACTCGGGAGTGCTGGTCGCCGGGGCTGAGGTGGCGCCGTCGCTCGGGCGAGTCGTCGGCGAGGTCTCCTCCCCGCAAGCGGCGAGTCCGGTCAGCATGGCGAACGCCAGGCAGAGGGAAGCGATCGGCTTCATCGAAGCTCTCTCTCGGTTGTGCGATCGGTGGTGGGTCGAGCCCGGGAGATACTACTATCGTGGATAGTAGATGGTGGGCCGGGTCCTCCGTGATGCGACAGATCAATCTATTGCTGAATTCATGATCTGATGTACTGTCGTACGCATGACCACCGATGTGAGTCCCGGATCGATCGATGCGCTCGCCCGTTTCGGGCATGCGCTCTCCGACCCCACGCGGGCACGGATCCTGATGCGGCTGCGTGAGCAGCACGACTACCCGGCCGAGCTCGCCGACTCGCTCGGGGTGAGCCGACAGTCCATGTCGAACCACCTCGCCTGCCTGCGTGGCTGCGGCCTGGTCGTCGCGGTGCCCGAGGGTCGCCGCACTCGCTACGAGATCGCCGACCGGCGGCTGGCCCACGCTCTGGGTGACCTGCAGGAGGTCGTCCTCGTCACCGACCCCGCCATGTGTGCTGCCGCCGACTCGGACGGAGCCGCCTGATGGGCGCGGGCCACGGGCACGGTCATGGGCACGGTCATGGGCATGGTGCCGCCGCCGGGCACGTCGGCGGCCGGTATCGGAGCCGACTCATGGCGACCTTCTTCCTGGTTGCCGCCTTCATGGTCGTCGAGCTCGTCTTCGGGCTCCTGTCGGGCTCGCTCGCACTGGTCTCGGACGCCGGCCACATGGCGGCCGACGTCGTCGCTCTCGGCGCCGCGCTCGTCGCGACCCGGATCGCCACCAGGAAGGACACCACGGGCCGGCGCACCTACGGCTCCTACCGGGCCGAGGTCTTCGCCTCCGGGCTGACCGTCCTGATCATGCTCGGCGTCGCGGCGTACGTGGTGGTCGAGGCGCTGGGCCGGATCGGCGAGGAGGTCGAGGTCGCCACCGGGCCGATGCTCGTCGTCGGCGTGATCGGGCTCGCGGTCAACGTGATCTCCATGCTCCTGCTGCGCGAGGGCTCCGCCGAATCGCTCAACGTCAAGGGCGCCTACAACGAGGTCATCGCCGACGCCGCCGGAAGCGTCGGCGTCATCGTGGCGGGCATCCTGGTCGCCACGACCGGACTCCCGCTCTGGGATGCCGTCGTCGCGGTCGCCATCGGCCTGTTCGTCGCGGTGCGCGCGGTTGTCCTCGGTCGTCAGGTCTTGGCGGTCCTCGGCCAGGAGGTCCCCGAAGGTCTGACCCTCGAGAACGTCGTCGCCGACCTCGAGGCCGTTCCGGGGGTGAGTGACGTACACGACCTCCACATCTGGGCCCTCACCTCCGGCATGAACGTCGCGACCGCCCATCTGGTGCTCGCGGTCGAGGCCGACGGGCAGGCCGTACGCACCCAGGCTCAGCAACTTCTGGCCAGCCGGCACCGCATCGAGCACGCCACGCTGCAGACCGAGACCGAGATGAGCCCGCAGTGCCATGAGGTCACCTGGTGACGAAGTCGCGAGGTCCTGTCCTCGACACCTCCAGGCCAGAGGTGATGTACGCCGTCGCCCCAGGGGTGGCAGGGTTCACCAGCCTGGTGAACGTGACCGGGGGCGCAGCGATGTCGGTGCCCGCCGGGGTCGATCCCGACGGCCTGCCTCTCGGCGCACACTTCTTCACCGACCTCGGTGGCGAGCCGCTGCTGCTGTCCCTGGCCGGCCAGCTCGAGCGGGTCGCGCCGTGGCCGCGGCATGCGCCGCGCGCCGGCTGAGCAGAACCGATGTCGGCCGAGCTGCTCCCCCTCATCGGGATCGCGTTGCTGGTGTTCGTCATCGCCGCGCTCGTGCAGGCGGTGACCGGTTTCGGGTCCGTCCTGGCGGCCGTGCCCGGCCTGCTCCTCGTGACTGACCCTGCCCGCGCTGTCGTCGTGGCGACGATCGTCAGCTGGATCCTCACCACGGCTGTCGCGCTGCGTGAGCGCGCCCATGTGGACCGCCGCGACGGCCTGCTGCTGACCCTGACCGGGATCGTGGGGATGCCGGTCGGGTTGGTGCTGTTGGCGGTCGCCGACGAGCGCCGGCTCTCGGCCGGTATCGCCGTGGTGATGCTGGTCCTGGTACTGCTGATGGCGATCAGGCCGCAGATCGGCCGCCGTGGCATGCCGGTCGCCGGCATCGTGAGCGGCGTACTGCTGACGTCCACCGGGATGAACGGCCCACCCCTGGTGATGGCGCTCGTCGACCGGGAGCCGCGGCGCTACCGGGCGACCCTGCAGGCGGTGTTCGCCGGTCAGGATCTCGTCGCGGTCGCTGCCTTCCTCGTCCTCGGTCACATCGACTCGGAGGTCCTCCTGCTCTCCCTCGGCGGCGTGGCCGGGCTGCCGGTCGGATGGCGGCTGGGCGACGCGCTCTTCCGCCGGGTGTCCCCGGCGCAGCTGCGACCGCTCGTCATCGCGACACTCGTCATCTCGGCCGCGGCGGTCCTCGTCAGCGCCGTGATGTGACCCGGATCAGGTCGTTCGAGTCCTGACGTCGTCCTCGCCGACCTCAACTACGCGGCCTGGTACGCCACCACCTGATCGCGATGCGCGACGGCGTCGTCGACACAGCCCGGGTGCGCTGCGCCGGGAGTAGCATGGGCGTGCGCCGTGTGCTTCAACCGGGGGCGGCGCAGTCGCCGGCCAACACACCGGAGGGTCCTGTGAACAAGGCCTTGCTGAACTCACTGACCGAGAAGGAAGCAGCACTCGTCCGTGAGGCGGACCCTGCTGCTCTGCGCGAGCTGGACGAGGACCAGCTGCTCGAGCTCCATGAGCGGGTGAGACGCGAGCGCACCAAGCACCTGAAGGTCTATCGTCGCGGTGCCAGCGCCGAGGTGGAGGCTGCCGGAGGGCGCGGAAAGGCCTACGACCGCAACCAGCGCGCCAGGGCCAAGGCGGAGGTCTTCGAGTCCGTGCTGGCCCAGGTCAGCCGACAGGTCGGCGCTGCGGCGAGGAAGGCCTCGCAGGAGCTGCGGGCCGAACGCCTCGCCGAGGCGCGGGCCGCCACCAGCGCAGGACCAGCTCGGACGGCTCCCGTGAACGACGGTGGCACGCCGGTGCCCAGCACTCGGCGTAAGGCGACCCGGACAACGGGAGGCCTCAAACGGGACGCTTCCTCTCGTGCGCAGGGCGCCCGTCGCCAGGGTGCGCGCGACGCGCGCTGAGCTCGCCGACGACTCTCTCCGGATCCCCGAGCTGTCCGGACGGGGCCGGACCTTAGGCTGTGGCCCATGTCGGCAGGTCAATGGGTTCGCGGAGTGGAGCGCGCGTGGGACGCGGCGAGACGCCGCCGGGCGGGCTCGCGGGTGCCGGCCGACTTTCGGATCAAGTGCTACGGCGGGCACGGCGGTGTCGAGGGGATCGTCGTACGCGGCCGGGTCGTCGACGATCCGCCGCCGTCGGTCGCGGAGGAGGGCGAGCGGGTGGGGGCCGCCGTACGTCGGACGGTCCGCCATTTCCTGACCGACGAGCTGCCGGGAGTGCCGCTGCGGGTCACCGTGGGCGACGCCACGGCGGACGTGGTCACCGACGACGAGGGCTACTTCGTGGCACGGCTGCGGCCGAACCCGGAATCGCTGGAGTCCCCGTGGACCCTCGGCACCGTCGAGCTGGCCGGCGAGTTCCGCGGCGTGACCGGCGCCCACCGCGCCACGGTGGAGGTCCGTGTGCCTGCCGCTGACGCGCAGTTCGGCGTGATCTCCGACATCGACGACACGATCCTCGAGACCGGGGTGCAGCGCATCGGACGCATGGTGCGACAGACCCTCACCGGCTCGGCGCTCACGCGCACGCCGTTCCCGGGCGCGCCCGAGCTCTACCGCGACCTTGCCGCCCGTGCGAACCCGGTGTTCTACATCTCCTCCAGCCCGTGGAACCTGTACGCGTTCCTGGATGCCTTCGTGCGCCACCGCGACTTCCCCCGCGGGCCGCTGCTGCTGCGCGACCTGCTCGGCAACGCCGATGGCCGGGAGTCCAAGACCGGGCGCATCGACGAGGTCCTCGCCCTCCACCCCGGCCTGCAGTTCGTCCTCCTGGGCGACTCCGGTGAGCATGATCCGGCGACGTACGCCGACACCGTCCGCCGACATCCCGGCCGGATCCTCGCGGTCTACATCCGCGAGGTGCGGCTCGATCCTCACGACGGCAGGGTCGAGAGCGTGTGGAGCACCATGGGCGACGAGGTGCCGCTCGTGCTCGCTGCCGACAGCGATGCGGTACGCCGCCACGCCACCGGTCTCGGACTCCTCTGACATGCCCTGACACGACGTCCTAGGTCCGGATCCCGGGCATCGATGGTGCGGGTTCGTCAGGCCGACGGCCAGTGGGCGCTCGCATGCGCGAGGGCGGGCTTCTCGAGCACGTCCACCAGGCGCTCGAACAGCGCCACGGCGGCGGGAGCGCTCCAGTCCGGGGCGAGGACGTCGTGGGGCAGGCCAGGGTCACGGAAGGGGAGCTTGCGCCACCGGCCGACGACGTCGAGGTAGGTCACGAAGGCGTCCTGGCCCGACGGGGTGGCCTTCTCCAGCCGGGCGGCGAGAGCGTTGTGGGTGGCGATGAAGTCACGGTAGCTCTGGTCGATCGCCTCGAGGTCCCAGCTGCTGTAGAGGAGCTCGGTGAGGTCCTGGGTGCCGTGGTAGCCGCCGACGAAGATCGCGGCGTAGGACTCGAGCCCGAGCTCGGTGACCGCCCGCTCGGCCGCGTCGCGCATCCGCGCGGGCGCGATCCACAGCGCGGTTCCGACGTTGCCGAAGCCGAGGTGGGAGAGGTGGGCACGCAGCTGGTGTCGCTTGGCCCGCATCGACTCGGGTACGCCGAAGTTCACGATGCACCAGCCGTCGGCGAGGTCCGCGGGCGTACGAGCGTGCCAGATCACCTCGTCGCCGGCGGCGAGCGTGCTGCGCGCGGTCGAGGTCAGCGCGTAGCCGCGGGTGCCGGCGCGGGTCTCGGAGTCGAGCCAGCCGTTCCGCTTGAGGCGGTGGACGGCGGTGCGTACGGAGGGGGCGTCGAGCCCGACCTGCGCGAGCAGGTCGATCGCGCCGGCGATCGGCATCCAGTCTCCGAGCGGGCGCACGACCGCGCCGAGGAACGTCACCACGGTGGTGCGCGATCGTCGGTTCTGCTGGCTTGCCGGTGCAGCCTCCGCCGTAGTCACCTGGGGCATTCTGCCGGATGCTCCGCCGGGGTCCCGCGGGTCCACCGCACGTGGACCTGCTCGGTCTCCCCGGTCCTGAGCAGCTGCAGCCGAGGCGGGATCTTGTCGCTGCGCGACGTCGGCGGCTTGCGCTGCCCGGCGGCCCACGGGAGCGGCCAGTCGGCGCCGTCGCCGTGGTAGTCCTGCTCGGCAGCGGCATGCAGCGTCCAGCTGGGATCGAACAGGTGGGTGCGGCCGAGCGCACAGAGGTCGGCACGGCCCGCGAGCAGGATCGAGTTGACGTCGTCGTACGAGGAGATGGCGCCCACGGCGATCACCTTCGCTCCCGCGGGCTCGGCGACCCGGTGACGGATCTTGTCGGCGAACGGGGTCTGGTAGGAGCGCCCGAAGGCGGGCTTCTCGTCCTTGCTCACCTGGCCCGACGAGACGTCGATGGCGGCTGCTCCGTGCTCGACGAAGGCGCGGGCGATCTCGACCGCGTCCTCGTCGGTGTTGCCGTCGGGCATCCAGTCGGTCGCGGAGATCCGGACGGTCACCGGAATATGGGCCGGCACGGTCGCGCGGACCGCGTCGAAGACCTCCAGGGGGAGGCGGAGCCGGTTGGCCAAGGGTCCGCCATAGGCGTCGTCGCGGTGGTTGGCGATCGGGGAGAGAAACGAGCTGAGCAGGTAGCCGTGCGCGGCGTGGACCTCGATCAGGTCGAAGCCGGCGTCGACGGCGCGCCGCGCCGCCGAGACGAAGTCCGCGACCACCTTGTCCAGGTCGGCGCGGGTCGCCTCGCGCGGGACATGACAGCCGTCGCCGTACGGCAGCGGGGAGGGGCCGATGACCTCCCAGTTCTCGTGGTCGAGCGGCTCGTCCATGCCGTCCCACATCAGCTTCGTGGAGCCCTTGCGGCCCGAGTGGCCCAGCTGCATCCCGATCCTGGCGGTGGAGTGGCGGTGCACGAAGCCGGTCACGGCTCGCCACGCGTCGCGCTGCGCGTCGGTCCAGATGCCCGGACAGCCGAGGGTGATCCGGGCCTCGGGGGAGACGCAGGTCATCTCGGTCATCACCAGCCCGGCGCCGCCGAGTGCCTTCGAGCCGAGGTGGACCAGGTGGAACTCGTCGGGGACGCCGTCGGTCGCGGAGTACATGTCCATCGGCGAGAGCACGACCCGGTTCTTCAGCTCCAGCTCGCCGATCCGGACCGGCTGGAACATCGCCGGTGCCACCTCGGCGCTCCCCTGGTGGCGGGCGAACTCCGCCTCCATCCGGTGCGCGAAGTCGGCGTCGCGCTCCTTCAGGTTCTCGAAGGTGATCCGGCGTGAGCGGGTGAGCAGGTTGAAGACGAACTGGGCAGGGTCCTGGTCGGCGTACATGTCGATGTCCTCGAACCACTCCAGCGAGGCCTGCGCGGCCCGCTGGGTCGACTCCACCACCGGCTTCCGTTCGGTCTGGTACGCCTCGAGCGCCTCGTCGAGGGAGGGGTGCTCGTGCAGGCAGGCGGCGAGGGCGAGGGCGTCCTCCATGGCCAGCTTGGTGCCGGAGCCGATCGAGAAGTGAGCGGTGTGGGCCGCGTCGCCGAGGAGCACGACGTCGCCGTCGTACCAGTGCTCGTTGCGTACGGTCTGGAAGCTGATCCACCGGGAGTTGTTGGTCAGGATCGCGTGCCCGCGGAGCTCGTCGGCGAAGATCTCGCCGATCCGCTCGACGGCGTCCTCGTCGCGGTCCAGGCCGGCGCGGCGCCAGACCTCCTCGCGCATCTCGACGATGAACGTCGAGCCGCGCTCGGAGAAGGGGTAGCCGTGGATCTGCATCGTGCCCCACTCCGTCTGCTTGACGAAGAACTGGAACGCCTCGAAGACCAGGTCGGTGCCGAACCAGATGTACTTGTTCCTGCGGCGGTCCAGGCTGGGGCCGAACCGGTCGGCGTACTTGGTCCGGACGGCCGAGTTCACCCCGTCCGCGGCCAACACCAGGTCGTAGGAGGCGCGCAGCTCGTCGGGGTCCGGGGCCTCGGTCCGGAAGTGGACGGTGACCCCGAGCTCGGCGACCCGCTCCTGGAGGATCTGGAGCAGGTCCTTGCGAGACATCGCGGCGAAGCCCTGGCCGCCGACGGTGAACGAGTGGCGCGCGCCCTGCCGGTCGGTGAGACCGACGTCGATGTCGGTCCAGCGGGCGAACAGCTCCTCCATCCGGTCGTGCACGACCGGGTCGGCACCCTCGATGCTGCCGAGGGTCTCGTCGGAGAAGACCACTCCGAAGCCGAACGTGTCGTCGGGGGCGTTGCGCTCCCAGAGCGTGATCTCGTGGCCAGCGTCGAGGGTCTTCATCAGCGTGGCGAAGTAGAGCCCACCGGGTCCGCCCCCGACGATCCCGATCCTCATGACTCAGCCCTCATGTCCCGCTCTCCGACGCGATCATCTGGCGCAGCTTGAAGTGCTGCAGCTTGCCGCTGGTGTTGCGAGGGAGGGACGCGACGAACCGGACGTGGCGCGGGTACTTGTAGGGAGCCAGCCGCCCCTTGACGTACTGCTGGATCTCCTCGGCCTTCGCGGCGTCGCCGTCGACGCCCTCGCGGAGCACCACGAAGGCGCAGACGATGGCGCCCCGATCCGCATCGGGTCCGCCGACGACGCCCGCCTCGACCACGTCCGGGTGCGTGCCCAGCGCCTCCTCCACCTCGGGGCCGGCGATGTTGTAGCCCGAGGAGACGATCATGTTGTCGGTGCGCGAGCGGTACCAGTAGTAGCCGTCCTCGTCGCGGACGAAGGTGTCGCCGGTGACGTTCCAGCCGTTCACGATGTAGCCGCGCTGGCGCCCGTCGTCCAGGTAGCGGCAGCCGACCGGGCCGATCACGGCGAGCCGCCCCTCGACGCCCGGTCCGACCTCGTTGCCGTCGGCGTCCAGGATGGTGGCGCGGTAGCCGGGCACAGGCTTGCCGGTCGCCCCCGGCCGGATCTCGTCGCCGGCCGCGGAGATGAAGATGTGCAGCATCTCGGTGGCACCGATGCCGTCGATGACCCGCAGCTCCAGCTCACGCTCGAGCTCCTCCCAGGTCACCTGGGGCATGTGCTCGCCCGCGGTGACGGCGACGCGCAGCCCCTTGAGCTGCTCGATCGCACCGGACTTGAGGATCTGCTTGTACGCCGTCGGCGCGGTCGCGAGCACGGTGACGCCGTGCTCCGCGATCAGGTCGGCGAGCTGGACCGGCGAGGCGGCCTCGGTGAGCAGGGCACAGGCCCCGGCCCGCAGCGTGAAGACGACCAGCATGCCGAGCCCGAAGGTGAACGCGAACGGCGCGGTGCACGCCACGACGTCGCTCGGCTCCAGCCGCAGCGTCGCCCGGCCGAAGGTGTTGTCGATCGAGAGGATGTCGCGGTGGAAGTGGGTGGTGATCTTCGGGACGCCGGTCGTCCCCGAGGTCGGTCCGAAGAGCGCGACGTCGTCGGCCGCGGTGTCGACCGCGGTGAAGTCGGCGGGCTTGGCCAGGATCCGGCGGGTCAGGTCGTCCTCGGCGTCGCCGCCGTAGGCGACCACGGTCAGGTCGGGCGCGACGGCGTCCCGGACCGCGTGGACGTCCTCTACGAACCGGTGGTCCACGAGCGCGACCGTGGGCCGGGTCCTCTCGACGATCGGCCCGAGCTCGGTCGCCCGCAGCGCGGCCATGGTGGTCACCACGATCCCGCCGGCCTTCAGCACACCCAGCCAGGCCGCCACGGTCCACGGGTTGTTCGGGGAGCGCAGCAGCACCCGGTTGCCGCCGACCAGACCGAGGTCGTCGACCAGTACGTGGGCGATCTGGTTGGCCCGGGTGAGCAGCTCACCGTAGGTCCACGCCGTGCCGTCGGGGGTGCGCAGGGCAGGGCGGTCCGGACCGTGGGCCGCGACGGTCGCGTCGATCAGCGCGGTCGCCGCGTTGAGGCGCTCGGGGTAGTCGAGCAGCGGCGTGGTGAACTCCAGCGTCGGCCACTGCTCCGCCGGCGGCAGGTGGTCGCGGGCGAACGTGTCCTGGTGGCCCGACGGGGCGAGCCCGGTCATGACGACGCCCCTGCCGCGCGGATCATGCCCTCCTGGACGACGGTCGCGACGTGCACGCCGTCGGTGGTGAAGAACCGGCCGATCCCGGTGCCGCGGCCGTCCTCGACCGAGACCGCCTCCTGCGCGTAGAGCAGCCAGTCGTCCATCTGGACCGGCCGGTGGAACCACATCGCATGATCGAGGCTCGCGGTCACGAGCCCTTCGTCGGCCCAGGCCAGGCCGAGCACCCGCAGGGCCGGCTCGAGGATCGTGTAGTCGCAGACGTAGGCGAGCGCGGCGGTGTCGCGCTGCTGGTCGGTCAGGCCCTCGACCGGTCGGAGGGTGTCGTACGGCTTGACCCAGATGGCCTGGTGCGGCGACCGCTCGCCCTCGACGGTCAGATAGACCGGACCCGGCACATGTCGCATGTCGAAGCTGCGCCCGTCGGACCAGTACGCCTTGGAGGTCTCGGTCATCGTCCCGCCGGTGCGGTCGGCGAGATAGGCCGCGGACGTCGGCACCGTCTCGGGACCGGGTACGTCGGCCGGCATCGTCACCTGGAAGCTGCCGCTCGGCTCGCCGGCGGCGAAGCTCGCCATGCACACGTACACGGGCTTGCCGTTCTGGAAGCCGCGGACCTGGCGGGTGCTGTAGCCGCGGCCGTCGCGCAGCACCTCGACCTCGTAGCGGACCTCGGCGCCGATGTCGACGGGGCGCATGAAGTAGGAGTGCATCGAGTGCATCGCCTTGCCGTCGGTGACGGTCCGGGACGCGGCGACGAGCGCCTGCGCGACCATGTCGCCGCCGTACGCCTTCGGCCACGGGCACGGCTGGGTGGTGGCGGTGAAGGCGAGGTCGAAGACCTCCGGCTCGCACTCCTTGAGCGTGACGGCGTCGGTGAACGTCTGAGAATCGGCGGTCATGGCCGGTCGGCCCAGTCGCGTAGGTCGGCGTCGTCGACCTGAGGAAGGTTGATGACGATGTTCTCGGGGGTGCGGGTGGTCAACCAGGTCAGCGGGTGGTTGCGGTCGAGGTTGCACTCGACGTGCGGCAGGAACGGCGGCACGAAGACCCAGTCGCCCTCGGACATGTCGAGGTAGTCCTCGAACTTCTCGCCGAAGTAGATCCGGGCCCGACCCGACAGCACGTAACCGCCGGTCTCGGCCTCGCCGTGGTGATGGGGGACGGAGCGGTAGCCGGCGAGGTTGTGCACCTTGCCGAACCACAGCTTGGTCGCGGGGGTGTGCTGGATGCTGACGCCGCTGATCCGGGTCGCGCCCTCGCTCTGCTCGGTCAGGTCGGGCTCGAAGCCGGCGCGGGTCACGACCGGGACGACGAGACCAGAGGTGTCGGAGGTGGGGTCCATGTGAGGTCCTGTCCGTTCGATTCAGGATGTGTTTCATTTTCTGCACGAACGTTGTAGGAATGTCAATAGATGCCCTACGGTCGAATCATGAACACGGACCTCACGCCCGTAGCCGTCAACCCCGCGGCACTGCCCGCGCCGCGCGGCTACTCGCACGGCACGCTCAGCGGCAACACCCTCCATCTCGGCGGGCAGACCGCCCTGGACGAGAACATGCAGATCGTCCCCGGGGGAATCGTCGAGCAGTTCCGGCAGGCGTTCGGCAACGTCCTGACCACGCTGCGGGAGGTCGGCGGCATCCCCGAGGACCTGGTGTCGATCACGATCTTCCTGACCGACATCCCGGACTACCAGGCGCACGGCAAGGAGATCGGTGCGGTCTGGCGCGAGCTGGCCGGCCAGGTCTACCCGGCGATGGCGGGGATCGGTACCACCGCGCTGTGGCAGCCCGAGGCGATGATCGAGATCCTCGGTGTCGCGGTCATCCCCGACGATCGGCTGGTGCGGCCTCCGTCTGCGAAGTGACCTCGTCGCCTCGGATCGGCCGCCGCGACCAATAGCTCGCCAGGATCGAGCCGGACACGTTGTGCCATACGGAGAAGATCGCGGCAGGCAGCGCCGCAGCAGGTGAGAAGTGGACGGTGGCGAGCGCGGCGGCCAGCCCCGAGTTCTGCATGCCCACCTCGATGCTGATGGCGCGCCGGCTCGAGACCGGCATGCCGCAGACCCGCCCGACGGCGTACCCCAGGGCCAGGCCGGCGACGTTGTGCAGGACCACGGCGAGGACGACCAGGAGGCCGACGGAGAGCAGCGTGTCGGCGCTGCCGGCCACGACGGCGAGCACGACTCCGGTGATGCCGGCGACGGAGATCAGCGGAAGCACATCGATGACCTTCTCGATGAGGCGCGGCAGCAGCAGCCGGAGCACCAGACCGAGCAGGACCGGGACGAGCACGATCTCCACGATCGAGACGAACAGGTCGCTCGCGGAGACGGGCAGGTCCTCCCCGATCAGGAGGAGGACGAGAAGGGGTGTCAGTACGGGAGCGAGCAGCGTCGACACGGAGGTCATCGCCACCGACAGCGCGGTGTCGCCACGGGCAAGGAACACCATGACGTTGGAGGCGGTGCCGCCGGGGGCGCAGCCGACCAGGATCATGCCCGCGGTGAGCACCGCGGAGAGGCTGAGTGCGTTCGCGATGCCCGAGCCGAGCAGCGGCATCACGGTGAACTGGGTGGCGACTCCCAGCAGCAGAGCCCACGGTCGCCGGCCGATGATCGCGAAGTCGGCAGGCCGCAGCGTCATGCCCATCCCGAGCATGATGATCTGGAGGAGCAGTGGCACCTGGGCGGCCCACCCGTCGAAGGTGCTGGGCGTGGCCAGGGCGATGGCGCCGGCGACCAGGACGATCAGGGCGAACCATCGCCCCACGAAGGCGCTGACCTGTCGGACTGTGTTCATGTTCTTCCTTCCGAGAAGATGGGTACGGACTCGACCCGATGACCACGCCCGCCGCGATCCTCGCAGGAGGTGCGCGGCGGGCGGGGTGCGGGATCGGATCAGGAGAGCCAGTCGAGCTCTCCGTCGACGTACTGGTCGCCGAACCGGACGTCGTCGAAGCGCAGTTCCTCGACGTTCTCCAGGACCATCGGTGTCTCGACCTGCTCGACGGTGACGTCACGCAGGGTGACATCGCTCAAGGGGGCGTCGGCCGGACCGTGGATCTCGAGCCCGGTCGTGGCGGAGGCGACGGTGATGTCGGAGAAGACGATGTCGCGGTAGACCGGTGGGTAGTTGCCGCCCAGCTCGCCGGGGTAGTCGAGCTGGAACCAGATGAAGTTCTCGAAGCTGCCGATCTCCATGTCGCTCACCCGGATGTGCTCGACCGTGCCGCCGCGGTCGAGGTTGCCCTTGAACCGGATCGCCGAGGCGCCGTCGCGCAGCACGTTGTCGGTGAAGTAGACGCCCTTGATGCCACCGGACATCTCGCTGCCCAGGGCGATGCCGTCCTCGCCGCCCATGTCGTTGCGGCGGATCACGACGTTCTCGCTGGGCCGGGCGATGGTGCGTCCGTCGAGGTCGCGTCCCGACTTCACGACCACGGAGTCGTCGCCGGTCCGGAAGCGGTTCTCCTCGATCAGTACGTCGGTGCTGGAGTCGACGTCGATCCCGTCGTTGTTGGCCCGGTGGCTGTCGACGTCGAGCCCGCGCACCGTCGCCTGGTCGGTGTAGACGAGGTGGTTGATCCAGAACGGTGAGTTGGTGACCCGGTAGTCCTCCAGCAGCACTCGCTCGGCGTGGAAGAACTGGACGGCGCTCGGTCGCAGGAACGTACCCTTCCCGAAGACGCGCTCCTCGACGGGTACGCCGTCGAAGCCCATCTGGCGCAGTCGCAGCTGATCCGGCTTCTCCTGTTCCTTCCAGGAGTGGAACTCGGAGTCCTCGTTGCCGTCGATGGTGCCCGAACCGGTGATTGCGACGTCGTGCACGTCGTTGCCGTAGATCAGCGGTGAGTAGCCGTCCAGCTCGGTGCCTTCCCAGCGCGTACGCACCACCGGCAGGTAGTCGTCCGTGTCGGTGCCGAACAGCAGGGTGGCCCCGTCGGAGACGTGCAGGTCGATGTTGCTCGCCAGGTGCACGGGACCTTCGGAGAGCCACGTTCCTTCGGGGAGTACGACGCGGCCGCCGCCGTCGGCGGACGCCTTCGCGATCGCCGCCCTGATCGCCGGCAGCGCGTCGGTCGTGCCGTCTCCGACGGCGCCGAAGTCGGTGATCTGGTAGTCGCGGTCGGGGATGGAGGGCTCCTCGATGCGGTCGACGATCTTCGCGATCGCGGCAGCATCCGGGCCGCGTACGACCTGGCCCTTCTTCTGGTCTGCGAGGGCGGGGGTGGTCGCGGTCAACGAGCCGACCAGACCGAGGACGAGCAGGAGGGGTGTCGCGCGCTTTCGAATGTGACGCATGCATGCTCCTCGAAGGCTTCCGCGGCGGCCGGGACCACCGCGAGGGGGACTGTGGCACTTGTCACACTAGTGACGTACTTGTCATACGTCTATGCCCTCGGGGGGTGGAGCATGGCGAAAGCCAGGTCCCGGCTGCTCGCCGGAACCTGGCTTCACTGGTGAGCTTCGAGAAAGCTCAGGCCTTCTTGTCCTCAGGCCTTCTTGGTGGCCCAGAAGATCTCGGCGATCTCGTCGATCTTGGCGAGGAGCTTGTCGGCGGTCTCGAGGTCGAGGGTGCCCTTGGTGCCGGCGGCGCCGGCGAGCTTGGTGGCCTCGTTGACGAGGGTGTGGAGCTGGGGGTAGGCCTCGAAGTGCGGGGGCTTGAAGTAGTCGGTCCACAGCACCCAGAGGTGTTCCTTGACCAGGTTGGAGCGCTGCTCCTTGATCACGATGGCGCGGGTGCGGAAGTCGGGGTCGTCGCTGTCCAGGGCCTTGGCGATGACGGCCTTGACGGACTCGGCCTCGATGCGGGCCTGGGCGGGGTCGTAGACGCCGCAGGGCAGGTCGCAGTGGGCCGAGACCTCGATGGTGGGAGCGAACAGACGCATGGTGGTGCCTCTCGTGATGTGGTGGAGAGACCGTCGAGGTCGACGGTCAGGAAGCCTTCTCGGGCAGGATGCGGTCGAGTGGGAGGGTGCTGACGGACGGGCCGAGCGACCAGTAGTGCCGGTCGTGGTGCAGGAGCGGGTCGGCCGACTCGCCGAGGTCGACCACGTCGATCTCGAGCAGCACCAGCCACGCCTCGCCGGCGGGGATGACGCGGGCCACGCGCCCGGTGAAGCTGGCCGCGGCGTCGTTCAGGACCGGCGGCTCCCCGGGTGCGAGCGTCCAGCCCTGGGCGAGCGTGAATCGGGGCGCGCTGCGGTCGGCGAAAGCTGCGGCCACATCGGCCTGGGACTCGGTCAGGATGTGCACCGCGAGGCGGTCGCTGCCGGTGAGTGCCGGCCCGGAACGGCCGGACCGGGAGACCGAGAACGACAGCATCGGTGGGTTCGCGCTGACCGAGGCCACGCTCGACACGGTCGCGCCGACGGGTCCCGTCTCGGTCGAGGCGGCGACGATGGCCACGCCGGTGGGGTATCGACGGAAGCCGGCCTTGAACTGGTCGGTGAGTGTGTCGCTCACACCCCCTCCTCTCTCTGTTGGCAGTGACGCTAAAACATCAAGTCCAGTTGAGGTCCAGTCATCCACGGTGTGATCGCCGACTCATCCGTTTGTCCGCGGCTGAGATCATCTGGAGGGGTCGGGAGCGCTGCTTGTTAGACTAGTTAAGCGCTTGTCATACAACCTGGGTTGGCCTGCTACGACTTCGAGGCTTGGACCTCGGTCGCCTAATCTTCCCAAAGAACCGCTCTGCCTCACGATCTAAGGAGTCCCTTCGTGGACGTCTCCCCGCTCATCTGGTGGTTGACCATCGGCATCGCCAGTGCCGTGCTGCTCTTCGATGTGCTCGTCATCGGCCGACGACCGCACGAGCCTTCGCGTCGGGAGCTGATCGTCGCGCTGAGTGTCTACATCGGCCTGGCGATCCTGTTCGGCATCGGGGTCTACGTGTTCGCGGGCCATGAGTTCGGCACGCAGTTCTTCGCGGGCTGGGTGACCGAATACTCGCTCTCGGTCGACAACTTGTTCATCTTCATCATCATCATGTCGAAGTTCGCGGTGCCGAGGCAGTACCAGCAGAAGGCGCTGCTGATCGGCATCATCCTCGCGCTCATCTTCCGCGGCGTCTTCATCGCGGTGGGTGCGGCGGCGATCGAGAACTTCAGCTGGGTCTTCTACCTGTTCGGTGCGTTCCTGATCTACACCGCGGTCAAGCTGGCCATGGAGGGTGGCGAGGACGAGGACGAGTACGAGGAGCCCGCCGTGGTGAAGTTCCTCGAGCGCCGCATCCCGCTGACCTCGCAGTGGACCAGCGCGAAGATGTTCATCCGCGAGAACGGCAAGCGGGTCGCGACCCCGATGTTCGTGGTCGTCTGCGCCCTCGGCACCACCGACCTGCTGTTCGCGCTCGACTCGATCCCGGCGATCTACGGTCTGACCAACGAGGCCTACCTGGTCCTGACCGCCAACATCTTCGCGCTGATGGGTCTGCGCCAGCTCTACTTCCTCATCGGTGGCCTGCTGGAGCGGCTGGTCTACCTGTCCTACGGCCTGGCGATCCTGCTCGGGTTCATCGGCCTCAAGCTCGTCTTCCACGCTCTCCACGAGAACGAGCTGCCCTTCATCAACGGTGGCGAGCACGTCGAGTGGGCCCCGGAGGTCTCCATCGAGGTCTCCCTCAGCGTGATCGTCGGCATCCTGGCCATCACCACCATCCTGAGCCTGCTGAAGTCGCGCAGCATGACCGAGAAGGAGCGCGACGACGCCACCGGTCCGCGCAGCATGTGACGCTTCGTCGACACCCGGCTGAGCCGGGACGGCCCGCAGGCCCGCTCCGATCGGAGCGGGCCTGCGGGCGTTCCCGGGCGGCACTAGGGTGAGCGCATGACCGTGGCAGCCGCTCCCGGACCCCGCTGGCTCGGGGACGTCGGACAGGTGGCGTTGGCCGGGGGGCTCGCGCTGGTTCTGCTGCCGGTCGGGTGGACCTCGGTGGTCGACGGTGAGGTCAGCACGGCGTGGGAGATCGCGCTCCTGGTGGCGCTGGCGGCTCTTCACGCCGCGGTGGCCACCGCCCGGCGCTGGCCGCTGCCGTCGTACGCCGTCGGGGCACTGGCCGAGCTGGTGCTGGTCGCCGCTCCGGACCTGGGCGGGCCGACGGCAGCGGCCGCGGGGAGCGAGTACGGGCCGGTGCTGCTGCCGAGCAGCCTGTGCTTCTTCGTGCTGCTCTACGCGGTGAGCGCGCAGGACCGGCGGCCCTGGCCGGGGATCGCGCTCGGGATCGGGCTGGTGGGGTGCCTGGTGACCGTCGTACGCCTGTCAGGGTTCGACGGCACCGGCCTGCAGGGGTGGACGTGGTGGCTGATGGTGGCCACCGCCACCGTGGCGGCCACGGTGGCGGCGTGGGCTCTCGGCAGGTTCCGGGCGACCCGGGCCGCCTGGATCGACCAGCTCGCCGACCGGGCCGCCGCCGAGGAGCGCCAGCGCATCGCCCGCGAGATGCACGACGTGGTCGCGCACTCGCTCGCGGTCGTGGTCAGCCATGCCGAGGCCGGCCGGATGGTCGTCGGGCAGCAGCCGGAGCGGGCCTCGGGCATCCTCGACACCATCGCGACCACCGGCCGCGAGGCCCTCATGGAGATGCGCGGGCTGCTCGGCGTACTCGGCGGCGAGTCATCTCGACAAGCTCGATACATCGCCTCGACCGAGCCGCAGCCGGGGCTGGCCGACGTCGGCGACCTCGTCGAGCGGATGCGCGCGGCAGGGCTGACGGTGCGGCTGGAGGTGGACGAGCCCGGACAGGTCGCGCCGGCCGTCGGGCTGACCGCCTACCGGGTCGTCCAGGAGGCGCTCACCAACGTCACCCGCCACGCAGGGTCAGGTGCTGTCGCGACGGTGTCGGTGACCCGTGCCGGACGCCGGCTGACGGTCGAGGTCAGCGACGACGGCGTCGGGATCCAGCGTCCGCCCGGCCGCGGCCTCAGCGGGATGCGCGAACGGGTGACCGCGGTGGGCGGCACTCTCGAGGCCGGGCCGAGCGGCGAGGGCTGGCGCGTGCGCGCCATGATGCCGCTATGAGCGAGATCCCGATCCGCGTCGCGATCGTCGACGACCAGGAGCTGATGCGCTCGGCGCTCAGGATGATGGTGGAGAGCCAGCCCGACCTCGAGCTCGCCGGGGAGGCGGCCGACGGTCACGAGGCGCTCGCCCTGGTGCGTACGAAGCGGGTCGACGTCGTCCTCATGGACCTGCGGATGCCCCGCCTCGACGGGATCCAGGCGACGGCCGCGATCACGGGCGAGCTGCCGGCGACACGGGTGGTCGCGCTGACCACGTTCGACCTCGACGACTACGCGTTCCCGGCGATCCGGGCCGGTGCCAGCGGCTTCCTCCTCAAGGACGCCCGGGCCGAGGAGATCGTCGAAGCGATCCGCACCGTTCACGCAGGTCACGCGGTGGTTGCGCCGTCGACCACGCGACGGCTGCTGGAGCACGTAGCGACCGCACCGGCGCCCGACAACGGTCGGGCCGCCGACATCCGGGCCACCCTCACGCCCCGCGAGCTCGACATGCTGCTCGAGCTCGCCACCGGTGACAGCAACGCCGAGATCGCCCGCCGCGTGCACCTCTCCGAGGCGACGGTGAAGACGCATGTCGGCCACGTGCTCGCCAAGCTCGGCCTGCGCGACCGGGTGCAGGCGGTCGTGCTGGCGTACGAGACCGGGCTAGTGGGTCCCCGGAGCTGAGTCTCATCCCAGAGGCTGAGAAGCCCGCGACCTGAGGGCGACGAACCGCCGCCGGGCGCGGACCAGTGTGGAGGCATGACCACACAGACACCCATCAGAAACAGACCGCTCCCGTCGGGCGTCTACTCCGGCAGGCCCTGGCGGATCCACGAGATCACCGAGGACTTCGACCTCGAGGACGTCTGGGCCTTGCCCGTCCAGGGCGGCGCCGACGACTTCCCACGCTTCGTCGAGGCGTTGATGTCCGGCGACGACCGCGACTTCCCGGCGGCGTACCGCTTCCTATTCGCGGTCCGCTGGGCGCTCGGCCGGATGCTCGGCACCGACGAGGACGAGCACGGCCTGGGCCGACGCGTCGCCTCGCTTCGCGACCGGCTGCCCGACAACCTCCGGGACCACCCCGCACCCGAGCGCGACACCAGCCCGTTCCAGCCGCTCTACCTGACGGATCGGGAGTACGCCGCGGAGATCGCCAACCGCACGATGCACGGTGTCCTCCACCTCGCCTGGGTCGAGGACGCGACCGCTCCCGACGGCTACAGCGCGCAGATGAGCGTGCTGGTGCGGCCGAACGGGCTGTTCGGGGACGTCTACATGAGGTTCATCAAGCCGTTCCGCTACCTCGTCGTCTACCCGGCGCTGCTGCGCACGGTCGGCCGGCGCTGGGAGACCGCTCGGGGGATGGGCCGATGCGATGTATCGAGCTTGTCGAGATGACGACCACGATGGAACGTACGCAGCCCCGCTCCGCTGTGCGACGGGCCGCCCCCTGGGTGGCCGGCGCCTGGGCGCTCGCCTCCGGTGCCCTGTCGGGCCTGGCGCTCCTCGGGCGGATACCCGACCCGTGGGCGCCCGAGGCGGCCTCGCCGCTCGGCGGTCTCAGCGGCACGCAGATGTCCTGGATCACCACCCTCGCCGCGCTCCTGGTGCTCGTCGCCGGGATGGTGGGCGCCGGCGCCGGGGAGCGCCTCACGCAGCGCCGTGCCGGGCGGCTGCTGGTCGTGGTCGGGCTCGTCGTCGCGCTGGTCGTCTCCGACGTACGCGCGCTGATGTTCCTCGGCTACCTGCCGCAGATGCTGCTCGCGCTGGTCGGTGCCGGACCGGCGGCGGGCGAGCTGAACTGGGGTCTCACCGTCGACTCCGGCATCGCGCTCGCGCACGCGGCCGGCGGGCTGGCGGCCGTGGTCGTCGGCATCGGCCTGCTCGAGCGGGCTGAACCGGGCGGCCGGATCGAATGGAGCCGCTGGGTGCGCTGGGGGCGCCCTGCGGTGACGGTCGCGATCGTCGTACCGCTTCTCTACGCCATCACCCGGATCGCCTGGGCCGCGGGCGTGCCGCTCGGGATCCGGCCGCAGATGCTCGACGAGCTCGGCAGCGGCCGCTGGGCCGGCCTGGGGCTGGGTCTCTTCGCGGTCGTCGGGGCCCTGCTGACCTGGGGTCTGGTCGCCCGATGGGGCGAGGTCCTCTGGTCCTGGGTGCCAGGGGTCGGCGGCCGCGAGGTCCCGGTCGCGATGGCCCTGGTTCCCGGGATCCTGGTCGCCGGCGCCGTCACCTCCGCCGGGCTGTCCTTCTGGCGGATGGTGTTCGCCGGCGACCTGTGGACGGTCCCCGGGGCCACCTCGGACTGGGCGGCGTGGGCCCCCGAGATGCTGTGGCCGCTGTGGGGCGTCGCGCTCGCCGTCGCCTGCCTCGCCTACCTGGGGCGGCGCACCGCAGCGCGCGGATGACGTACGGATCCCGCTCGACCTGGAGTCACCCCAGGTCGAGCGGGATCTGTGGGGCTTCAGCCGGTGACCGCGAGCTCGCCGAGCTCGGACCACTCCTGTCCGGGGACATTGGTGTTGACGATCCGCGGCGTCTCGGCGAGATGGCGCGGGAGGTCGGCCTGGGCGTGCTTGAAGTGGGCCGAGGTGACATGGGCGGCGCCGGCGTCGTCGTCGGCGAAGGCCTCGAGCAGGAAGTACTCGTTCGGGTCGTCGAGGCTGCGGGCCCAGTCGAACCAGAGGTTGCCGGGCTCGGCCCGGGTGGCCTCGGTGAACGGGCCGGCGATGGCCGGCCAGTCCTCGGCGTACTCCGGCTTGATGCGGAAGCGGGCGGCGATGAAGATCATCGGGTGCTCCTTGATGTCGCGGGGATCGGTTGGGACGGGCGTTCGACCGCGGCCTGGATCCGCCGCCCGGCGATGTCCGAGAGCCACCCGAGCCCGGCCCCGACCACCAGTGCGAGGAGCGTGCCGCCGAGGTCGAACGAGGTGCCGAAGATGACCGCGGTCCCGGCGAAGGCACCAGGGATGAAGGACAGCAGATCCACGGCCGCCTGCAGGCACAGGATGAACGCGACGAGCGTGACCACCAGGGCCACCGCGCCGGTGAAGGTGGCGTACGTCAGGACCAGGCTCGCGCCGTACCCCCACAGTGCGCCGGCGAGGTTGGCCGCGAGACCTTTCAGGAAGCCCTGGCGACCGCCTCCCGCGGCGAAGTAGCAGGCCCAGGCGACGAAACCGACCCAGGTGATGAGCGCGAGCTCGATGCTCACCTGGGTCCAGATGCCCGCGAGCACTCCGACCGAGATGCCGATTCCGAGGAGCTTCTTCATGTCGTCGCCTCCTCAGGGGACCAGGATCGCGCGGCCGCGGACCCGGCCGGCGTCGAGGTCGGAGATGGCGGTCTGGAAGTCGTCGAGAGCGTACTTCTGCGTGTGCAGCGTGACGGCCCCGCGGGCGGCGAGCGCCATCAGGTCGCACAGGTCGTTGTAGGAACCCACCAGGTTGCCGATGAAGTTGATCTCGGCCGAGATGATGTCGATCGTCGGCACATCGATGTTCTCGCCGTAGCCGACGACGTGGTAGTCGCCCGCCTGGCGGAGCATCCGGACCCCTTCGGCGGTCGCGCCACCCTCGCCGACGAAGTCGACGAGGACCTCGGCGCCCTGGCCGTCGGTGAGGTCCAGGACCTGGTCGACCTGGGTGCCCTCGGCGACGACCCCGTGGTCGGCACCGATGTCGAGGGCGAGCTTCACCGCGTCCGGGTTGCGGTCGACGACGATCAGCTCGGCCGGGCTGAGTGCTTTGAGGACCTGGATGCCGATGTGCCCGAGCCCGCCGGCGCCGATCACCACGCACCGGTCGCGCGGGGTCAGCCGCCGGGCGGCCTTCGCGGCCGCGTGGTAGGCGGTCAGACCGGCGTCGGCCAGGGCGGCCACGTCGGCCGGCTCCAGGGAGTCGTCGATCTTCACCACCGAGCGCGCGGAGGTCTTCAGGTACTCCGCGTAGCCGCCGTCGGTGTCGATGCCTGGGAACCGGTTGAGCTCGCAGTGCACGTCGTCGCCCGAGCGGCAGGCCCTACACAGGCCGCAGGTGATCAGCGGGTGCAGGATCACCTTGTCGCCCTCGGCGACGTGGGTGACGGCGGGGCCGACCGCGTGCACCCAGCCGGCGTTCTCGTGGCCGATGGTGTAGGGCAGCGCGACACCGGACTTCTCCGCCCACTGCCCCTCCAGGATGTGCAGGTCGGTGCGGCACACACCGGCGCCGCCGATCCTGACCACGACGTCGAACGGTCCGGTCGGCTCGGGGGCCGGGACCTCGGCCATGGCCAGCGGCTGGTGGTAGCCGACCACCTGGACGGCTCGCATGGTGCTCATGATGATGCTCCTTCTCGGTGCAGGTCGGTCAGGGGTACGAAGGCGGGCGAGGTGACCTCCTCGCCGTAGCGCGTCGCCAGCAGGCCACGGCAGAAGTGCGCGTTCCCGTCGATCGAGATCCGGGTCGAACGCGCCCTCCGCAGCGCCAGCGGGATGTCGCCGGGTCGGGCGTCGTCGTGGTCGACCAGGACGTACGCCTCCGGGAGGTCGGGCAGCCCGAGGACCGCCCGGCGGCGCCGGAGCGAGGCGGTGAACTCGTCGTCGGGCAGGTCCTCGAGCCGGACCTCGCCCACGGCGTCCTCGGCCAGGTCCGGCCGCCCCCGCAACAGCCGGGTCAGGCAACGCTCGAGGGCGGCCGTGTGGGCCTTGCGGTGGAACGTGGTCCGCAGCTCGTCCAGGGACGACTCGGCCTCGTGGCGGAAGGTGCCGAGATACCCGGCATCGGCCGCCAGCCCGGCGTTGATCAGGTCGGAGTCGTGGTGGTCGTCGAGCTCGACGACCACCTGGTCGGTCCACGGCAGCGCGGTCAGCGCGTCCTTGGCGTCGCTCGCCATCAGGTAGGCGAAGTTGGGCGAGCAGAACGACGTCGGCAGTCGCAGGTGGACCTCGACCCTGACCGGCACGGTCGCGGAGACGGTCAGTGACCGGACGAAGCCCAGGTCGGTGATCGGCTCGTCGAGCTCGGGGTCGACGACGGCGTGGAGCGCGGCGTACGCCTCGGTGGCGCGGGTGTTCTCGCAGGTCAGCAAGGTCATGTCACACCGCCGCGAGGTCGGCCCGCTCGGGCTCACGGGGGCCTGTCGCGGTCTCGTCCGCCGTGGGCAGCCGCAGCTCGGCGGGCACCTCCAGGTCGTACATCTTCGCGGCGTTGAGGCCGAGGATCTTCTTCTTCTGCGCGACGGTGAGCGGGGCGTACTCGGTCATGTCCTCCGGGATCTGGAAGTCGACGAACCGCTCGATCAGCCACTTCGGTGTCCAGATGGCGTAGTCGGAGGAGAACTGGATCCGGTCCTCGCCGATCCAGTAGACGAGCTCGCCGAGGATCTGCGCGAAGTAGCGCGGCCGGGTGTGGATGAACGGCATCGCGACCGCCAGTCCGCCGTGCACGTTGGGCTCCTGGGTGGCGATCCAGCAGAAGTCCTCGAGCCGTGGCAGGCCGACGTGCTCGACGATGAAGTTGAGGTCGGTGAAGTCGCTGGCGACGTGGTCGATGTCGGCGACGTCGAACGCGTCGCGGTCCAGCGGCCGGATCGTCGGGCCCTTGTGGATGTGGATGTTGGTGATCCCGAGCTCGCGGCAGGCCTCGAAGTAGCGGTACGCCCACGGGTCGGTCAGCTTCCAGCCGCGCGACTCCCCGTGCCACTCGGCGGTGTAGAGCTTGACGCCCTGGAGCCCGAACCGCTCGGCGTCGGCGTGGAGCTGTTCGAGCCCGGCCTCGCCGTTGCGGGGATCGAAGTGGTGGTTGTACGTCAGCCTGTCCGGGTGCTTCGCCGCGAGCCGTGAGGCCTCCTCGGTCTGCCCGAACCCGTTCGTGTAGAACTCGCCGAGGTGGGCCGGCTGGAAGATCGCGTGGTCGACGTAGCCGACCTCGAACAGGTCGTGCATCAGGCGCTCGCCGCCCTGGTAGAGGTAGTCCTCGTAGGACCAGTGCTCCGACTCGGGGGAGAGGTTGCGGTGGTAGTCGTAGAAGCAGTCGATGAACTGCTTGCCGTGGATGTTGCGCTGGTTCTCCGGACGGGCGTCCCAGAGCGCGACGTGGGCGTCGACGATGAAGTACGACTCGTTGTCCTTGGTGTACATCAGGGTTCTCCGATCTGTGGCTTCCGTCACAGGACGCTAGGGCGGCCGGGGCGCACGGATCAGGGGTGCGGCGTCTCAATGTGAGACCTCGACCGTCTCAATCTGAGACGCTCGTCGGCCGTCGCCGTCGCCCGGCGGATGTAACGTCGATCACATGACCGGCCGCCACCCCATCGCGCAGCGCACCGCGGCCGTCGACGCGTCGGCGCTGGCGCCGCGCGTACGTGCCTCCTGGCAGCGCAGCCAGGAGTACGGGGTCTCGGTCGAGGAGGTCGACCCGGTCTTCTCCGGCGCCTACGACCAGGAGTCGCTCTTCTTCCAATGCGGCCAGGAGGTGCTCGACGACCTCCACCGGACGCTCGTCGGCGAACCGGTCAGCCTGATGCTCACCGACCCCGGCGGTCTGGTGCTCAACCGGCTCAGCGGCGACCAGCAGCTCCTCCGGGACCTCGACGCCGTCCACCTCGCGCCGGGGTTCAGCTACGCCGAGCGCGCGGCGGGCACCAACGGGCTCGGCCTCGCGCTGGCCGACCGGACGCCGACCGTGGTGCGCGCCGAGGAGCACTACTCGCTCTCGCTGTGCAGCTACACCTGCGCCGCCGCGCCGGTGATCGACCCGATCAGCGGACGCCTGGAGGGCAGCGTCAACCTGACCACCTGGTCGGAGTCGTCCCACGACCTGCTGCTCGCCCTGGCCCAGTCGGCGGCCAGCAACACCGCCTCGCTCATGCTCGCCCGAGCCCATGGCCGGTTCCCGCGGCCGGCTCCCCGTGGCGAGGTGTTCCGGGTCGAGGCGCCCCGGCTCGAGCCCGGCGCCGGCAGCCTCCGCGACCTCTCCTCCGCCTGGCGCGAGGCACTGGGCAGCGTGCGCGACGCGCTCCGGGTCGGCCGACGGGTCGCCGTGGTCGGGGAGCCGGGGGTGGGTCGGACGACCCTGGTCGCCCAGGCGTTCCGCGACCTGCGGCCCCGCGACCGGATCCTGGCGGCCTCCGCCCCGGAGCCGGCCGACGCCGAGGCCTGGCTGTCGCTGTGGACGCCGGAGCTCGCCAAGCAGGACACCGCGGTGGTCGTACGCGACGTGAACACGCTTCCTGCCTGGGTGGCCGAGCGGCTGCATGCCCTCCTCGTCGAGGCGGCGCCCGGCGCGGTCGCCGGAGTGCCGTTCGCGATGACGGCCGAGACCTTCGACGGCATCCCGGCGGCCCTGGCCGACCTCGTCGACACCGTGGTCGAGGTGCCGCCGCTGCGGGAGCGGCCCGAGGACGTACTCCCGCTGGCGCATCAGGTGGGCCTGCGGGTGCGGGGCCGCGAGGTCGCGCTGACCCCGGCGGCGGAGCGGGCGCTGCACGACCACGGCTGGCCCGGCAACGTCGCCGAGCTCGTCCACGTCGTCCAGCGGGCCGTGAGCGCCGGTGACCAGATCGATCTGCGCCACCTTCCCGCCGACGTACTCTCCGACACCAGGCGGCCGTTGTCCCGGATCGACGCGTTCGAACGAGGTGAGATCGTCCGCGTCCTGACCCGTCCGGGGATCACCATGCAGGAAGCAGCCGCGGAGCTCGGGATGTCGCGCGCCACCGTCTACCGGAAGGTGCAGCAGTACGGGATCCGGCTGCGGCCGGGGTAGCCCGCGGGGGAGCCGAACTCTTGGCCAAGTCCAGGAAAACTCTCGGTTGAGGCCGGGGCGTCAGGGGTGCTCACCAGGGACTATGGACCCATGCGTATCCGTCCCCCACGCGCCGGTCGCCAGCATTTGAACCATCTGACCGGACAGGGCGGACCCGCTCTGAGCGTTCAGAATCTCGCCGACCGGCTTGTCCAGCAGCACCCGTTCTCCGCTGATGAGGCCTCGAGCATCGTCGCGCAGGTCGCGCGCATCCTCGCCTCGGGCCACGCAGCGGGGAAGCTGCACGGAGACATCAGACCGGCCACCATCGGGTACGCCCCGGACGGCCGGATCGCTCTCGTCGGTGCGCCCGCGCCCCGCGGCGGGGAGGGCCTGCCGTACCTGTCCCCCGAGCAGATCGACCGCCGTCGGATCGGACCCGCCAGCGACGTCTACTCCCTCGGCGCCGTGTTCTTCGAGCTGCTCGTCGGCCGCCCGCCGTACGCAGGGATCGAGCCCGAGCGGGTCGGCACACTGGTGACCGTTCCCGGCCACCTCGACGGCATCACGACCGCCATGCTCGACCCGGACCCGGCCAAGCGTCCCCGGGCCGACGAGGTGGCGACCGTGCTCGAGAGCGGGGTCGCCGCTCCGCCGAAGCGGATCGTGCGTCCGACCGACATCAGGGGCCCGCGCCTCTCGCCCACGCTGCTGGGTGTGCTGATGGTCCTGATCCTGCCGGGGTTGGTCTTCGGCGGCTGGAGCACCCTGCGGGCCGGCGACAAGATGTCGGACGTCGGCAGCGCCGAGCCGCTGGCCGACATCTTGCCGGCCAGCTTCCAGCTCGCCTTCGACCTCTCGATCGAGCGCGACGCGCTGCGGACCGATGCGGCACTGACCGAGGACTTCCTCCAGATCACCGACCGGTCCATCGATGCCTGGACCGTGGCCGTCGAGAAGCTGGACACCGCCGGCGATCCGGGCCTGCGGCGGCGTACGGAGAGGTCGGCGGCGGCCCTCGAGCGGCTCTCGGACATCCGTGCGGCCGCCCGGGCGGGGAACAGGTCCGGCAAGCTGGCGGCCGTCGGGCTGTACACGAACGCGGTCAACGGGCTCTTCGACCTCGCCGTCGAGCTGCCGTCGTTCCGGGACGACGAGCTGGCGGAGCAGGCCCGGAACCTGGAGCTGATCGGGTCCGTCTCGGAGGTGCTCGGACTCCAGCGGAGGATCATGGCGAACGCCTTGCGCAACGAGCGGATCAGCAACCAGGGCATCGCCGACCTCAGCGCGGCCCAGGACTCCTGGGCGACCCACTCGGAGTCCATCTACACGCGCGCCGATCCGGCGACGCGGCAGCGGCTCGACCGGATCTCGGGCCGGTCGTTCGAGTTCGGGTCCTACGCGGTCTCCTCCCAGCGTGCCGTCATCCGGGTGCTCAACGCCCGTGACATCGAGGACGTCGTCAGGCAGCTGGAGGACAGCGACGACGGCAGGCCCGTGGACCAGCTCTGGCTCGCCGATGCGGCCAGCTATGTCCAGGACCTCAAGGAGGTGGTCGTCGACGCCGCCAACCGGCTCGCCGACGACATCGAGCGCGAGCACAGGGATGCCCAGAACCAGACGATCGCCTGGGGAATCCTCACCGGCATCGTGCTGGCGGTGCTCGCCGCGCTGGGCGTCGCGCTCCTTCGCGCGCGAGGGCGATCAGTTGATGCGTAAACCGGCGACAATAGCAAAGATCGGCGGACTTCATCGGTGCGTACACGAGACGCACGGGGTGTGAGTCCGACAACATATGCGCATGCGAACGCGCCCCCCGATCGCAGGCCGCTACCGCCTGCACCGACTGCTTGGACGCGGCGGGATGGGCGAGGTCTGGCAGGCAGCCGACATCAGGCTCGAACGCTGGGTCGCCGTGAAGGTCGTGGAGACCTCGGCCGACCCCAAGGTGACCGAGCGCTTCCGGCGTGAGGCGCTGTCGACGACGGCGGCCAGCCACCCCGGCACGGTGCAGGTGCACGACGTCGGGGTCGAGGAGACCGAGTACGGCAGCATCGTCTACCTGGTCATGGAGCTGCTTCCCGGCCCGACGCTGGCCGACCGTCTCGAGAAGCAGGGGCGGTTCACCGTCGAGGAGGCGAGCGAGGCGATGGTCCAGGTCGCGCGTACGCTCACCGCGGTCCACACCTCCGGGATCATCCACCGCGACATCAAGCCGTCCAACCTCGTCTACGACGGCGACGGCCGGATCCGGGTGCTCGACTTCGGTATCGCCCAGCTGGCCAGCCATCAGGCCGAGCGACTCACCTCGACTCGCCACGTGATGGGGAGCCTGCCCTACATCTCGCCCGAGCAGGCTGCCGACAACGTGGTCGGCCCACCGAGCGACATCTACGCGCTCGGCTGTGTGTACTTCGAGCTGCTCACCGGACGCGCTCCGTACGCCGGCTCCGAGCCGGTCTCGATGATCTACCAGCACGTGACCGCGCCGGTCCCGCACGTCAACGACGTGGTCACCGTGCCGTCCCATGTCGACGAGTTCGTGGCGTCGATGATGGACAAGGACCCCTCCCGGCGACCCACCGCCGGCGAGGTCGTCGCTTTCGCCCGTCGGCCCGAGGTCGTGCCCGCGGTTCCGGCCGGCAGCCGCGAGCTGCCCGCCGGGCTCAAGCCCCTGGCGCTCCCGTCGTCCTCGTCCTCGTCGTCCGCGGCTTCGTCGGCCCCCTCGATCTCGTTGGTGACAGCGGTCGCCGGCGTGGTCGAGTCGGCGCAGCGTACGCCTCGGTCCCATGCGGCCCCGAAGCCGAGGTTCCTCCGCCCCCGGGTGTTCGCCGTGCTGCTGGTCCCGGTGCTGATCGCCCTGGTCCTCAGCGGGCTGACCTTCGCCGACGCGCTGGAGGAGCGGTCCGTCTCCACCCGCGCGATGACGATCGCCGGAGCGCTCCCGGAGAGCTATGAGCTCGGGATGGACCTCATCTTCGAGCGGGACGCGCTGAGCTCCGACCAGGTCCCGGCCGCGGTCCGGGAGGCCTATCGCCAGGTGACCGACGACTCGATCGAGGCGTGGCACGACGACATCACCAAGGTCGACCTCGCCGACACCCCGAGCCTTCGGGAACGGGTCGAGCGCACCTACACGGTCCTCAAGAGCATCGACGCCTACCGCACCGACCTCGAGGACGGCGACAAGGCGAGCACGGAGGCGGCGGTCGCCGCCTACACCGACACCGCCTACGAGCTGCTCGACTTCGCGACCGAGATGCCCAACATCCGCAACGAGAACATCTACAAGCAGGTCACCAACCTCAAGTACGTCCGGTCGGCGTCCGAGTCGCTGGGGATCGAGCGCACGTTGATGGTGCCGGCGCTGATGACCGGGAAGATCGACGAGGAGTCGTTGGACGCGATGAGCGAGGCGCGTACGTCCTGGCAGCTCACCTCGCGCTCGTTCTACGGCGACGCCCCGAAGGCCACCCAGAAGGCGCTGGACAAGATCTCGGACGGCACCTTCGCCGACGGGTCCCGGGGCCTGGTGTCGCAGAACGCGGTCGTCCAGGTCATCAACGACGGCTCGCTCGCGGGCGCGGTCCGAGACCTGGAGACCCACGCCCCGGGGAGGCCGGCCGCGCAGGTCTGGTCCGAGGACATGACCCGCTTCATCCAGCTCCTCAAGGACACCATCGTGGCGATGACGCTGATCGTCTCCGACGACGTCGGCGAGGAGCACCGCGGCATCCAGATGAAGGTCGTCCTGAGCGGGGTGCTCGCGGTCGCGGCGCTCCTCGCGGCTCTCGCGCTGCTGGCCGGGATGTTCGTCCTGCGCCCGCTGCGTGGGCGCCGGCGGTCCGTCGACGGCTGAGCGGCGAGCCGTCGGTCAGATCAGCGTGCTGAGGCTCGAGACCAGGTCTGCCCAGCGGCTCTCGACGTCGAAGCCCATCTGGCTCAGCAGCGCCCAACCGAAGCCGACGACGGCGTAGAGGCTGATCGGGGTCATCACGACCCACTCCCGGATGGAGCCGGCGTCGCCGAGGACCGGGAGGGCGAAGTTGCCGCCCCGGGTCCACATGTTGTCGAAGGGCAGCCACTTGTTGCGCCGCACCCACTTCGGCGGCTTCGGTGCGATCGGCCAGAACAGCGGGATCCCCATCGTGGTCACGAAGTCGCCGATCAGGTGCACGACGCAGCCGAGGGCCACCGAGAACGGCATCCACCACCACTCCTCCGGCGCGAAGATCGCGATCACCGCCGCCAGCACCACCGCCGGGATCCACGGCCAGTGGACGCCCTTGCGGGTGAGCTTCAGCGCGTCCATCGCGAAGGCGACCAGCAGGACGCACATGATGCCCGGGCCGATCAGGACGCTGCCGAAGTGCTCGGTCTCGAGCGAGAGCTTCCCCGCGCCCCAGGCGAGGGCGGTGAAGGCGAGCACGCCGAGGATCGAGTGGGTGCCGTTGCGGTGGCCGCCGGAGACCTTGCCGACGATCTTGGTCAAGCCTTCGGAGACCGGTGGCAGCGAGTGGGCGATCGTGCCGTTGTGGTGGTCGGCGTCCGGAAGGAGCGCGGCGCCGGCGCACACCAGGGTGCCGGTCATCACGCCTATGTCCGAGACGCCCGGATACCACCCGAACGCGATCGGTGCCGACGATGTCACTGCGATCCACGCGGCAGCCCCAGAGGCCGCGTGATGCCCGCCCATCATGTGAAGTTGTGTCCCTCTCCAGTGTTCCCCCGCTGAATGACCGCGGACGAACGTACCGGTCCTCGGGCTGCTTCGCGTGCGTCGGGGTGGTGTGTCTGGTGACGAGATTCGAATCACTGTTCGAGGGTTGATCTGAGGGGTGAAAGGGGTGCGGTCGGGGCGGCAACCTGAATAGGATGCCCGGTCATGACGACTCCCGGTGCCCACGGCGGTGCCCGCCGTGCGCAGTGGACGTTCGAGACCAGTCGGTGCGCCGCGACGGTGACCCCCGAGGCGATCGAGTTCCGGTTCATGGTCGCCGCGCCCGACGGCTCGCTCAGCGAGATGCTCCTCTCCGTGGGCCGGCACGACATGCCGACGCTGCTCGAGGAGATCGCCTACGAGATGCCCGAGGCGCTGGAATGGATGTCGGCCGCGATCATGACGGTCGCCCGTGACCGGCGGCTGGCAGAGGAGGCCGCGTCGGTTCCGCATCAGCGCGGGGCATAACCTCGGGCCGAGCACGGTTGTCCCCCTGCACCACAACTCGATCGAGGAGAGACCTGTGACCACCACGTACGATTTCGAAGCGACCGCCGCGGATGGCAGCCCCGTCTCGCTCAGCGACTACAAGGGCAAGCTGCTGCTGATCGTCAACGTAGCCAGCAAGTGCGGTCTGACGTCGCAGTACGAGGGCCTGGAGGCGCTCTACCGGGCCACCAAGGACTCCGGTGTCGAGGTCATCGGGTTCCCGACCAACCAGTTCCTCGGTCAGGAGCCTGGCACCGACGACGAGATCCAGGAGTTCTGCAAGACGACGTACGACGTGACCTTCCCGGTCCTCTCCAAGGTGGACGTCAACGGCGAGAACGCTGCGCCGCTCTACGACTTCCTGCGGGCCGAGGCGCCCGGCGACTGGGGCCCGCACCTCGGGCAGTTCTACGAGGCGGTCAAGGACCTGTCGCCCGCGACCGAGCCCGGGGACATCAAGTGGAACTTCACCAAGTTCCTCATCGGGCGTGAGGGCGAGGTCATCAAGCGCTACGAGCCGCCGGTGGCGCCCGAGGAGATCCAGGCGGACCTCGCCCAGTACCTCTGAGGCTTGCCGGACGGCGCTCGATCCCGATGTGTGCGGGGTCGGGCGCCGTTTGGGTTGGATAGTTGGCCAGAAGATAGTTCCGTATCGGATGGTTCGTTAAGATCTAGTTCATGACCGGACCGCGTATCGACCTGTTGTTCCTGCTCAACCAGTCTGCTCACGCCTTCGCGGCCCAGGTCGGCGAGGCGCTGGCCGACCTGGAGCTCTCGGTGCGGGAGTACTGCGTGCTGATGAAGGCCGCCGAGGGGGAGTACACCCAGAACGCCGTGGCCGAGATGGCGATGCTGGACAAGACCACGATGGTCTCCACCCTCGACAACCTCGAGCGCCGCGGCCTGGCCGAGCGGCGGGTCTCGGCCACCGATCGCCGCGCCCGCGTCGTCGCGCTCACGCCGGCCGGCGTGAAGCTGCTCGAGGAGGCCTCGAAGGCCTACAACGCGACCGTCGCCGAGGCGCTGGAGGGTCTGGCTCCGAGTGAGGGAGAGGCGTTCATCGAGGCGCTGCAGCACCTCGTCGAGGGGCCCTGGGCGACGCCGTCGCACACGATGACGCTGCGGCGTCGGGCGCCTGCCTCGTCCCGCTAGAGATAAGTTTCCAACTGAATATCCCGAAATAGATTGTTTCATAAGAAACAATCTTCTATGGTCGTATCTATGACGACCAAGACAGTCGCGCTCGCGACCCTCGCAGCTACTCAGCTGATGGTGATCCTCGACGGCACGGTGGTGACCGTCGCCCTTCCGGCAATCCGCGACGACCTGGGATTCGGCGATGCCTCGCTGTCCTGGGTGGTCAACGGCTTCCTGCTCGCCTTCGCGCTCGTCCTGCTCCCGGCAGGCCGGGCGGGCGACGCGTTCGGCACCCGCCCGGTCTTCCTGGCGGGGCTGAGCATCTTCACGCTCGCCTCGGCATGGTGCGGTCTCGCCTGGGACCCGGTCTCCCTGGTCCTCGCCCGATTCGTCCAAGGTCTCGGCGGCGGCATCGCCTCGGCCGTGGTGCTCGGCATGATCGCCGGGCTCTACGCCGAGCCCCGTGAGCGCCTGCGGGCCTTCGCGGTGCTGGCCTTCGTCGGCTCGATCGGTGCCTCGGTGGGGACGGTCCTGGGTGGCGTACTCACCGACGTCGCGTCCTGGCGCTGGGCCTTCCTGATCAACGTGCCGTTCGGGATCATCGCCCTGATCGTCGCGCTCCGCGCGGTGGAGGGTACGCCGCCGACCGGCGCCAAGGGCGGCCTGCTCCCGCGCGGCCTGTTCGCCCAGCGCAGGTTCGCGCTCGCAAACCTGATCCTGCTGACCCTGACCTTCGGCGGGTTCACGTTCCAGTTCGTCACGACGCTCTACCTGCAGGACACTCTCGGGTTCGGAGCACTCTCGACCGGCCTGGCGTTCCTCCCGGTCAGCGTGGTGATCGCCATCGCCAGCCTCGGCTTCAGTGCCACGCTGGCCGAACGGTTCGGGTCCGAGCGTGTCCTGCTCGTCGGCGTGCTCGCCTTCGTCGCCGGCATGGTCTACCTCGTCCGCCTCCCCGGAACGGGCGGCTTCCCCCTGGACGTACTCCCCGGCGCGGTCGTGATGGGCCTCGGCTTCGGCCTCGCGATGCCGCAGGTGACGGCGTTGGCGATGGGCGCGCTGGCGCCGGAGCACGCCGGGATCGGGTCCGGCCTGACCACGACCACCCAGCAGCTCGGCGGGTTCCTCGGCACCCTGATCGCGGCGGGTCTGGTCACGACGGTCGGCTACGGCGCCGCCTATGCCTCGGCGGCGGTCGCGTTGGCCGCGGGAGCCGCGATCGCGGCGTACCTGCTCGTGGACGCGGCACGCGCCCGGGACCCGAAGGTCGCCGAGCGCGTGCCGGACGAGGCGGCCCGTCTCTGATCCCTGACCTCAGGACAGGCCCCTCGGCGCTACCTCCGGACAGGGAGGACCAGCGTCGAGGGGTTCGTCGTCGTGTGGTGGACCGTGACCACGCCGGCGACGCCGCGGACCAGTTGCTTCACGTTGGGGAGCAGGTGGGGGACGTCGTAGGAGTTGACGGTGACGCGGAGGCGGTGGCCCTTCTTGATCACCGCGCCGGTCGGGAAGACCTCGACGGGCACGCGATAGATCGTCCCGGGCCTGACCGCCTGCTCGGTCTCGCGGGTGAAGGGATGCCAGGGCTGGACGACCTGGCCGTCCAGGGTCCGCGACCTCGACGCCGTGAGGGCGCGGTGGCGCAGGGTCTGCCAGCCGCCGGTGATGCGGTCGACGGACCCGTCGGGCGCGACGTCCTCGACGGAGACCGAGATCAGGCCGTCGGTGCCGGTGGTGGAGACCGACAGATCGGCGTTGAGCGGACCGGAGAAGGCCAGGTCCGAGGTCGCCGGTGCCGTCTCGTAGGAGACCCCGAGCGCGTCGTTGATCCGGTTGTCGGTCTCGCAGCCCGGGATCGCGAGCGCGCCGGCGGTCCACTGCGCGGTGCTGCGTGAGCACAGCCCCTGCACCGGCAGCGGAAGGATCGTGTCGCCTGCGACGGGCTTCAGGGCCGACCCGAGGGCGTACGTCTTCGCGCGGACCTCGCTCCCGAGCCACGACTGCATCGTGCGCCACTTCCTGGACCCGATCTCGTGATAGGTCACCGGGGCGACGTCACGGTCGAGAGTGGAGTCGGGCAGACCCTTGAGGTGCGTGTCGAACCACCGCAGCGCCATCTCGTCGAGGCTGTCGATCCCGCTGCCCTCCAGGCCTGCGCCCAGCGACGCCTCGGCGTGCGTCCACGGCCCGATGAGCAGCTTGGTGTCGACCCCGTTCCGCTGCATCCGGTCGAAGAGCATCGGGGCGCCGCGCTGGAAGATGTCGTACTGCCCGGCCGTCACGAACGTCGGTACGTCGATCTCGTCGACCACGCTCAACGGTGACCGCTTCCGGTAGAAGGGGCCGTCGTAGCCGGCGTCGGTGCCGAGCAGCGCGCTGGCGAGCATCGGCACCTGGAACCCGAGCGCGCCGCCGACATGCTGCAGCAGCGTGGTGAGGGTGGCCTCGGGGCGGGTCGAGTTGACGGCCGGCGGCACCAGCCCGGCGCCCGTGACCAGCCCGAACCACAGCGGGATGAACCCGGCGTCGACCTGGCCCCCGGAGGCGACGACGTCACGGTAGACGTCGCCCGCGGGTACGATCGGGAACATCGCCTTCAGCCCGCGCGGGTGCTGTGCGGCGGTGAAGAACTGGTTGATCGCCATGTAGGACGGACCCCACAGGCCGAGCTCGCCGTTGCTCCACGTCCGCTTGGACGAGGTCGCCCAGTTGGCCACCTCGAGGCCGTCCTTCTGCTCGCGGTCACCGAACGCGTCCCACTGGCCGGCGGAGGAGCCGGTGCCGCGTACGTCGGTCTGGACCCAGACGTAGCCCCGCTCGACGAAGTAGTCACCGCCGCCGCCGGCGACGTTCTTGTTGTAGGGGTTCTGCGTCAGGATCACCGGGAACCGGCCGGGCGCCGCGGTGCCGTCGGCCTTCGCCGGCCGGTGGACGTCGGCGCGCAGCACCACTCCGTCGGACATGGTGAGCTGGACGTCCTTCTCGACCACCACGCCGTACGTCGCCGGCCGCGGCTTCCATGTCCCGACCCGCGCCTGTGGCCCGTGAGCGGCCACCGCAGGCGCGGCCGTGGCGGCGCTCGGGGCGAGCGCCGGTGGGAGGAAGGTCGTGACGAGGGCCAGGAACGGGAAGAGGAATGCCAGTCTGCCGAGTTTCACGACTCACTCCAGAGATGTGGTGGGTATCACACCTCGAACGACGGAGTGCAAACGCGAGTTACGAAGCAGCGTTCCGGTATTGAATAGTGAGACTAAGCAGTCAGGGCGCCGGTCCTGTCGACGACCGGAGCGCCCGTGGCCGCCACGACCTCGTCGTACGTCACCCCGGGAGCCAGCTCGACGAGCTCGAACGCCTCACCGGCGACATCGAGAACCCCGAGGTCCGTGATGACCCGCTTCACGATCCCGCGACCGGTCAGCGGAAGGTCGCAGGCCGAGAGCAGCTTGGGGGCGCCCTTCTTGGTGACGTGCTCCATCAGCACGA
The DNA here is from genome assembly GCF_044767415.1 of Nocardioides sp. NPDC101246. NCBI lineage: Bacteria > Bacillati > Actinomycetota > Actinomycetes > Propionibacteriales > Nocardioidaceae > Nocardioides > Nocardioides sp. NPDC101246. Next base: position 46,718 of record NZ_JBIWNX010000018.1, read on the forward strand.
TCACCCGCCCGGCGCCGGAGACGAGGTCCATCGCGCCGCCCATGCCCTTGACCATCTGGCCGGGCACCATCCAGTTGGCGATGTCGCCGTTGGTCGAGACCTGCATCGCGCCCAGGACGGCGACGTCGATGTGGCCGCCGCGGATCATCGCGAACGAGGTCGCGGAGTCGAAGTAGGACGCTCCCGCGAGCACGGTCACGGTCTGCTTGCCGGCGTTGATCAGGTCGGGGTCGACCTCGTCCTCGTAGGGGAACGGGCCGACGCCGAGGATGCCGTTCTCGGCGTGCAGCACGACCGTCGAGGTCTCCGGGATGTAGTCGGGGATCAGCGTCGGCAGGCCGATCCCGAGGTTGACGTAGTCGCCGTCCTGCAGCTCCTGCGCGGCGCGCGCGGCCATCTGGTTGCGGTCCCAAGCCATGGCTCAGGCCTCCTTCGTGTCGGTCGGGCGCTCGCCGCGCGTCGTACGCTTCTCGATGTCCTTGCGCGCTGCCTGCTCGGGCGTCAGCGCGACGATCCGCTTCACGAAGATCCCCGGGAGGTGGACGTCGGCCGGGGCGATCTCGCCGACCTCGACGACCTCCTCGGCCTCGACGACCGTCACCCGGCCGGCCATCGCGGCCGGCACGTTGAAGTTGCGCGTGGAGGCGTTGAACTGGGCGTTGCCCGCCCGGTCGACGCGGGTCGCGCGGACCAGCGCGAAGTCGGTGATGATGCCCTCCTCGAGCACCATCTGCTTGCCGTGGAACTCGCGGACCTCCTTCGGCTCGGAGGCCTCGGCGATGGTTCCGTCGGAGTTGTAGCGGTAGGGCAGGCCACCGTCGGAGACCATCGTGCCGACGCCGGTCGGGGTGTAGAACGCGCCGATCCCGCTGCCGCCCGCGCGCATCCGCTCCGCGAGCGTGCCCTGCGGGGTGAGCTCGAGGGTGATCTCGCCGGCCAGGTACTGGCGGCCGAACTCCTTGTTCTCGCCGATGTAGCTCGCGATCACCCGGGAGATGCGGTGGTCGTCGAGCAGCAGCCCGAGGCCGGCACCGTCGACGCCGCAGTTGTTGGAGACGACCATCAGGTCGTCCGCGCCCTGCTCCCGCAGCGCCTCGATCAGGAACCACGGGATTCCCACCAGCCCGAAGCCGCCCACGGCCAGGCTGGCCCCGCTGTGAATGTCGGCAACGGCCTCCGCGGCCGACCCGACCACCTTGTCCAGACCCATGTCTTCTCTGCTCTCTCTCGAAAAGAAGTTCGTACGCCGGCTCGTACTGCCTCAGCGCACCGACTCGAACACCGCCGCGAGCCCCTGCCCGCCGCCGATGCACATCGTCTCCAGGACGTACCGGGCCTCGCGCCGCTGCGCCTCCCGGGCGGCGGTGGCGAGGATACGGGCGCCGGTGGCGCCGATCGGGTGGCCGAGCGAGATGCCCGAGCCGTTGGGGTTGAGCCGCTCGTCGGTGGCGTCGACCTTCCACTCGCGCAGCACGGCGAGGACCTGGGCGGCGAAGGCCTCGTTGAGCTCGATCAGGTCGATCTCGTCGAGGGTGAGCCCGGCCCGGGACAGCGCCGCCTTGCTGGAGAGGACGGGCCCGATGCCCATCCGCTCGGGCTCGCAGCCGGAGACCGCCCATGACTTCAGCGCGAGGAGCGGCGTGAGACCGCGGCGCTCCGCCTCGGCGCGCGTGGTCACGACGCACATCGCGGCGCCGTCGTTCTGGCCGGACGCGTTGCCGGCGGTCACCGTCGACTCCTCGTCGACCTTCAGCCGGATCGGGCGCAGCGAGGCGAGCTTCTCCAGGGAGATGTCGGCACGCGGGTGCTCGTCGCGATCGACGACGACGTCGGGCTTGCGGCGGCCGCCGGGGACGGTCACCGGGACCAGCTCGTCGGCGAACTTGCCCGCCTCGTGGGCCGCGACGGCGCGCTGGTTGGAGCGCAGCGCGAGCTCGTCCTGCTCCTCGCGCCCGATGCCGTACTCGCGGCGCAGGTTCTCGGCGGTCTCGATCATGCCGCCCGGGATCGGGTGGTCCTTGCCGCCAGCGGTCTCGCGAGCCCGGTCGAGGCGGTCGAGCAGCTCGATGCCGCCCTGCTTCACCCCGCCGCGCAGCCCGAGCGCGTAGTGCTCGACGTTGGACATCGACTCCGCGCCGCCGGCCACGACGAGGTTGGCGGCACCGGTGGCGACCGAGCCCGCGGCGTACAGGATCGCCTGCAGTCCCGAACCGCAGCGACGGTCGATCTGCAGGCCGGGGACGCCGTTGCCGAGCCCGGCGTCGAGGGCCGCGATGCGGCCGATCGCAGGGTTCTCGCCGCTGGCGTAGCCATTGCCGAGGATGACGTCGTCGACGTCGCCCTCCTGGAGGCCGGTGCGCTCGACCAGCTCGCGCAGGACCGTCGTGGCGAGGTCGGTCGCGGTCAGCGGCGCCAGGGCGCCGAGGAACCGGCCGACCGGGGTGCGGAGGGGCTCGCAGATGACGATGTCGTTGGCGGCGCTGCTCATGCCCTCGACGGTACGCGCGCAGTCATGACTTGAGAAGTATTCATTTAGCGTCGATTGACACCTGTCGAGTCTTGATCTTCCTATCCGACCGGACAGTGCGCCAACGACGCTATTGCGATAAATTCGCGTTAGCCCCCATCCGCAGATTCAAGAGGTGACCATGCACGTCCCCGACGGCTTCCTCGACGCTCCGACGTCGATCGCCACCGGTGCAGTCGCTGTCGTCGCGGTCGGCGTCGCGCTGCGCGGCGCGCGCCGCGAGCTCGACGACAAGACCGCCCCGCTGGCCGGCCTCGTGGCCGCGTTCGTCTTCGCGACCCAGATGCTCAACTTCCCCGTCGGCGCAGGCACCAGCGGCCACCTGATGGGCGGCGCCCTGGCCGCCGTGCTGGTCGGGCCGTGGACCGGGGTGCTGTGCGTCTCGGTCGTACTCATCGTGCAGTCCCTGCTCTTCGCCGACGGCGGCATCACCGCGCTCGGCACCAACATCCTGCTCATGGCCGTCACCACCGTGGTCGTCGGCTGGTTCGTGAGCCGGGTGCTGATCAAGCTGCTGCCGAAGCGGGTCGGCCTGGTCGCCCCCGCGGCGGCGATCGGCGCCTTCCTCTCCGTCCCCGCGGCCGCCCTCGTCTTCACCGCGCTCTACGCCGTCGGTGGCACCGCCGACATCTCGCTGACCACGCTGGCCACCGCGATGCTCGGCTGGCACACGGTGATCGGGCTGGGCGAGGCCGCGATCACCTTCCTCGCGGTCGGCGCGATCCTGTCCGTACGCCCCGACCTCGTCTACGCCGCGCGCGGCGTGATCGCCGAGCGCGACCTGGTCATCAAGCCGAAGGAGTCGGTCGCGTGAGCGCCGCGTCGAAGAAGGCCGTGCCGTTCAAGTGGGTCGCCCTCGGCATCGCCGTCGTCGCCCTCCTCCTGGCCGGCGTGGTGTCCTACTACGCCTCCGCCAACCCCGACGGCCTCGAGTACGTCGCCGGCAAGACCGGCTTCCTCGACAGCGCCTCCGAGCACGGCGCGGCCGACGGCCCGCTGGCCGACTACGGCACCCAGGGCGTCGACAACGAGCGACTCTCCGGCGGCTTCGCCGGCGTGATCGGCACCGTGGTGGTGCTCGTCCTCGCCGGTGGCCTCGCCCTGGTCGTACGCCGTCGCTCCGCCAAGTCCGACGAGGCCTGATCCGGTGCCCGCCCATCTGAAGGTGCTCGCACTGATCGGTTTCATGCTCGTGGTGGTGGCGACCCCGCGGGAGTGGTTCGCGGCGTACGCCTTCTTCCTCGCCGTCCTGGTGACGGTCGGCGCGGTGGCTCGGGTGCGTCCGGGGTGGGTGCTCAAGCGGATGGTGGTCGAGACGCCGTTCGTGGTCTTCGCCGTGCTGATGCCGTTCATCGCGCACGGGCCGCGGGTCGAGGTGCTCGGGCTGAGCCTGAGCGAGTCGGGCCTGCTCTCGGCGTGGGGGCTGCTCGTCAAGGGAACGCTCGGTGTGATCGCCGGGCTGCTGCTGGCCGCGACGACGACGCCCCAGGAGCTGGTCCACGGCCTGGAGCGGTTGCGGCTGCCACAGCAGCTGGTGCAGATCATGGCGTTCATGGTCCGCTACCTCGAGGTGGTGACCGACGAGATGCGCCGGATGGCGGTCGCCCGCGCCTCCCGCGGATTCGAGGCCCGCAACCCGCTCCACTGGCCGGTGCTGGCCCGCTCGGTCGGCGCGCTGTTCATCCGCTCCTTCGAGCGCGGCGAGCGGGTGCACCTGGCGATGGTCTCGCGCGGCTACACAGGGAGAATGCCCCGGTGACGACTCCAGTCCTCGACGTACGCGGCCTCGCCTTCGCCTACCCCGACGGCCATCAGGCGCTCTTCGGTGTCGACCTGCACGTACACCGCGGTGAACGGGTCGCGCTGCTCGGCCCCAACGGCGCCGGCAAGACGACCCTGGTCCTGCACCTCAACGGCATCCACCTCGCCGGCGCCGGATCCGTCGCGGTGAGCGGGCTGCCCGTCACCAAGGCCAACATCAAGGAGATCCGCCGCCGCGTCGGCATCGTCTTCCAGGACCCCGACGACCAGCTCTTCATGGGCACCGTCCGCGAGGACGTCGCCTTCGGCCCCGCCAACCTCGGCCTGCGCGGCTCGGAGCTCGACGCCAAGGTGACCGAGGCGCTCGCGAAGGTCGGCATGGAGGACTTCGCCGACCGGCCGCCCCACCACCTCTCCTTCGGTCAGCGCCGCCGGGTGGCGGTGGCCACCGTGCTCGCGATGGACCCCGAGATCCTGGTCCTCGACGAGCCGTCCTCCAACCTCGACCCGGCCTCCCGCCGCGAGCTCGCCGACATCCTCCGCGACCTCGACGTCACCGTCTTGATGGTCACCCACGACCTGCCCTACGCCCTCGAGCTCTGTGAGCGCTCGGTCATCCTCGACGGCGGCATCGTCGCAGCCGAAGGCCGCACGGTGGATGTCCTGTCCAACGCCGACCTCATGCGCGCCCACCGCCTGGAGCTTCCCTTCGGCTTCGACCCCGTAGCCGCAGCCGCCACTCTCTAGCCGAGACCGCAGTTTTGGCGGGTCGAGTGGGTAGTTTTGGACGCCGAGTCTGCAGTTCTGGGTGACGAAACGACAGTTTCGTCCACCGTTTCTACGCATTCGGCCCCCACAACCACCGATTCGGCTGGGGTCAGTCGGCCAGGCGGCGGGAGCGGTAGTGGAGCTTGGCGCTGACGTAGCCGCGCCAGCCGACCAGGGTGAGGCCGAGGAAGAGGATCGAAACGACCAGGAAGGCTGGCGCCAGGCCCCCGCCGGTGAGGCCGCGCAGCACCATCCCGATGGCGTACGTCCCTAGCCACACGACCACACCGGCCGGCCAGGCACGGGCCGCGGGCCAGCGGCGCCAGGCCAGCACGGCCCAGGCGACGACCAGCCCGACCAGGAAGGGCCAGGCGATGCGGAGCACGACGAGCACCGGGCCGGAGTCGTGCGACTGGCGTCCGGCGAAGGCGAAGAGGAGCACGAAGAAGACGTCGACGGCGAAGGCCGCGACCGCCCATCTGGGCACGAGCCCGGCGATGAGGGGGGAGGAGGACTTCGTGGAGGACATGGTGTCCAGAATACGAGCCGCGCCTACGACGAGATCCAGGCCCCGCCGCGCATCACCCGGGTCGGTTGCAGCGACTCGTCGGTGAGCACGAGGTCGGCACGAGCGCCGGGCTCGAGGCGGCCCGCGTCGAGGCCCACCACCGATGCCGGCCGCAGGCTGGAGGCCTTCATCAGCATGGCCAGGTCGATCCCGGCAGCGGCATGGCGACGGACCTGATCCATGAGCCGCGAGGTTCCGCCGGCGATCGACCCGTTTCCGGTCCCGTCGGCGATCCGCGCGACGCCGGAGCGCACTTCCACGGCCAGCGGGCCGAGCTGGTAGTCGCCGTCGGCCATCCCGGCCGCGGCCATCGCATCCGTGACGAGTACAACCGACCCGGGCACCATCGACATCACCGCCCGGACCGTCTCATCGTCGAGGTGTACGCCGTCAGCGATCAGCTCCACGCAGGCGTCTCCGACCCCGGCAGCCCCCAGGGATCCGAGCACCGGCCCGGGAGATCGATGGTGCGCGGGCGGCATCCCGTTGAACAGGTGCGTGACCAGGCTCCCGGGCCCGGACAGGAAGGCGCGAGCCCGCGAAGCCGATGCGGCGGTGTGCCCGAGTGCGACCACGACCCCGGCCGACGTGAGCACGGAGGCGACCTCGTCGGCCCCGGGGAGCTCGGCTGCCAGCGTCATCACCTTCAGCTGCCCTCGGGCGGCGGCGACGAGCTCACGGGCGAGCCCGGCGTCCGGCGCGAGCAGCAGCTCGGGATCGTGCGCTCCTCGGCAGGAGTGCTCCAGGAACGGCCCCTCCATGTGGATCCCGGCGATCAGCCCGTCCTCCGCAGCGGTGGCCAAGGCGGAGACCACCGACAGCAGCCGGGAGGGCGAGTCGGTCACGGTCGAGGCGAGCAGCGTCGTCGTACCAGCGGCGTGATGCACCCCGGCAGCGACCGCGATCTCCTCCGAGGACGTGGAGTGGAACGAGGCTCCGCCTCCACCATGGTTGTGGATGTCCACCAGGCCCGGCAGCAGGATCCCGGCTGATTCCGGATCAGCGTCACCAGCCGGCCGGAGCCCGGCGATCACGCCGCCCGCGACGCTGACGACCAGGTCGTCGAAGCCACCGGGTCGCGGCACCAGGCCGCGTACGTCTAGATCCATCGCTTGAACCAGATCCTCGTCAGCCATTCCTGCCGGGTGAGCAGCTCATCGGTGTAGATCGGCCAGAACCAGGCGAAGTTGCAGATCACCAGCACCACGAAGATGCCCCCGAAGACCGCACCCCCGACCCGACGACGACTCGCCGGACCACCACCTCCGACCAACGGCGGTGGTCGGTCGAGCAGCTTGCCCAGGCACAGACACAGGCCGAGCACCAGGAACGGCAGCGCGATGATCATGTAGAAGGAGAAGATCGGGCGCCCGGCGTACTGCAGCCACGGCAGCCACGTCGACAGCACGCCGACGACGGCGACGCCGAACCTCCAGTCCCGCGCGGCGACCCACATGAACGCGGAGACGATCAGCGCGATGAACGCTCCCCACCACAGCACCGGGGTGCCCAGCAGCAGCACCTGCCGCAGGCACGTCCCGGCCTCCTCCGGCCCGTCCCTGTCGGGATCCGCCGTCGGCGTCGCCGAGCACATCTCGCCGCGCGACTTCGCGCCGGACAGGATCCCGGTGTCGGCCGCGACCCCGACCGGCCGGTTCAGGACCAGCCAGCCGATCGGATGGGACGCGTAGGTGTGCTCGGCGCACTCCAGGAAGTGGGTGTGGAAGGTGAAGACGTCGCGGTGGTAGTACCACAGCGAGCGCAGCGACTGACTGACCTCGCCGAGGCCGGACGCGTCCGGCTCCGTGGCGGTCGGCCAACGCTTGTCGTTGAGGTTCTCGGGGACGTACGACTTGTTCTCGCAGTGGCCCTCGCCGGTGTAGCGCGTGTACTGCGTCGACGAGAGTGACTCCTCGTAGACGTCCGCGTGGGTCATCCACGGGATCCACGTCATCACGTAGACCGCGAGCGCGACCCCCACCAGGTGCACGAACGCCGTCGGCCCGTCGGCCACACAGGCCCGCAGCCAGGACAGCCGTACGCCGAAGGAACGCCGCATCCCGGCGGACCAGGCCACGTAGAGGAGACCGAAGGCGGCCAGCGGGTAGAGCGCCTCCCACTTGCACCCGATCGCCAGACCCCACACGATGCCCGAGCAGAGCAGCCACGGACGGAACAGCATCTGGCGGACGGGTCCCCAGGCGCCGGGCTCGGCGAGCTGGGTGGGCGCGAGCGCGGAGAACCGCCGTCGGCACCAGTCGCGGTCCATCACCATCAGGTGCACCGCGAGCAGCAGGAAGAAGGCTACGAAGAGATCGAGCAGGGCCAGGCGCGAGAGCACGAACGCGAGCCCGTCGAAGGTGATCAGGATGCCGCCGACGAGACCGAGCAGCATGGACCCGGAGACGCGGCGTACGAACCGGATCGTCAGCATCACCAGCAACGAGCCGACCACGACCGAGGCGATCCGCCAGCCGAACGGGTCCATCCCGAAGAGCTTGATGCCGAGGGCGATGATCCACTTGCCCACGTCCGGATGGACGATCATCGACGGCCCGTCGGCGAACTGCCCGTCGAGGTTGCCCGCCAGGATGTTCTCGTCGGCGCCCTCGATGAAGTTGCGCGCGTAGCCGAACTCGAGCAGCGCCCAGGCGTCCTTGGCGTAGTAGGTCTCGTCGAAGGCGAAGACCTTCGGGGTGCCCAGGTGCCACAGCCGCAGCAGGAACGCGAGCGCGGTGATCCCGATCGTCGCCAACCAGCCGGCGCGAGGCGAACCGCTGATGCGGCGCCGGGCGCGTTCCCAGGCGTTCGGGAGCAGGTGACCCGAGGGGGTGCTTCCCAACCCCTCCATGGGCTCATCGGCCCTGGTCACCGTCGTTGTCACGAAGGCACCTTATAGGCCTGCGACAATATCGGGGTGGTAGATCCAGAGGACGGCGTGCTCATCTTGGCGGCAACCCCGATCGGGCGTGTGGAGGATGCCCCACCCCGTTTGGCTTCGGAGCTGGCCGTCGCGGATGTCATCGCAGCTGAGGACACCCGTCGCCTGCGTCGGCTGACGACCGATCTCGGCGTCGAGATCAAGGGCCGCATCGTCTCCTACTTCGAGGGCAACGAGAGTTCACGTACGCCGACGCTGCTCGCCGATCTCCTCGACGGCAACCGGGTGCTGCTGGTCACCGATGCCGGCATGCCGTCGGTCTCCGACCCCGGCTACCGCCTGGTCGCGGCGGCGGTCGAGAAGGACGTACGCGTCACCGCGGTGCCCGGCCCCTCCGCCGTCCTGACCGCCCTGGCCGTCAGCGGCCTCCCCGTCGACCGGTTCTGCTTCGAGGGCTTCCTGCCCCGCAAGGCCGGCGAGCGCTCGAGGCGTTTGGCGAGCCTGGCCAAGGAGGAGCGCACCATGGTCTTCTTCGAGGCCCCCCACCGCACCGAGGCCGCCCTGGCCGCCATGCGCGACGCCTTCGGCGACGGCCGCGCCGCCGCCGTCTGCCGCGAGCTGACCAAGACCCACGAGGAAGTACGCCGCGGGGGACTGGCCGAGCTCGTCGACTGGGCCGCCGAGGGAGTACGCGGCGAGGTCACCATCGTCGTCACCGGCGCCGACCCGTCCGCCGAGATCGGCAGCGACCCCGAGAGCCTGCGAGCGGCGGTGGCCGACCTACAGGAAGACGGCCTGACGAAAAAGGAAGCCATTGCGGAAGCGGCCAAGCGAGCTGGCGTCCCCAAGCGCGAGGTCTACAACCTGATCCACGCCTAGCCGAGTCGGCGCATCTGCACGGCGAGCGCCAGCGAGCATCGTGCCGATGCGCCGACTCGGCGGGCTCCGAGGAGACAGCACGTGGTCCGTACGATGCTCGTGTGAGCTTTCCACCGCTTCCCGAGCCGCTGCCCGCACCGGTCGTCGACAACCACACCCACCTCGACATCGTCCGCGGCGAGGAGAGCCTCCCGGTCGCGGAGGCGCTGGCGCAGGCGGCGGCGGTGGGGGTGACCAGGGTGGTGCAGATCGGCTGCGACCTGCCCGGCGCGCGCTGGGCGGTCGAGGCGGCCCAGACGTACGACAACATGGTCGCCGGGGTGGCGCTCCATCCCAACGACGCTCCTCGCCAGCCCGATCTCGAGGCCGCGCTCGACGAGATCGAGAAGCTGGCCGGCGCGCACGACAAGGTGCGCGTGGTGGGGGAGACCGGGATGGACTTCTTCCGCACCGACGAGGAGGGCCGCGAGACCCAGGCCTACTCGTTCCGGCGCCACATCGACATCGCCAAGCGCCTCGACAAGACCCTGATGATCCACGACCGCGACGCCCACGACGCGGTGCTCGAGGTGATCGACAGCGTCGGCCCGCCGGAGCGCTGGGTGATGCACTGCTTCTCCGGTGATCCCGAGTTCGCCCGCCAGTGCCTCGACCGGGGCGCGTACCTCTCCTTCGCCGGCACCGTGACGTTCAAGAACGCGCAATACCTGCGCGACGCCCTCGCGATCACTCCGCAGGACCGCATCCTGGTCGAGACCGACGCCCCGTTCCTGACGCCCCACCCGCACCGAGGCGCGATCAACTCCAGCTACATGATCCCGGCGACGATGCGGGTGATGGCCGAAGTACGCGGCGACGACCTCGAGGCGCTCTGCAATGCCGTCAACGCCAACACCGAGACCGCCTTCGGCGGCACCTGGTGAACGACTGAGCACCAACACGGGAAGGGCCCGAGGCGATCGCCTCGGGCCCTTTCTCGTTGCTGGGATCAGGTCAGGAGACGCTGATCTTCATCGTGCCCTTGCGCTCGTCGGAGGAGAGCACCTGGATCTTCACGCCGCTACCGGCGGTCTTGGTGGAGTGCGCCGGGTTGGTCGCATCCCAGTAGGCCGTCTCGGAGCTGTCGTAGAAGGTCGGCACGCTCTTGCGCCGCGGCACGTCGAGGACGTTGTTCGGCGCACCGGCGACCTCGTTCTCGAGGTGGAGGCGGTCGGTACGGTCGACGTCGAAGGTCGAGTCGTAGCCCTGGATCCGGTTGCGCGACAGGGTGCCGTTCGACCACTTCTGGACGCCGGAGGTGGAGTCGACGACCAGCGCCTGGCCACCACCGGGGTGCTCGGAGGTGTTGTTGTCGCCGTAGGCGCCGTTCTGGTACCAGACCAGCAGGCCGTCCTGGTAGGCGTAGTGGTCCACCTTGTCAGGCGCGGTGACCCCGTAGCCGAAGTTGTACGGACCCTCGGCCAGCGTCTTGTCGTAGCCCTTGTACTGCCGGTTCTCGGCGATGTAGAAGCGCGGGTACGTCGAGGTGTAGGTGCCGTCGGTGATGCCCATGTACTCCTTGACGGTCCAGTCCGCGAAGGACGAGAAGTCCGTCGTGTAGGCCGAGCCGACCGAGAGGTCGTCGATGGCGAAGCCGTAGTAGGCGACGCCGCCGTCGTTCGCGGTGCGGAAGCGGAGCTTCACGCTCTGACCGGCGTACGCCGAGAGGTCGGCGGTCAGGTCGACGTACTCGGTCGGGTCGTGGTCGGCGCAGTTGCCCTCACAGGTGCTGTCCGAGGTGCCGTGGATGCCGTTGTTGTACTCGGCCGAGGACAGGTTCGTCGCCAGCGGGGTCGACCAGGTGGTGCCGCCGTCGGTGGAGGCCTCCAGGAAGGTGAAGTCGTACTCCGCCTCGAGGTCGTACTTCACCTTCGCCGAGAGCGTGCCACCGTCGGGCACCGTGATCGACGGGCTGACTGCGGTAGCCGTGCGGTCGTCGCCCTTGCCGGAGTAGAGGAACGACTTGCCGGACGTGCCGGAGCCGACGTCGTGGGTGGTCTCGCCGTCGGGGAGGTTGACCACGAGCGCCTGCGGCGTCTTGTTGCCGGTGTCGTGGAAGCTCGGCCCAAGCGTCAGCTTCTTCTTGTCGCCGGCGTCGACCGTGTCGTAGTTGAGCCAGCCGAGGAAGAGCTTCTCGGGAGCGCCCATGTGGTTCGGGGTGGTGCCGATGGTGCCGTCACCGTGACCGAGCCACGAACCCGAGCTCATCAGGGTCCAGAAGCCGGTGCCGTTCTCGCCGCCGGCGGTGTCGTAGAAGTCCGGCAGACCGAGGTCGTGGCCGAACTCGTGGGCGAAGACGCCCAGGCCGCCGTTCTCGGGCTCAGTGGTGTAGTCGCGGATCCAGATGTCGGTGTTACCGATCTTGACGCCGCCGGCCTTCGGGAAGTCGGCCGGGCCGTCGGAACCGGACGCGTTGGCGGCCCAGCGGTGCGACCAGATGGTCCACGGGTCGGCGCCGGCCTCCTCCCCTTCGCCGGAGTGGATCGCCTGGAAGTGGTCGATGTAGCCGTCGGCCTCGTTGAAGTTGCCGTCGCCATCGAGGTCGTAGCGGTCCCAGATGTCGTAGTCCTGGAGGTACGCGGTGATCTCGGCGTCAGTCTTGCCCGCCGCCTTCTGCGCGTCGTACCAGGCGTTGGCGCTGTCCTGGACGTAGTTCTTCATCGCGGTGGCGGTCTCGTCGCCGGTCGCGCTCTGGTAGTAGGACTCCGCGTGCGGAAGGGTCACCCAGTCGCTGACGTCACCCTGGAGGTCGAAGCGGCCGCTCGACATCTCCTTGTAGACGTTGTGGAACGACTCCTTGCCCTTCTTCTGGTTGAAGAACATGTCCATGTAGTGCTCGCGGGCGAAGTCCTCCTCCCAGTAGGTGGAGTTGTCGTCCTCGGCGGGCGGGGCGATCTCGTTGTGGAGCGGGCCCGAGGTGTTCTCGGGGAAGGCGGGGTTGCCGCCCTCGCCGAACTCGACCAGGAAGCTCAGCAGCTGGGACTTCTCGGTGGGCTCGTGCTCCACCCAGTGGGTGTTCTTGCCCGAGCCCATCTTGACGACCTGGCTGCCGTTCTTGGTGACCGTCTGCTTCTCGCCCGTGGCAACCGCGGTGGCGGCGTTGGTCTTGAGCTCGCGGCGCTTGGTGTTGAGCGCGTCGGGCTTGTCGTCGACCTTCTGCTTGACGGCCGCCGCAGCAGGGGTCCCCTCGGTCTCGACGGCGATCGCCGACGAGTGAGTGAGAACCACTGGCGTCACGCCTGCGACCGCGAGTGCGGCCAGCGCGCTGATAACGCGTCTGTTCATCGTTCCTCCGGAGTCTGGTGACATCGCGCACATCTGCCTTACCCGAGAACTGACCGGCACGACGGGCCATCACGACACAGATGGCTTCGGAGTACAACACCAAGCAACGCAGTTACCTGTAAAGGATTTGTCGCCTATTGGCCAGCGGGCACGATATTTCGTGGCGGGATTACGACATGCGCGGTGATCAACCCGCTTGACCAGCGATTTCGACGTGTTGAATCGCACACCTGTTATTCACTGCGACAGGTATTGACAGCGCTCCCTGGCCATCATTTGATGCCGAGATTGCATGCTTGTAATTGCCTGCTGATCGGTCAGGGGACTTGCATTTAACCGACCGCATTTGTTCCGCTGTCCGGCGAGATAGCCGGGATCGGGACAGATCCGGACGGTGTTGGGGGTGGGCCTCAGCGCGTAGATCACCAGATCTCGCAACACCGTTCGCCCGTGCCCGGGGACACCGAACATCGGAGCATCGTGCCCCCCAGCAGCACCAACTCGTGGTTCCGCAACATCGCTTCAACCCGACGCCGTAAGGCCGTTCTGGTCGGCGGACTCGCCGCCGCAGTGGTCGCCGCAGGCGGCGCAGCGTACGGGGTCAAGACCGCCCAGACCGATGTCATCGTCTCGGTCGACGGCAAGGCCAAGGACGTCAGCGTCAACGCCGACACGGTCGGTGAGGTCCTCGAGGCCGAAGGCATCGAGATCGGCGACCGCGACGCGGTCGCCCCATCGCTCGACACCGAGGTCGAGGACGGCAGCGCGATCAGCGTCCGCTACGCCCGTCAGCTGAGCCTCGAGGTCGACGGCAAGTCCCAGGACCACTGGGTCACCGCGACCACCGTCGGCGGCGCGCTCGCCGAGCTCGGCCGTGAGTACGACCGAGCCGAGCTCTCGACCAGCCGTGGCGCCTACATCGGCCGCGACGGGATGTCGCTCGACGTCATCACGCCGAAGGCCGTCAAGGTCGCGCTGGCGGGGAAGAAGACCAAGAAGGTCAGCGTGACCGCGCTGACCGTGGGCGATGCGCTCAAGGACCTCGGTGTCGAGCTCGAGCCTCGGGACCAGGTCTCCCCGGCCTCCGACAAGGCTCTGAGGACCGGTCAGAAGATCGTCTTCACCGACTTCTCCGCCAAGAACCGGAAGGTCGCCCGCGAGGCGGTCGAGGCTCCGGTCAAGGAGATCGAGGACTCCTCGATGGCCAAGGGCGAGACCGAGGTCGTCGAGGAAGGCTCCGACGGAGTCCGTTCGGTGACCTACCGCATCTTCTACAAGAACGGCGAGGCCGTCTCCCGCAAGGTCCTCGAGCAGAACGTCATCGAGAAGGCCGAGACCCGGGTGGTCAAGGTCGGCACCAAGGAGGAGGCCCCCGCGGCCAACTTCGCCGGCGGCAACACCGTCTGGGACCAGCTCGCGCAGTGTGAGTCCGGTGGCAACTGGGCGATCAACACCGGCAACGGCTACTACGGCGGGCTGCAGTTCAACGTGCAGACCTGGCAGGCCTACGGCGGCTCCGGCCTCCCGAGCGAGAACAGCCGCGAGACCCAGATCGCGATCGCGACCAAGGTCCGCGACGCCAACGGTGGCTACGGCTCCTGGCCGGCCTGCTCGCAGAGCCTCGGCCTGCCGCAGTAACCGCGACCCGGCGCATCTGTCCCGGAATCCGGGCTCGAGTCGGCGCGTCTGTCCCAGCAACGTGGGACAGACGCGCCGACTCGGCGTTGTGGGGCGGGACAGATGCGCCGACTCAGTGGTGTGGGGCCTACGCTGTGTGACATGACCGGCCGCACTCCGACGCGCATGTTGGGGCCCGCGGAGGTCCGGGCGCTCGCAGCCGAGCTCGACCTGCGCCCCACCAAGCAGCGTGGGCAGAACTTCGTCATCGACGCCAACACCGTGCGCCGGATCGTGCGCGAGTCCGGTGTCGGCGCCGACGACGTCGTGGTCGAGGTCGGCCCCGGCCTCGGGTCGCTCACCCTCGCCATCCTGGAGACCGGCGCGACGGTGACCGCGATCGAGATCGACGAGGTCTTGGCGCAGCGGCTGCCGAGAACCATCCAGGAGTACGCCCCCGACCAGGCCGACGCGTTCAGCCTGCTCCGCGCCGACGCCCTACGGGTCGACTCCGTCCCCGGTCCGCCGCCGACGGCGCTGGTCGCCAACCTGCCCTACAACGTCTCCGTGCCGGTCCTGCTGCACCTGATGTCCCTGCTGCCCTCGCTGCGCCACGGGCTGGTGATGGTGCAGGCCGAGGTCGCCGACCGGCTGGCCGCCAAGCCCGGCTCCAAGGTCTACGGCGTCCCGTCGGTCAAGGCCGCCTGGTACGCCGAGGTGCGCCGCGCCGGTGCGATCGGCCGCAACGTCTTCTGGCCGGCGCCGAACGTCGACTCCGGGCTCGTCTACTGGCGTCACCGCGAGCCGCCGTCGACGACGGTCTCGCGCGAAGAGGTCTTCGCGGTCATCGACGCCGCCTTCGCGCAACGTCGCAAGGCGCTGCGCGGCGTACTCAAGCCTCTGGCCGGCTCTGCCGACGCCGCCGAGAAGGCGCTGGTGGCGGCCGGGATCGACCCGCTCGCGCGGGGCGAGGCGCTGACCATCGCGGACTTCGTACGCATCACCGAATCGCTTCAAAGGGTTCCCTCATGACGATCACCGTCCGCGCCGCCGCGAAGTTCAACCTCCACCTCGGCGTGGGTCCGGTCCGTGAGGACGGGTTCCACCCGCTGGCGACCGTCTACCAGGCGATCGGGCTCTACGACGACGTCACCGTGAGCGAGGCCGCCGAGTGGCAGGTCACGCTCACCGCGGAGGACCACATCGCGCTGGCGGAGGTCCCGGCCGGTGACGACAACATCGTCGTGCGCGCAGGCAAGGCGCTCGCCGCTCACCACGGCATCGACAAGGCCGCGAAGGTCGCGATCCACAAGGGCATCCCGGTCGCCGGCGGACTCGCCGGCGGGTCCGCCGACGCCGCCGCGACGCTCGTCGCCCTGGACCGGCTGTGGTCGCTGGAGACGCCCGACGAGGATCTGCTGAGCCTGGCGGGGCAGCTTGGCTCCGACGTACCATTCGCGCTCATCGGTGCCACCGCCATCGGCGGCGGCCGTGGCGAGATCGTCGAGCCGGTCACCGACAACGGCGCCTGGTGGTGGGTCGCGGTCGGCAACGAGCAGGGACTGTCGACGCCGTCGGTCTACCGCGCCTTCGACGAGCACGCCGGGACCGGGGTCGGCGACCCGCAGGTGCCCGAGAGCCTGCTCATGGCGCTGGAGAAGGGTGATGCGGAGCTGCTCGCCGAAGCGCTCACCAACGACCTGCAGGCGCCGGCCCTGGCGCTACGTCCCGACCTCGCCCAGACCTTCGCGGACGGCGCCGAGGCAGGCGCCCTGGCCGTGCAGCTCTCCGGTTCGGGCCCGACGGTCCTGATGCTCTGCCGCGACGCCGCACATGCCCGTGAGGTCGCCGGAGCGATGCAGGCCAAGGCGTACGACCGCGTCTGGACCGCCCCGGGCCCGGTCGCCGGTGCCCACCTGGTCACCTACTGACCCACCCCGCCGAGACGTCACCCCGGTCGGTCGAGACGTCAGGTACGTCGGTCGAGACGTCAGCGCATGACTTCTCGACCGACGAAACCGACGCCTCGGCCGACGTACGTGACGTCTCGTCGGGTCAGGCGGCGCTGGAGACGACCTCGTCGGAGATCGCTGCGGCGGCACGGCGCAGGTGGCGGGTGATGCTGGCCGCGTTGAAGCCGGCGGCACCGCCGGAGACGGAGACGGCGGCGATCGCACGGCCCTCGATCATGATCGGGACCGCGGCGCAGACGATGCCGAGCTGGGCCTCCTCGCGGTCGAAGGCGATGCGCTCGCTGTTGGCGCGGCGGAGCTCGGCGAGGAACTTCGCCGGGTCGCCGTGCGAGTGGCGGGTGCGCCGCACCAGACCGGACTCGAGCACGGCCGCGATGTGGTTGCGGTCGCTGAACGAGAGGATCGCCTTGCCGAGCGCGGAGCAGGCGGCGGGAGCTCGCCCGCCGACGTACGTGTCCGGCTGGATGCCACCGCGACCGGTGATCTTCTCCAGGATGACGATGTCGGTGCCTTCGAGGATGGCGAGGTGCACGGTCTTGCCGGTCGCCACGTAGAGCTCGGCCAGATGCGGCATCGCGGTCTCGCGGATGCCCTGCGGGCGGCAGATCTGGACCGCGTTGCCGAGCTCGAAGAGCCGCCGGCCGAGTACGTAGTGGCGGCCGATGCGCTCGACGTACCCGCTCTGCTCGAGGTGACGCAGGAGGCGGAAGGCGGTCGACTTGGGAAGGCCCGCGGTGCGAGCGATCTCGCTGACACCGAGCTTCGGGCCGGCTCCGAGAAATGCCTCCAGGATCTGGAGGGCCTTCGTCGCAGACGGGGTCGCCGAAGAGGTCGTCCTCGGGGCACCTTCATGGTCGTGCTGACTAGCCAGGGTGGGGATAGCAGTGACGCTCATGGGGGGATCTCCTTAATGAGACGGAGGCACCACGAAGGGGGGATCTGGGGCCTCCAACTCTCTGTGACAGCAGTCACTGTAACGATCGTTCCGGAGGTTGTGGAGCAAATGTTGGATAAATCTCATTCCTGACCTGCGGAAATAGATGACACGGCATACAGTTCGATGCGTTTCCGCCCGTTAGCGCCGTAAACCTTCTGTGGACCTACGGTAGTAGGTCAGTGGCTGATCTGTGTATGAAACGGCGTCGCCGTCACCAGTCGCGCCAGCAGGTCCGAGGTCGTGGCCGGTGGCATGTCGGCGCTGTCGAGCGCCTCGGCAAAGAGAAGTCCGTCTGCGATCACGAGCACCAGCGCCGCCATCTCGTCGGCGTGCGCGGGCCCGTCGTCGCCGAGCGCTCCGCGGAACCATCCGGCGAAGTCGTCTCGCGACTGGCGGCGTACGGCAAGGAACCGGTCGCGGCCGGGAAGCGGCTCGGGCCGCGTCGGGAGCACCAGCATCAGGCCGATCCGCAGGAACGGGGGCAGCCGGTGCAGGCTGGCCACCAGCGGCCTCAGCAACAGGGGGAGATCAGTGGGGCAGTCGCCGTCCGCGCTCGGCGGCTGCCACGAGGACTGGGCGCTGCTCCAGGCGCGGTAGGAGTCGTCCACCGCGGCCGAGAACAGGTCGTCCTTGTTCGCGAAGTGCCAGTAGACCGAGGAGGCTGGCAGCTCCGCCGCCGCACAGATCCGGCTGATCGAGGCGCCCTCGTAGCCGCTCTCCGCGGCTACCTCCAGCGCTGCTGCGACGAGCTTTTCGCGGCTGCTGCTCCTGCCCTCGTACGTCACCGGCGGCAGGTCCACGGGCTCCGGGACGGCCGCCGGGTCCTGCTTCCGGAGATGGTCCGCGACCTCGGCCAGCCCATCGGCGAGACGTCGCCGGAGCGGCTCGAGGTCGGCCTGCTCGTCGGTCTGGGCGTGGACGAAGAGACCGTCGTGCGCGGCGAGCGTCAGCCGCGCGAGGGTCTCGATGTGCGGGGCCGGAAGGTCGACCGCCTCGGACCACCACCGCTCGAACTCGGCCATCGTCTGGGTGCGGATCTGGAGGAAGCGCTCGCGCGGACCGTCGCCGACCGTCGGGCCGGACTCGAGGGCGAGCATCAGGCCCATCCGCCACCAGTCGGCCTTGGCGCCGTGGGTGTCCGACGTCGTACGCCGCAGGTTGGCCAGCAGCCCTTTGCGCAGGTCGTTGTCGATCGGTGCCGGCTCCCACCGCGGGGCGACGTGGTGCCAGCGGGTGTAGCCGTGCTCGAGCGCCTCGGCGAGGAGCTGGTCCTTGTTGGAGAAGTGCCAGTAGAGGGAGGACGGCGGGAGGCCAGTCGCGCGGCGGACCTGCGCCATCGTCGTGCCGACATAGCCGCGCTCGGCGGCCAGCCGCAGCGCTGCTTCGAGGATCATCTGACGCGAGCCATGGGTGTGCTCGCGGAGCGTCTTCTCGGCCATTGCACCGAGTCTAAGCAGGTCAGCGGGTCTTCGTCCGCCCGGCGTGCCGCTGGATGGCCGCCGCGATGCGGCCTGCCTCACCGCCCTCGGGGACAATGGGAGGCGATATGGCGAACCTCCTCAACCTCGAGCACGTCTCCAAGGCGTACGGCATCCGGCCCCTCCTCGACGACGTCTCCCTCGGCATCAACGCCGGCGACCGGGTCGGCATCGTCGGCCGCAACGGCGACGGGAAGACGACGCTCCTGCAGGTGATGACCGGTCTCGAGGAGCCTGACTCCGGCCGCGTCTCGCGCCAGCGGGGCCTGCTCGTCGGGTTCCTGCACCAGGGTGACCAGCTGGTCGACTCCCACAGCGTCCGCGAGGCGGTGCTCGGCGGGCGGTCCGACCACGAGTGGGCCGGCGTCCCGGCGCTGCGGGAGATCGTGGAGCAGCTCCTGGCCGGGATCGACCTCGACCGGGCGGTGATGGGGCTGTCCGGTGGTGAGCGTCGGCGCTGTGCCCTGGCCGAGCTGCTGCTCGGGGAGCACGACCTGATCGTCCTCGACGAGCCGACCAACCACCTCGACGTCGAGGCCGTGGCCTGGCTCGCCGCACACCTGGCCGCGCGCTCGTCCGCTCTCGTCGTGGTCACCCACGACCGCTGGTTCCTCGACGCGGTGTGCCAGTTCACCTGGGAGGTCCACGACGGTCAGGTCGACGCCTACGAGGGTGGCTACGCCGCCTTCGTGCTCGCCAAGGCCGAGCGGTCCCGTCAGGCCGCCGCCACCGAGGTACGCCGCCAGAACCTGGTCCGCAAAGAGCTGGCCTGGCTGCGCCGCGGCGCCCCGGCGCGTACCTCCAAGCCGAAGTTCCGCATCGACGCCGCCAACCAGCTCATCGAGGACGTACCTCCGCCGCGCGACCGCTTCGAGCTGCAGAAGTTCGCCGCCCAGCGGCTCGGCAAGGACGTCATCGACGTCGAGGACGTCGACCTGTTCCGCGGGGAGCGGCAGCTGCTGTCGCACGCGACCTGGCGCATCGGTCCGGGGGACCGGATCGGCATCGTCGGCGTCAACGGCGCCGGCAAGACCTCGGTGCTCTCGCTCCTGGACGGCTCCCTCCCGCCTGCGGTGGGGAAGGTACGCCACGGCCGCACCATCGCTCTCCAGCACCTGACCCAGCAGCTCGACGACCTCGATCCGGAGGCACGGGTCCTCCCGACCGTCGAGTCGATCAAGCGGGTCACCAAGACGACCGACGGCCAGGAGCTCTCGGCGACCTCGATGCTGGAGCGCTTCGGTTTCACCGGCGACAAGCTGGTCACCCGCATCGGCGACCTCTCCGGCGGCGAGCGCCGCCGCTTCCAGCTGCTGCGCCTGCTGCTGACCGAGCCCAACGTACTGCTGCTCGACGAGCCGACCAACGACCTCGACATCGAGACCCTCAACGTCCTCGAGGACTTCCTCGACGCCTGGCCCGGCACCCTGATCGTCGTCTCCCACGACCGCTACTTCCTCGAGCGGGTCACCGACTCCGTCTGGGCCCTTCTCGGCGACGGCCAGATCTCCATGCTCCCGCGCGGTGTCGACGAGTATCTCGAGCGCCGCCTCCCCATCCCGGCCGAGACGTCAGCCCCGCAGGCCGAGGCGTCGCTCGCGTCGGCCGAGACGGCAGCGCCCGGCCCGTCGAAGGCCAAGCCCGGCTCCGCCGACGAGCGGGCGGCGAAGAAGATCATCGCCAGGATCGACAAGCAGCTCGAGCGGATCGGCGAGCAGCAGCAGAAGCTCGAGCTCGCGATGGCCGAGTCGGTCAACGACTACACCCGGCTCGCCGAGCTCAGCGCAGAGCTGGATCAGCTCGCCGCGGAGAAGGACGACCTCGAGCTCGAGTGGCTCGAAGCCGCCGAAGTCCTGGAGTAGCGTCCAGCGCGCCGAGTCGGCGCAAACTGACGAGATCAACCGCCGAGTCGGCGCGTCATGACGCGCCGACTCGGCGGGGTTTTCGGTCAAGATGAGCCGACTCGGCGCGGTTGTTGGTCAGGATGAGAAGGGGACCAGCAGACGGCGCAGCAGATCGGTGAGGTGACTCTGCTGGTCGTCGGAGAGGCTGTCTAGGAACTCCCGCTCGGCCGCGAGCAGGGCCTCGAAGGCGCTGTCGACGGTCGCCTTGCCGTCGGGCGTGAGCCGAACGAGGACACCGCGGCGGTCCGCCGGATCCGGCAGTCGCTCGACCAGTCCGCGGGAGGCGAGCCGGTCGACGCGGTTGGTCATGGTCCCGCTGGTCACCAGGGTCTCGCGCAGCAGTCTGCCGGGGGAGAGCTCGTAGGGGTCGCCCGCTCGGCGCAGGGCGGCGAGCACGTCGAACTCCCACGACTCGATCCCGGAGCCGGAGAACGCGTCGCGTCGAGCGAGGTCGAGGTGACGCGAGAGGCGGGAGAGACGCGAGAAGATCTCGACGGGCCCCAGGTCCAGGTCTGGCCGCTCGTGTGCCCAGGCCTCGCTCAGGTCGTCGACTTCGTCGCGCATGGCGAGAGCCTAGCCCAAACTCGCCTCATCGAGAATCTTGACATCGAGACAAGTCGGCGAGACGATCTGGATATCTTGACATCAAGAGAAATCGAGAGGACGTACGCCATGACCGCATGGGATCCCGAGCGCTATCTGACCTACTCCGACGAGCGGGGCCGTCCCTTCGTCGATCTCCTTCGCCGGATCGACGCGGATCGTCCGAAGACGGTGGTCGACCTCGGCTGCGGTCCCGGCAACCTGACCGCCCTCGCGGCCGGCCGCTGGCCGGAGGCCAGTGTCGTCGGACTCGACTCCAGCGCGCCGATGATCGACAAGGCACGCGCGACCATCGACGGCGTGGACTTCGCGGTGGCGGACCTGCGCGACTGGGCCGACTCGGTGGTGCCGGGATCGGTCGACGTACTCCTCTCCAACGCCACCCTCCAGTGGGTCCCCGGCCACCTGGACCTGCTCCCGTTGCTCGCCGGCGCGGTCGGGGAGGGTGGCTGGTTCGCCTTCCAGGTCCCGGGCAACTTCGACGAGCCCAGCCACAGGCTCCGCGAGGAGCTGGCCGCCGAGGAGCCCTACGCCGAGCACACCCGCCACCTCGAGGCGCCCGGGTCGCACGACCCGGCCGACTACTACGACGTGCTGGTGCGGGAGGGCTTCGAGGTCGATGCCTGGGAGACGACGTACCTCCACGTGCTGACCGGGGAGGACCCGGTCTTCACCTGGATCGCCGGAACGAGCCTCCGCCCCAATGCCGCCGCCCTGGAGAAGGCCGGTCTCTTCGAGCCCTTCGCCGAGGAGCTCAAGAACCGTCTGGCACAGGCCTATCCCGTACGAAACGATTCGGTAGGAAACAGTTTCGTCCTGCTCCCGTTCCGCCGAGTCTTCGTGGTCGCCCGCAGACTGGAGGCATGATGCGCATCCATCACGTACAGGTCGGTATGCCCGCCGGCCACGAGGACGAGGCCCGGACCTTCTACGCCGACGGCCTCGGGCTGTCCGAGGTGCCGAAGCCGGCCGAGCTGGCCAAGCGCGGTGGCGCCTGGTTCCGCTCGCCGGGCGGCGCGGAGATCCACCTCGGCGTCGAGGACCCGCACCGACCGCAGGCCAAGGCCCATCCTGCTCTGGCGGTGGAGACCGAGGCAGACCTCGAGAGCATGGGCGCGAGGTTGGCGAGCCTGGGCTTCGATGTCGACTGGAGCCAGCGCCACAACGCCGACGGATTCCAGCGCTTCCATGTCCGCGATCCGTTCGGCAACCGCGTCGAGATCGTCTGGCAGACGGGCAACTAGCACGAAGTTCGGTCTTGTGTGGGCGAAAACTGGAATCAACCAAAAAGAACCGTAACGCCCACTGGTCTGGACCGTTGTCCCCCGGGGGATACAACAACGAGCCAGGAATGATGCCAGAAACGATGGAAGGCAAGACTTTGACTGACGACGTGACCGTCCCCCAGCCTCGGGACGCGGAGACGACGAGCGTGGTCAATCGAGTCCGCCGGGCTCAGGGCCAGCTCGGCGGCGTGCTCCGCATGATCGAAGACGGCCGCGAGCTCGCCGATGTGGTCGGCCAGCTCAAGGCAGTGACCAGGGCCCTCGACAAGGCGGCCTTCGCGCTGCTCTCCAACGAGCTGCGCCGCGCGCACGCCGACGGAGATCGCCCGGAGCAGATCGAGGAGCTCGAGAAGGTCTTCCTCTCCCTCTCCTGATCTCGGGCCAGGAGAGGGGAGGAGGTTACCCTCGGGTAACCTGACTGCCATGAGCCAGCTCTACGACCTCTGGAAGTCCTTCAACCGTGTCCCCGTTGTAGGCAAGAGAGCATTCTCGGTCGCATTCGCGAAGAAGGCGCCCTACTTCGGGTCCATCCACCCGCTGGTCAACCAGCTGCGACCCAACTACGCCGAGGTCATCGTCCCGAACCGCAAGGGCAACCACAACCACATCGGCACCGTTCACGCCATCGCGCTGTGCAACGGTCTCGAGATGGCGATGGGTGCCCTTGCGGAGGTCACCATCCCGCGCGACAAGCGCTGGATCCCCAAGGGGATGACCGTCTCCTACACGGCCAAGGCCTCCACCGACATCACCTGCATCGCGGAGACCGACCAGGAGCAGTGGGACACCGCCGACGGTGACCTCGCGGTGCGCGTCAAGGGCATCCGCGAGGACGGCACGGTGGCCATCGAGGGCACGATCAACCTCTGGGTGACTCCGAAGAAGAAGTAAGGGCTGGTAGACGACTGAGCGAGGTCGAGCGGCGAGCTTGCTCGTCCGCTCGGGCCGAGCGAGGGAGTCAGCTCGCGAAGCGAGCACGCAACGGCCCGCTGCCCCGAGGAGGGGCAGCGGGCCGTTGGTATGTCCGGATTCTCAGGCGCCGGGCCCGGCGCCACCGACGTTGGCGGCGTTCGCCTTCTGAACGAGCTCGGCCTCGGCGGCGACCGGGTCGATCGCGCCGGCGTGACCGACCGGTGCCGCAGTGCGTGCCACACGCCGGGTGCGTGCTTCGGCGTAGTTCGCAGCGAGGCCGAGAAGCGTGTTGAGCGCGATGTAGATCAGCGCGACCACGATGGCCGCGGGAATCAGGTTGTCGTAGTTGCCCTCGATCTTGTTGATCTGATTGAGCAGTTCGTTGTAGGCGAGGATGTAGCCGAGCGCGGTGTCCTTGAGCAGCACCACGAGCTGAGCGATGATCGCCGGCAGCATCGAGCGCACGGCCTGCGGAAGCAGGATGGCACGCATCACCTGACCGGGCGAGAGCCCGATCGCGACACCGGCCTCCGACTGCCCTTTCGGTAGAGCGCCGACACCCGCGCGGATCACCTCGGCCAGCACCGAGCCGTTGTAGAGCATGAGGCCGAGGACGACCGCCCAGAAGACGCTGGTCTCGAGCCCGAGCGGCTGCTGCATGAAGTAGATGAACATCATCAGCAGCAGCATCGGGATGGCACGGAAGAACTCCACGATCACACCGCTGGGGACGCTGATGATCCGGCTCCGCGAGAGGCGGCCGACTGCTAGGACGAACCCGAAGGTGAGCGCGAGCACCGCACCGACGGCGAAAGCGCTCAGGGTGCCGATGAGACCGGGGATGAGGAAGTTCTCCCAGACCGGCGCCTCGAGGAATGGCTTCCACTTCTCGGCGTCCCACTGCCCGGTTTCGTCGAACTTGGAGTAGACGAACCAGGCCACCCAGGCCAGGACCAGGAGGGCGATGGCCGAGTAGATCCAGTTGAGCGCCTTGCCGCGGGGGCCGGGGGCGTCGTACAGAACTGAGGCGCTCATTATCGGATCACCGCGAATCGCTTGGCGGCCCAGCCGGCGATGAAGCCGATGGGCAGGGTCAGGATCATGAAGCCCACCGCGAAGATGATGAAGATCAGCAGGATCTGGTCGGAGTTGCGCTCCATCAGCGACTTCATCTGCCCTGACGCCTCGTTGACCATGGTGGCGGTGGTGACACCGATGGTGACGGCGACGGTCGTGTTCTTGGTCATCGCGATCAGTACGCTGGCGAGCGGGTTGATCACCGACCTCAACGCCTGGGGAAGGACGATCAGGCGAAGGTTCTGGGTGAAGGTCAGCCCGATCGCGCGCGCCGCCTCGGCCTGTCCGAGCGGCACCGTGTTGATGCCCGAGCGCAGCACCTCACACACGAAGGTCGAGGTGTAGACGCTGAGCGCGAGGACGGCCAGCCAGAAGTTGTTGCGGTAGATCAGGTCCTCGTCGAAGCTGAGGCCGAGCTGATAGCTCAGTCCGAAGAGCGTGAAGAACATGACCAGGGTCAGCGGAGTGTTGCGGAACGTGTAGACGACGGCCGAGCCGATCCAGCGCAGCACGGGAACCGGTGAGACCCGGAACGTCGCGAGCACCACGCCGAGCAGCAGCGAGAAGATGCCGCTGAAGAAGGCGAGTCTCAAGGTCAGCCCGAACGAGGTCAGGATGGCTGACCCGCTCTCGGAGATGAGGTCCATTGGTCCTTCCAAATTTCTTGCGCTGGACGCGGCGACGGGGCAGGGGAGCAGACTCCCCTGCCCCGCGGGTGCCTCAGTAGCGGTCGACGGCCGGCGGCTCCGGCAGCGCGTAGCCGGACTCACCGAGGTTGTCGTTGAACGCCTCTTCCCAGGCGCCGTCCTCGAAGGACTGCTCGATCAGGTCGTTGATCTTGTCGCGGTCCTCGCTGCCCTTGGGCAGGCCGACGCCGTAGTTCTCCTCCGAGAAGGGAGCGCCGACGATCTTGAACTTGCCCGGCGACTGCTGGGCGTAGCCCGCCAGGATGATGTCGTCGGTGGTCATGGCGTCGAGCTGGCCGCCCTCGATCGCGGTGACGCACTTGCTGTAGGTGTCGAACTCCTGCAGCTGGACGCCCTTGGAGTACTCGTCCTTGACCTTCTGGGCCGA
Organism: Nocardioides sp. NPDC101246; assembly: GCF_044767415.1. NCBI lineage: Bacteria > Bacillati > Actinomycetota > Actinomycetes > Propionibacteriales > Nocardioidaceae > Nocardioides > Nocardioides sp. NPDC101246. The sequence goes on from NZ_JBIWNX010000018.1 coordinate 72,287, forward strand.
GGTCGAGCCGGTCACCGAGCAGAGCTTCTTGCCGTCGAGCGACTCGGGGCCGGTGATGTCGGTGTTGTCGGCGGCGACCAAGAGGTCCTGGCCGGCGATGTAGTACGGGCCGGCGAAGTCGACCTCGGCCTTGCGCTCGTCGGTGATCGAGTACGTCGCCAGGATCATGTCGACGGTGCCGTCCTTGAGGAACGTCTCGCGGTTGGCGGAGACGGCCTCGACCCACTCGATCTGGTCGTCGTCGTAGCCGAGGCCCTCGGCGATGTACTCGGCCATGTCGACGTCGAAGCCGGAGTAGTCACCGTCGGCCTCCTTGAACCCGAGGCCCGGCTGGTCGAACTTGATGCCGATCTTGATCTTGTCGCCGCCGGCGTCGGAGCCGGTGTCGTCGTTGCCACCACAGGCAGCGAGCGAGCCGGCGAGCGCGAGGACGCCCGCGACCGCGGCGATCTTCTGGAACTTCATCGAATCCACCTTCTGGAATGAGTGTTGAGTGTCATGCGGGGGTCTGCGAGCCGACGGCTCACCCGAGAGACGTACGTTTCAGTGCTTGAGGATCTTGCCGAGGAAGTCCTTGGCGCGCTCGGACTGCGGGTTGTCGAAGAACTCGGCCGGGGTGTTGGACTCGACGATCTGGCCGTCGGCCATGAAGACGACACGGTCGGCGGCGACGCGAGCGAACCCCATCTCGTGGGTGACCACGATCATGGTCATGCCCTCCTTGGCGAGGCTGACCATCACGTCGAGCACCTCCTTGACCATCTCCGGGTCGAGGGCGGAGGTGGGCTCGTCGAAGAGCATCACCTGCGGCTTCATCGCCAGCGCCCGGGCGATCGCGACGCGCTGCTGCTGACCGCCGGAGAGCTGGGCCGGGTATTTCGCGGCCTGGGCGCCCACGCCGACGCGGTCGAGCAGCTTCTTGGCCTCGGCCTCAGCCTCGGACTTCTTCAGCTTGCGCACCTTCATCGGGCCCAGCGTCACGTTCTGCAGGATCGTCTTGTGGGCGAAGAGGTTGAAGCTCTGGAAGACCATCCCGACCTCGGCCCGCAGCTTGGCCAGGCCCTTGCCCTCGGCGGGCAGCTCCTTGCCGTCGAGCGTGATCGTCCCCGAGTCGATCGTCTCCAGTCGGTTGATCGTGCGGCAGAGGGTCGACTTCCCCGAACCCGAGGGCCCGATCACCACGACGACCTCGCCACGCTTGATCTCCATGTTGATGTCCTGGAGCACGTGCAGGTCGCCGTAGTGCTTGTCGACGTGGTCAAGAACCACCAGGGCGTCGCCCGAGGGTGCGCTGGCGGGTTCGGTGTCAAGCACGGTCATGCCGCAGACCTAACCACATCCTGCATTGCACATCCATGAATTGGTCCCCGGTATCGGTTACAAGCGGATAACTGGTCGGGATTTCCTGCCGTTGCACCTGATCGCCGTACTCTTGAGGACGCTATGACCGTGTCCACCGCCTCGAGCTCCGCATCGGCCCGTACGTACGAAGTCCGCACCTACGGCTGCCAGATGAACGTCCACGACTCCGAGCGCCTCTCGGGTCTGCTCGAGGATGCCGGCTACCTGAAGGCGACCGAGGGCACCCAGGCCGACGTGGTCGTGTTCAACACGTGCGCGGTCCGGGAGAACGCCGACAACAAGCTCTACGGCAACCTCTCCCACCTGGCCCCGATCAAGGAGGCCAACCCGGACCTCCAGATCGCCGTCGGCGGCTGCCTCGCGCAGAAGGACCGGGCGACGATCACGAAGAAGGCGCCGTACGTCGACGTGGTGTTCGGGACGCACAACATCGGCTCGCTCCCGGTGCTGCTCGAGCGGGCCCGGGTGCAGGAGGAGGCCCAGGTCGAGATCCTGGAGTCCCTCGAGGTCTTCCCGTCCACGCTGCCGACCAAGCGCGAGTCTGCCTACGCCGCCTGGGTGTCGGTGAGCGTGGGCTGCAACAACACCTGCACGTTCTGCATCGTCCCGAGCCTGAGGGGCAAGGAGAAGGACCGGCGCCCGGGCGAGATCCTCGCCGAGATCGAGGCGCTGGTCGCCGAGGGCGTCACCGAGGTCACCCTGCTGGGCCAGAACGTCAACGCCTACGGTGTGGAGTTCGGCGACCGGCAGGCCTTCTCGAAGCTGCTGCGCGCCTGCGGCGAGATCGAGGGCCTGGAGCGGGTCCGGTTCACCAGCCCGCACCCGGCTGAGTTCACCGACGACGTCATCGAGGCGATGGCAGAGACGCCCAACGTGATGCCGTCGCTGCACATGCCGCTGCAGTCCGGCTCCGACCGGGTGCTGAAGGCGATGCGCCGCTCCTACCGGTCGACCAAGTTCCTCGGCATCATCGAGCGCGTCCGGGCGGCGATCCCGCACGCGGCGATCACGACCGACATCATCGTCGGCTTCCCGGGGGAGACCGAGGAGGACTTCCAGGGCACCCTGGACGTGGTCCGCGAGTCGCGTTTCTCCTCCGCCTTCACGTTCCAGTACTCCAAGCGTCCGGGCACGCCGGCCGCCGATCTCCCCGACCAGATCTCGCCCGAGGTGGTCAAGGACCGCTACGGCCGGCTCGTCGACCTCGTCAACGAGATCGCCTACGAGGAGAACAAGAAGAACGTCGGACGTACGCTCGAGCTGATGGTCGCCGAGGGGGAGGGCCGCAAGGACTCCGAGACCCACCGGCTCTCCGGTCGCGCTCCCGACAACCGGCTGGTGCACTTCAACGTCGCCGGCGCCGAGGGCGTACGCCCTGGCGACATGGTCAAGGTCGAGATCACCTACGCGGCCCCGCACCACCTGGTCGCCGACAACCCTGTGCTCGAGGTACGCCGCACCCGTTCCGGCGACGCCTGGGAGGCGCGTCAGGGCCGTCCCGAGCCCGAGGCCGCTTCGGTCGGGCTCGGCATGCCGTCGGTCGGCGTACCCGCTCCGCTGCCGGCCGCCCCCGCCTGCGGCTGATCCTGCGGCACTCGGTTGCGCGAACAGCAAATTCTCCGTAACGCCGTTCCGCCCGGGGGTATTTCTGCTCTAGCCTGAGGCAACTTGTCTCAGGAAGGGATACCCAATGTCGATTCCCAAGCTGGCCGGCAGAGCAGTCGCGATGAGCGCGCTCGGAGTTCTCGTGGCATCAGGTCTGGCAGCCGCGGCGCCCGCATCCGCGATGCAGGCGGCCGCAGGAGGCGATGCCTGCTTCGACCCGCACGACGTCGGAGCCGCCCGCGTCGCCGAAGGCACCAAGCAGGTCCGTGACACGAACCACCTGACCGCGAAGCAGGCAGACGCCAAGGAGAAGGCGCTCAGCTCCGCTCTGGCCACGCAGGGGAAGAAGAGCGGCAACGCCACCCTCGGCCCGACGACGATCCCGACCTACATCCACGTCATCCAGGAGAACGCCACCACCGGCGCCGTCCCGCAGGCGAACATCGACGCCCAGATCGACGTGCTCAACGCGGCGTACGCCGGCACGCCGTTCTCCTTCGAGGTGGCCGGCCAGGAGACCACGATCAACCCGGCCTGGTATCCGATCATCTCCGGTTCGACCGGGGAGCGGGACATGAAGGCATCCCTGCGTCAGGGCGGTGACAACGCGCTCAACGTCTACATCGGCGAGATCGACGACGGTCTGCTCGGCTGGGCGACCTTCCCGACCAAGAACATCGGGTCGCAGGACGGTGTGGTCATCCTCGGCGAGTCGCTGCCGGGCGGCTCGGCGGCGCCGTACGACGAGGGCGACACGGCCACCCACGAGGTCGGCCACTGGCTGCACCTCTACCACACCTTCCAGGGTGGCTGCCGTGGCAAGGGTGACCAGGTCGCCGACACCCCGGCCGAGGCCGAGCCGGCCTTCGGCTGTCCGGAGGGTTCCGACACCTGCACCGCTCCGGGTCTCGACCCGATCCACAACTTCATGGACTACACCGAGGACGCGTGCATGGACGAGTTCACGCCGGGTCAGGTGCAGCGCATGATCGACGGTTGGGTGGCGTACCGGGCCTGATCTGATCTGATCTGAGAAAGCACCGAGCGCCGGGTCCCTCGCGGGACCCGGCGCTCGATCTGTGTGATCAGCGGAGCTGGATCAGTACTGCGACTGGCCCTGCTCGCCGCCGAAGCCGCCCTCGTTGGACTGCTCGCCGCCGCCGAAGCCACCCTCGTTCGAGCCCTGGTCGGAGCCGTAGGACGAGCCCTCGGACTGCTCGTTGCCGCCGAAGCCGCCCTCGTTGGAGGACTCCGAGCCGTAGGAGGAGCCCTCGTCGGAGTCCTGGCCGCCGCCGTAGGAGGAACCCTCGTTGGCCTGCTCGCCACCCTCGGAGCCGTAGGAGCTGCCCTCGTTGGACTGCTCGCCGTAGGAGGAACCGCCCTCGTTCGAGCCCTCGTTCGAGCCCTCGTCGGAGCCGTAGGAGGAACCCTCGGACTGCTCGCCGCCGCCGAAGCCACCCTCGTTGGAGGACTCCGAGCCGTAGCCGCCCTCGCTCTGGCCGCCGTCCTGGCCGCCGAAGCCACCCTCGTTGGACGACTCCGAGCCGTAGGAGGAGCCCTCGTTGGACTCCTGGCCGCCGAAGCCGCCCTCCTGGCCGTAGTTCTGCTGCTCGTCGCTGTTGCCGTAGTTCTCAGACATATTGGTCCACACTTCCGAGTAGTTGTGATTGGACCGGAATCGGACGTGTCACGTCCGCCCCCCGGCTGCCTCATTCGGTGAAGCACGAGAATGAGACGGTCTAGACCGTTCCACGTGACGGCACATGTCGCAACAGATTCGTAACAGTGTTTCGCAAAACGCCACGTAAAGATTCAGCTGGGTGTAGCGGACGTAAACGCGAGGCGGGGAGCAACCCGCTCTGGGTTGCTCCCCGCCTCGAAGACTGTGGATGGCTCAGTTGCCGCCGTCCAGCTTCTCCGCCTCGTTCTTGGCGGTCTCGACGCCCTGGTCGATCTGGTCGCTGAACTTGCCGCCGGTCTTCTCGTCGGCGAACTCGCCGGCCTTGTCCAGGCCCTCGCCGACCTTGTCGGCGCCGATCTTGTCGATGCCCTGCTGGGCGAGGTCCTTAGCCTTGTCCAAGAAGCTCATGCTTCCCCCTCTTGATCGGTGGCTCCCCGTTTGAGCCAACTTGCGGCCAGACTAACTGCATGGAGTACGACAGCAACAGGGGGACACGCGGCCCTGATGGGTCATCCGGGCTACGTGAACTGGGATCTTTTGCCCTGTCCGTCACCCCTATCGTGGCCGTTGTCGGAGCCACCGCGGCAGGAAAGACGTCGCTCTCCCTCGACCTCGCCGGGACACTCGGCGGCGAGGTCATCAACACCGACGCGATGCAGGTCTACCGCGGTATGGACATCGGGACGGCGAAACTGCCGGTCGCCGAGCGACGCGGGATCCCGCACCACCTCCTCGACCTCCTCGACATCGCCGAACCTGCCTCCGTCGCCGACTTCCAGACGCTGGCGCGCGAGGAGATCGCGACGCTTCGCAACGAAGGGAAGACCCCCGTGCTGGTCGGCGGCAGCGCCCTCTACACGCGAGCGATCCTGGACCGGTTCGAGTTCCCGGGGACCTCGAACGAGGTGCGGGAGCGTCTGGAGAAGGAGCTCGAAACCGCAGGTGAGAAGGCACTTCACGACCGTCTGCGAGCTCTGGACCCGGTCGCGGCCGAGCGGATCGAGATCGACAACGGTCGCCGCGTCGTACGCGCCCTGGAGGTCATCGAGCTGACCGGCGAGCCGTTCAGCGCACGGCTGCCCGAGCAGGTCTACCACGACCCCGCCTCCATCCAGATCGGCGTCGACATCTCCCGGGAGGCACTGGACGTACGCATCCGGCAGCGCGTCTCGGAGATGTTCGAGTCCGGCTTCGTCGACGAGGTGGCCCGGCTCCTGGAGGCCGGCCTGGGGCGGTCGCGGACCGCGTCGAAGGCCATCGGCTACAAGGAGGTCGCTGCCTACCTCGCGGGGGAGACGACGCTGGAGGAGGCCATGGAGCGGACGGCGATCAAGACCCGCCAGTTCGCACGACGGCAGGATGCCTGGTTCCGCAAGGATCCGCGGGTCGTGTGGGTCTCGTACGACGATCCGGCCCGTCTCGAGAAGGCGGTCGCAGCGGTGCGGGCGGTGACAGGGTGAGCGGGAACGAGCGTGACCGGCTGCGGGAGCTGCTGGACGCGGTGCTCGACGGTGCCGACGACGGAGAGCCGCGCACGCTGGCGCAGATGGCCGGCGACGCCTACACCTCGCCCTATCACTTCAACCGGCTGCTCTCCCGGGGTGCGGGCGAGCCGCCGGTCGCGATGCGGCGCCGGGTGATGCTGGAGCGGGCCGCGTGGCAGCTGCGGCAAGGTGGCACGGTGACCGATGCCGCCTGGGCGGCCGGGTACGAGTCCATGGAGGGGTTCTCGCGGGCCTATGCGAAGGCCTTCGGGCACCCGCCGAGCACCGCCGCGGTCAGCCACTGGCTGCCGGCCCCGAACGGGATCCACTTCCATCCGCCGGAGTCGCTGTGGGTCGACTCCCAGGAGCGGGTGCTCTCGCCGCTGACCGAGCAGCTCGTCATGCACGACCTCGACGACACCAGAGCCCTGCTCGACCTCGCCAAGGGCCTGCCCGCGGAGGTGCTCACCGAGGTGCGGCTGGCCGGCCACGAGGTGCTGGAGTGGGACGGTCCGGAGGAGTCGATCACGCAGGTCCTGGAGGCGACGGTGTGGGCCAAGGAGTGCTGGGTCGCCTCCATCGAGGGACTCTCCATGCCGGTCCGGAGCCGTGCCGACGCAGGTGTCGCGCTCGTCGAGCGGCACGAGGCCGTGGCCGCGCGATGGTTGGCGGTCGTGCGTGACATCGAGCGGCGCGGTGCCTGGGAGGACCGGCTCATCGACGCCCTGTGCGAGCCGCCGGAGAGCTTCCAGATCGGGTCGGTGGTCGCCCACGTCCTGACGTACGCAGCCCATCGGCGCCTGCTGGTCCGGATGATGCTCCGGATGGCCGGTGTCGAGGTCGACCGGGGCGACCCGATCGAGTGGCTGCGCGCCCGCCGGGGCGAGGTACCGACGGTCTGAGCGACGGCGAAATGATTCGGCCGCCCGCGGGCACGCCTCGTACCCTGAGCCTGTGACCCCTACCTGGACTGAGATCAGCACGCTCGAGGAGCTCGTCGACCTGGTCGGCGTGCCGAACGAGCGGGCGGTGACCAAGGGGCGCCCCGCGCTCCTCGACATCGACAGGCAGTGGCTCGCCGCGACGCCGTTCTGCGTGCTCGCGACCTCGGACGCCGCCGGCAACTGCGACGCCTCGCCCAAGGGCGACCCGGCCGGGTCGCTGGTGCACGTCATCGACGAGAAGACGATCGCGATCGCGGAGCGGCCGGGCAACAAGCGGGTCGACGGCTACCGCAACGTGCTCGCCAACCCTCACGTCGGGCTCAACTTCCTGATCCCGGGCCGCGGCGACACGCTGCGGATCAACGGCCGTGCCCGACTGGTCTCGGACGCACCGTTCTTCGACGAGATGGTCGTGAAGGGCAAGCGGCCGATCCTCGCCCTGGTCGTCGACATCGACGACATCTTCTTCCACTGCGCGAAGGCGTTCCTGCGCTCGGGTCTGTGGGACCCGGAGACGTGGGACCCCGACCACCTCCCCAAGCGTGCGGTCATCGCCAAGCAGGTCGAGAACGACCCGCGTACGCTTGCGGAGATGGAGGACTACTACCGCACCGACACCTACTCGAAGTCCCTCTACTGATGTCCTACGCCTACGTGTTGGGGCACGGCACGGAGAACGACTTCGTGCTGCTGCCCGACCTCGACGGCTCGGTGCACGGTGCCCTCTCGGACGAGGAGATGGCCGACCGGGTGCGCGCGCTGTGCGACCGCCGGGCCGGCATCGGCGGCGACGGGATCCTGCGGGTGATCCGGACCGCCGCCTACACCGGTGAGGACCGCCCGGTCAGCGACGCGGAGTGGTTCATGGACTACCGCAATGCCGACGGCACCCTGGCCGAGATGTGCGGCAACGGCACCCGGGTCTTCGCCGAGTACCTGCGCTCCGCCGGTCTCGCCGGCGACGAGGTCACCTTCGCGACGCGGGCCGGTGACAAGACCCTGCGCGCGGACGGGGACGTCTGGACCGCCGACCTGGGCTCGCCGAAGCTGCTCGGGTCGACCCAGGTCACCGTCGCCCACCACTTCTGGTCGGCCTGCAACGTCGACATGGGCAACCCGCACGCCGCCGCCGAGGTCGAGTCGATCGACCCGCACGGCCCCGTCGGTGACCTCTACGACTCCCCGGTCTTCGACGAGGCGGTCTATCCGCACGGGGTCAACGTGGAGTTCTTCGCGCGCGTCGCCGAGCGCCACGTCGCGATGCGGGTCTTCGAGCGCGGCGCCGGCGAGACCCGCTCGTGCGGCACCGGAGCGTGTGCGGTGATGGTCGCGGCAGCCGAGGCCGACGGCCTCGCGATCGCGCGCGATGCCGATGTGACGTACCGGGTCGATGTTCCCGGCGGCACGCTCCACGTCACCTGGACGACCGACGACCGCGTCCTGCTCACCGGGCCTGCGGTCCTGATCGCCGAGGGCACCACCGCGCTCTGACCGCGAGACGGTTAACGGGTATTCACCCTCGTGAGGGTGGTCACGTCTAGGGTGCTGCCCATGGAGTTGACTGATAGCACAGCGATCGTGACCGGAGCGGCCAGCGGGATCGGGGCGGCGACCGCCCGGGCGCTGGCGGCCAAGGGTGCGACGGTGATCGTCGCGGACATGCAGAAGGACAAGGGCGAGGCCCTGGCGGAGGAGATCAAGGGGCTGTTCGTGCCCGTTGATGTGACCGACACCGACCAGATCACCAACGCCGTGGAGAGGGCCGTGGAGATCGCGCCGCTGAAGGCGGTGGTCAACTCGGCCGGGATCGGCTGGGCACAGCGGACGATCGGACGCGACGGTCAGATCGGGTCGGCGCACGACCTGGACGCGTACAAGAAGGTCATCGCGATCAACCTGATCGGCACTTTCGACATGTGCCGTCAGGCGGCGACCTACATCAGCCGCAACGAGCCGGACGCCAACGGGCAGCGTGGGGCGATCGTCAACCTGGCCAGCGTGGCGGCCTTCGACGGCCAGATCGGGCAGGTGTCGTACTCCTCGTCCAAGGGTGGCGTCGTCGGCCTCACCCTCCCGCTCGCGCGCGACCTCGCCGCGGTCGGCATCCGTGTCAACACCGTCGCCCCGGGGCTGATCGACACCCCGATCTACGGCGAGGGCCCGGAGTCGGAGGCGTTCAAGGCCAAGCTCGGCGAGAGCGTGCTGTTCCCGCACCGGCTCGGTGAACCGGCGGAGCTGGCCAGCATGGTCGTGGAGTGTCTGACCAACGACTACATGAACGGCGAGACGATCCGCGTCGACGGCGGCATCCGGATGCCACCGAAGTAACTGGAGGCAAGTAGTACCCGGACGGCTGGCGCACCGCTAATGTGTGCGCCAGCCGCGGCCCGTTTCAGACCGTTCCGCGGACGTCGGAGCAAGGGGAGTTCGCATGTCCGATAAGGCGGACACCGGTACGTCGAAGGCGCTCGCGATCATCGAGCCCGACTCCGCGGGGCCGGCGGGTGCGAGCGAGCCCCCGCGCGAGCCACGACTGACGCGGGAGACGGTCAGGGTGATCGCCGGTGCGGCCGGCGTGCTGGTCGTATGCCTGATCGCGACCGCGCTGGTTGCCAGCGGCGAGTCGGCCTCGAGCGGTGAGCAGACCTGCCTCGGCCCGCAGATGACGGTCGCGGTGGCTCCCGAGGCGGCGACCGTCGTGGGCAACATCCTCGAGGACGCCGGCTGTGGCCAGTTCGACGTGGAGGCGGCCAAGACCGACCAGGTCCTTCAGCCGTTGGCGCTCGACGGCGATCTCCCCGACGTATGGATCCCCGACTCCTCGCTCTGGCTGGACCGGATCCACCCGGCCGTCGAGCCGGTGACGCTGCGGGCCTCGATGGCCTCCTCGCCGGTCGTGCTCGTCTCCGGTGACGGCCTGACGCGTACGTCCTTCGCCGAGGCCTTCGTCGAGGACGACCTGCTGATGGGTGACCCCCAGCGGATGATGAGCGCGCTCGGCACGGCCGTCGCGAGCCGGGGCAAGCCCCAGAGCGAGGCCAAGCTGGAGCCGTACGCGGAGCGGATCGCCTCCGGCGAGGAGGGCGCCGGGCCGACCGACTCAGGACGCCTGGCGGAGCTGCAGACGGTGATGAGCGGGGTGACCGCGACCAGCGAGCAGCAGTGGTCGACGTACGCGCCGGCGCTCAAGGCCAGTGCGCCGAAGGAGGGCACGGTGGTCCTCGACTACCCGGTCCTGATCACCGCTGACTCCTCGCGCCGCAACTCGATCGCCGCCTCGATCACCAGCTTCGCCCGGGTGCTCGACAGCGGCGCCGCCGACACCGCGCTGACCCAGGCCGGGTTCCGCACCAGCGGCGCCGGCAAGCCGTCCCCCAACGTGGGCGCGTACACCCGGGTCGACTCGGCGACGGTGGCGAAGACCGCCTCGGAGTGGAACGCCAGGCTTCGGCCGACCCGGGCGATCGCGGTCATGGACGTCTCGGGCTCGATGGCCTGGCCCTCTGCTCCCGACAGCGCCACCACCCGCCTCCAGCTCACCCAGGAGGCTGCGTCCGAGGCCGTGAGTCTGCTTCCCGGTAGCGCCGCGATCGGACTCTGGGCCTTCTCCGAGAAGACCGAGGGCACACTGGGCGGCGACCACAAGGTGCTCGTTCCCACCCGCCAGCTGGCCTCGAAGGACCAGCGCGCGCAGCTGACCGCGGAGATCGCCGGTCTCACCGCGCGCACCGGCGGCGGCACCTCCCTGCACGACACCGCCCTCGCGGCCTACCAGGCCGCGGTCGCCTCCTACGACCCGCTGGCCTCCAACGACGTGCTCCTCTTCACCGACGGCACCAACGACGATCCCGACTCGATGGACGTGGCAGAGCTCGTACGCCAGCTGGAGGCTGCCTCCGACCCGCGGCGGCCGGTCCGCGTCCTCGGGATCGGGATCACCGCCGACGCCGACCTCGGCACGCTGCAGGCGATCGCCGATGCGACCGGCGGGGCCGCGTACGTCGCCGAGCGGCCCGAGGACATCGGACAGGTCCTGCGAGAGGCGCTCGAGCAGCGCTGAGACCGGCCCCGGATCGAGCCCGCGGATAAGCATTGTCCCCCGGGTGGAGCGGCGCCGTATCCTTGTTGGTATATGACGAACAACGCACACGAATTCTCACTCGCTGACGAGCTCGAGGCCACCGAGGACTGGGACGCGCTCGACGACAGCTTCGAGTCGGGCTATGCCGACGAGGATCCTGAGGACACCGACCCCACCGTCGGTGCGATGGAGCTCGCCGAGCGCCACGCGCTCAAGCGCGTCGCCAGCCTGCGCACCGAGCTCGAGGACATCACCGAGGTCGAATACCGCCAGCTTCGCCTCGAGCGAGTGGTGCTCGTGGGCGTGTGGGCCGGCGGCACCCAGACCGACGCCGAGAACTCCCTGGCCGAGCTCGCGCTCCTCGCCGAGACCGCCGGCTCGGAAGTGCTCGAGGCGATCTACCAGCGTCGCCAGGCGCCGGACCCTGCGACGTACATCGGACGCGGCAAGGTCGAGGCGCTCAAGGAGATCGTCGCCGCGACCGGCGCCGACACCGTGATCGCCGACGGCGAGCTGGCGCCGAGCCAGCTCAGGAACCTCGAGGACCGCACCGGGGTCAAGGTCGTCGACCGGACCGCGCTGATCCTCGACATCTTCGCCCAGCACGCCAAGTCCCGCGAGGGTCAGGCGCAGGTGGAGCTCGCCCAGCTCAGCTACATGAAGCAGCGGCTGCGTGGTTGGGGTGGCAATCTGTCCCGCCAGGCCGGTGGCCGGGTCGCCGGCGGTGCCGGTATCGGTGGCCGTGGCCCCGGTGAGACCAAGATCGAGACCGACCGTCGCCGGATCAACACCAAGATCGCCAAGCTCAACCGTGAGCTGAAGGCGATGAAGGGCACCCGCGACACCAAGCGTGCCGACCGCAAGCGCCACCACATCCCGGCGGTCGCGATCGCCGGCTACACCAACGCCGGCAAGTCGTCGCTGCTCAACCGGCTCACCGGCGCCGGGGTGCTCGTCGAGGATGCCCTCTTCGCGACCCTGGACCCGACCACCCGGAAGACGACGACCGAGGACGGCCGCGTCTACACGATGTCCGACACCGTCGGTTTCGTGCGTCACCTGCCCCACCAGCTCGTCGAGGCCTTCCGCTCGACGCTGGAGGAGGTCGCCGACGCCGACCTGGTCGTGCACGTGGTCGACGGTTCCCACCCCGACCCCGAGGGTCAGCTGGCGGCGGTGCGTGAGGTCTTCGCCGAGATCGGTGCCAGCGAGGTGCCCGAGCTGGTCGTGATCAACAAGGCCGACATCTCCGACCCGCTGGTGATCGCCAGGCTGCTGCGCGCCGAGCCCCACTCGGTCGCGGTCTCGGCCAAGACCGGCGAGGGCATCGACGCGGCCATCAAGGCCGTCGAGACCGACCTGCCGCGGCCGGGAGTCGAGTTCTCCGCGCTGCTTCCCTACGAGCGGGGAGACCTGGTCAACCGGATCCACCAGCACGGTGAGATCGACCACCTCGAGCACACTGCCGAAGGCACCGTCGTCAAGGGCCGCGCCAACGCGGACCTGGCCGGCGAGCTGGCCGCGTACACGAACTGAGCGAGGCCGAGCGGCGAGCTTGCTCGTCCGTTCGTGCCGAGCGAAGGAGTAAGCGCGCGCAGCGCGCACTCTGCCTGATCTCGGACGCTGATCCGGCGTTGCGACATTGGCGATGCCGAGCTCGTCCCTCACACTTGGGACGATCAGTCGTCGGAGAGGGCAGGGATGCGGACAGAGGTACGCCACGCGGCACGCGCCACGGTCGTGAGCGCGCTGGCTGGTGCTGTCCTGGTGGCCGTGCTCGCAGGCTGTGGTAGCCAGGAGGAGGGCGTGCTCCCGGGGCAGAAGCCCAGCCATCAGTCCGAGGTGACCCAGGACCTGTGCACTCGACTGGCCGCCGAGTCGGTGACCCGCGCCTCCGTGGTGACCGGAGCCGGCGAGCGCGTCGTGGTGATCGGTGACTCCTGGGCCTCCGGCTTCGGGCTGGACGACCCCGGTCTGTCCTGGCCGCGCTATCTCGACGGTGAGGTGCGCGTCTCCGGTTTCGGCGGCACCGGCTACTCGCACGCGCTGATGGAGCGGTGCGGCCCGATCTCGTTCCCCGAGCGCGTCCCCGACGCGGTGGCGCAAGGGGCCGACCTGGTCGTGCTCGAGGGCGGGATCAACGACTCCAAGAGCGACCTCGACGACGTCGAGAAGGGCTTCCGGGCCACCCTGGACGAGCTGAAGGACCACGAGGTCGTCGTGCTCAGCGCGCCCAAGGTGAACTCCCGTGCCAAGGCCATCAGGGCCGTCAACAAGATGATGCGGCGGGTCTCGGCGGAGTACGGGGTGACGTACATCAACGTCTTCGACCTCGAGCTGCCCATGCTCGATGACAACACCCACCTGACGGTCGCGGGTCACATGCAGTTCGGGGAGATCGTCGCCCAGCGGATCGCGGAGAGCCGATCGGAGACTGTCCCCACGCACGGCTAAGGTTGCCCGAGTGACATCAACCGAGACCGCCTCCCAGACGCCCGTACGTGAAGCCCTGGCGGATGCGGTCGCGACCCTCGGCGGAGCCACCCGCGAGGGTCAGGTGATGATGGCCGACGCGGTCGCGCAGGCCCTGGTCGACGAGGAGCACCTGCTGGTCGAGGCCGGCACCGGCACCGGGAAGTCGCTGGCCTACCTGGTCCCCTCCTTGCTCCACGACAGTCGGGTCGTGATCGCCACCGCGACCCTGGCGCTGCAGCACCAGCTCGTCGAGCGTGACCTGCCGCGCCTGGTCAAGGCGATCGGCTCACGTCCCGGCGTCGACGCGTCCTATGCCGTCCTCAAGGGCCGTTCCAACTACGCCTGCCTCCACCGGGTGCGCGAGGGCGCTCCCGACGACCAGGGCACGCTGGTCGACGTCCCGCTGGGTCCGATGGCCGAGAAGGTCCTCGAGCTGCGCAGCTGGGCCGAGAAGGAGGCGGAGAAGGGCGGCAGCGGCGAGCGTGACTCCGCGCCCCGCCACACCGACCGCGAGTGGCGCCAGGTCTCCGTCAACCACCGCGACTGCCTCGGCGCCGCCAAGTGCCCCTTCGGCGAGGAGTGCTTCGTCGAGGTCGCTCGCGACAAGGCCCAGAAGAGCCATCTGATCGTCACCAACCACTCCCTGCTCGCGATCGACGCGATCGAGGGCGTGCCGATGATCCCGGAGTACGACGCCGTGGTGATCGACGAGGCCCACGAGCTCGTCGCCCGGGTCACCCAGGCGGCGACCGACGAGCTGACCGCGGCCGAGGTGGAGCGGGCCGCCCGGCGGGCCCAGAAGCACATCGAGGGCTCCGAGGCCGACGACCTGGCCGACGCCTCCGACGCGTTGCGGGCCGCGATCAGCGAGAGCTCACCCGGGCGGTTCGTGACCCTGCCGGAGGTCATCTCCGACGCGCTCGTGCTGGTGCGCGACGCCGCCCGGTCCGCGATCTCGGCGCTCCCGAAGCCGAAGGACTCCGACAGCGCCGACCCCGGCTTCCAGCAGGCCAAGGGCGGCCTGCAGGAGGTCTTCAACACCGCCGAGCGGATGGCCGCCGCCTCCGAACACGACGTGATCTGGCTCAACGAGGGCGGCGACAGGATCCCGCCCCGACTCTGCGTGGCGCCGCTCCAGGTCTGGGCGCAGATGCGCGAGAAGCTGCTCACCGAGAAGACCGTCGTCTTCGCCTCGGCGACCCTCAAGCTCGGCGGCGACTTCGGCCCCGTGGCCGGATCCCTCGGGCTCAAGGCGGAGGAGCGCACCGAGGTGGGCGCCGGGGCGCAGCGTACCGATGACGTGCTGCCGTGGATCGGGCTCGATGTCGGCAGCCCGTTCGACTACGGCAAGCAGGGGATCCTCTACGTCGCCCGACACCTGCCCCCTCCCGGGCGTGACGGGATGGGTGCCAAGACCCTCGACGAGATCGTCGACCTGGTCGACGCCGCCGACGGGCGTACGCTCGGGCTCTTCTCGTCCCGGCGTGCCGCCGAGGCCGCCGCCGAGGTCGTGCGCCAGAAGCTGCCTCACCTGACCACGCTGGCCCAGGGCGACGCCCAGCTGCCCGAGCTCGCCGCGCAGTTCGTCGCCGACCCGCACACGGTTCTCTTCGGCACGCTGTCGCTGTGGCAGGGCCTCGATGTCCCCGGCGACACCTGCCAGCTCGTGATCATCGACCGGATCCCGTTCCCGCGGCCCGACGACCCACTGATGTCGGCCCGGCAGCAGGCGGCCGACAAGGCCGGCGGCAACGGGTTCATGCAGGTCGCCGCCACGCATGCGGCGCTGCTGCTCGCGCAGGGTGCCGGCCGGCTGATCCGCACCACCACCGACCGTGGCGTCGTGGCCGTGCTCGACGCCCGTCTGGCCACCGCCCGCTACGGCGGATTCCTCAAGGCCAGCCTGCCGCCGATGTGGGCGACGACCGACCCCGAGGTCGTACGAAAGGCGCTCAAGCGTCTCTCGGAGATGGCCTCGGCCTGACCCCCGCCGACTCGGCGGGGAGTCGGGTCAGCGGTAGGTCTTCGCCCACCAGCGGTGGGTGGCCTTGTCGGGGGTCGCGACGCCGTGGCAGGAGAACGCGGTGCCCTGGCCACACTTGAAGTTGCTGCTCGCGTTGGCGAAGGTGACCTCGACCTTGCGGATCCGCTTCGAGGAGAAGCCCTCGATGGTCTTGGTGGCGATGCCCTTGCTGTTGGGCTTGAGGTAGTAGACGCCGCGGGTGCCGTCGGTGCGGAACACGCTGATCACGGCGGCGTTGGCGCTGGGCCGGGCCACGTCGACCTTCACGCGCAGCTTCCAGCCCTTGCCCACCTTCTTCGGGACGAGGCGCTGGGAGGCGTACGTCAGGTGCTTGAGGGTGAACTTGCCGTCGACCGTCTGTCGCTTGGCGGGCAGCGCGGTGCGGCCGTCATAGACCGGCGGGTAGTAGGCCCCGCCCTCGCTGTAGGTCTTCGAGGGGGCCAGGTTGGCGGCGGCGAAGCGGACGTACTCCTGCTTCAGCGTGGTGCCGCGGGCGGCGAGCGCCTGCCGGATGGCGGTGGTGGAGTAGGTGGAGGGCGCTCGGTTCCAGATCGAGAGGACCACCTCCGGCAGCGTCCCGCGCTCCTTGGCGAAGCGCTCGGACAGGTAGCGGAAGAAGATCCAGTTGCCGTAGATCCCGAGGTTGGAGGCGTAGGAGTTGTCCAGCGGCTTGCGCTGGTCCTCGAGCTGGCCGTAGCCGAGGTACTGCCGGTTGTCGTTGATGCTGTCGTAGACCTCGTCCTCGACCCAGGTCGCGGTGGACTCCATCATCCAGCGGTCCTCGCCGGCGTCGTAGGCGAACTGGACCGCGTGGAAGTATTCGTGCGCGGCGGTCACCCGGAGGTTCTCGGTGGGTGTGTTGTACGACCCGTACTCGCTGGTGGCGTAGTCGTTGTCCAGGACGCAGTAGGCCGTCGCGGCGGTCTTGGAGACCTTCGTCTCGGGCGCGCAGTAGCCGTAGTAGCCCTCGTCGTAGAGGTTCTCCAGGTAGATGTCGACCTTGCCCGGGGTGACCGACTTGTCGGCCGCGGGCTTGCGGTAGCCCGCCTGCACGTAGAGGTTGTGGACCTTCGTGACCACGTCACGGACCTGGGTCGCGTACGCCGTCGAGGCGCGGTCGCCGCCCTTGCCCGGCGTGTAGTGGACGCAGACCACGTCGCTGCAGGTCTGGGTCGCGGTGCGGGGGCGGGCGAGCAGCTCACGCGCGGCCGCCTTGTTGGAGCCGTCCAGGGCGTCCTTGGCGTTCCACAGGTCGGTCAGCGCGATGGTCGCGTCGGGCCGGCCGGCGATGTGCCGCCCGGGCACGACCTGGCGGGCGCCGCGCACCGACTGGTTGCGCTTGACCTTCTTGGCCGCGGCGAGCGCCTCCCGGGCCACCTTCTCCGTCACCGGCTGCTCGGCGCTGGTGTCACCGCCGGTCCTCACCGAGGTCGCCGGGGTCGAACCGGTTGCGGGCATGGTGGCGACGAATGTCGCGGCGACCATGCCTGCGATCAAGACGAGGGAGCGTTGTTTCCGGTTGATCCGGCGGACAATGTTTCGCATGAGATACCAGACGTTCGGGAAGGCAGACCTGGGCAGTCTAAGCGCAGAGCGCCGCTGTGTCCGGCGGACACGGCCTAGACCTGCTGCGTGACGCGATGGAGCCGGTTGCTTCCGGTTGCCGTGGCGGGTGGAGCGTGGGTCGAGCATGCTCGGCTCGAGCAGGTGGACGAGACGCAGCCGCCGGCCCTGACAGGGCCGGCGGCTGAAATCACGCAGTGTTCCCGGGCCGTTCCCCGGGGCGGGCTCAGAGGCTGCGCAGGACCGCAGTCACCTTGCCGAGGATCGTGGCGTGGGTGCCGTCGATCGGCTCGTACGCAGCGTTGTGCGGCAGCAGCCAGACCTTGCCGTCCTTGCGGGACAGCGTCTTGACCGTGGCCTCGCCGTCGATCAGCGCGGCCACGATCTCGCCGTTCTCGGCGGTCGGCTGCTGGCGCACGACCACGAAGTCGCCGTCGCAGATGGCCGCGTCGACCATCGAGTCACCCGAGACCGAGAGCAGGAAGAGGTCGCCGTTGCCGACCAGCTGCTTGGGCAGCGGGAAGACGTCCTCGACGCTCTGCTGGCTCGAGGTCTCCTCGGCCAGGATCGGGCCACCGGCCGCGATCCGCCCGACCAGGGGGACCATGGCTGCGTCGGGGTTGGGGTTGATGTCGGCCTCGGCGCTGATCGTCGAGTCGGGCTCCTCGCCGGACATGGCCTTGCGGTGGGCCATCACCTCGGGGAGGAAGACCTCGAGGGCGCGCGGTCGCTTCGGATCCTTGCGGATCAGACCACGCTGCTCCAGCGCACGGAGCTGGTGGGCGACGCTGCTCGTGCTGGTCAGCCCGACCGCGGCGCCGATCTCGCGCATGCTGGGCGGGTAGCCGCGCTGCTCGATGCTGTCGCGCAGGTGAGCGAGGATGCGCTGCTGACGCGGCGTGAGCCCGGTCGCGTCCGGCGGCCCGTCGGGCAACTCGCGGACGCGGCTCTTCTTCGAACCGCCTGATCCGGTGCCTGTCTTCTGCGTGGTCATGTCACCACATTAGTCCCTCTGGCACCACGACATCAAACATTTGTTCGACCTCGTGGGCGGCGCGTGTCGGCGTTCGAAAATTCTGGGCGTCGCTACTTGCGTTGTTCGAACACGTGATCTACCTTCGAACATGTGCTCGATCGAACACGTGATCGAGAGACTTGTGATCAGGAGGCCGTGAGATGAGTGCAACAGTCTATGTGCTGCCCGTAGCCGAGCCGCCCCGTCCGGTGCGGGAGGTGCGTCGCTCGACCGTTCGGCTCACCCGTCGCGGACGAGTCGTCGTGTTCGCATTCGCGCTCGTCGTGCTCTTCGGGATCGCGTTCATCGGAGCGCGGGTGGCGTTCGCCGTGGAGGGTGGTGCCGAAAAAAGCCCCGCTCCCTCCGCCCACACGATGGTCGTCAGCGATGGCGACACGCTCTGGGACATCTCCTCGAAGGCCGTCGCCGGCAGCGACGCTTCGATTCGGGAGATGGAGCAGACGATCAAGGAGCTCAACAGCCTCGAGTCCTCGATGCTCGTGTCCGGCCAGACCCTGATCATCCCGACCGCGCCGTAAGGGCCGCCATAGATGTCCGGCTGCACCTTCGACCCCTGGCAGCCGGCTACCCGGGGAAAAGAGTGAGAGTGCTGCAGACGATGGGAAGCGTCTGCAGCACTCTCGCTGTGTCTTCGTCAGTGGCGCCCGCGGTAGGGGGTGTCCGGCTCGGCCGGCGGCCACTGCTTGTTGCGCGTGCCGTGCCGCGGCGGCCACTCGTCGTCCGGCTCGACCGGCGTGCTCTGGGGCTGGCGCTGAGCGGGCATCGCCTGGGTCGCGGCGGGGTCCTGGGTCAGCCGAGCCCTCGAACCGGTCTGTTCGTAGCCGGTCGGGGTCTGGTAGGCGCCGGACTGATACTGCCCGGACCCGGCCTGCTGGGTGGGGTAGCTGTCCGTGCCGTATCCCTGCGAGCCGTACCCCGAAGTGCTCTGTGGCGTCGACGTCGGCGTCGGCGGGCTCGAGTAGTAGGGCTGCGGGGAAGGCGGCGGGGTGGTCGGCGGCAGGTAGGACGATGTGTTGTAGGCGGCCCGACTGCCGGTGTTGCCGTAGCCCTGATCGCTGCCGGGATAGCCGTAGGACGACTGGGATCCGGTGTCGCCGTAGGGCGGCTGGCTCCCGGTGTCGGTGCTGTGCCGGCCGTAGGAGCCGGTGTCGTCGTAGCCGTAGGAACCGGTGCCGTAGTAGTCCTGCTCCGGGTAGGCCTGCTCCGAGTAGACCTGCTGGTCGGAGTAGGTCGTGTCCGAGTAGTCCTGCTCCTCGACGTAGGCGTTGGAGTGGCTGCCGGTGTAGTCGTCGGTGGGTGGCGGGGTCGGGGAGCCGGAGAAGGCCCGCCAGGCCTTCCCGGCGAAGGTGAAGGTCAAGAAGAGGCAGGCGACTGCAACGACCGCCGCGACGGCGAGCTTCGCCCAGGCGCCGGAATCGCCTCCCCGTGCGTCGGCCCCGAAACCGACGGCGACCCACACGAGCACTCCCCAGATGACGAGGAAGGCCAGTGTCGCGATCGCAGGCAAGATGAAAGATGGCCGGGGACCGCTTCTGGGGCGCGTGCCTCTCCGCGACCCGACGCGATTTCCTCCGGAGATGTTTGTCACGGGGGCCATTCTTACTCATCCAGCCCAGTCCGGCGCCGCTGAACCGGAATCTTTCGGTGTTTGGCCCGCGACACGCCGGACGCGCGGGTAAACGCGTCGCTCGCTTGCATCGTCGTGGGGGCGGGCGTACGGTTACCACTACATCTAGTAGTTACACCGCTGTAGTTATCCACATCTAGTTCACATGAACAGGCGGATGGCCCACAGCGATGGGGGTGTTGTTCCACAGGGACTCACGCTCATATCCACAGGTTCCACAGGCTCGGGCCGCCGCTGAGACGGCCTGGATCCACAGGTCTCACGAGAGGGGCTCGACCGTGCACTGTCCGTTCTGCCGACACAGCGACACCAAGGTGCTCGACTCCCGCGTGGCCGAGGACGGTGGCCAGATCCGGCGCCGCCGGGTCTGCCAGGAGTGTGGGAAGCGGTTCACGACCGTCGAGCAGATGCAGCTGATGGTGGCCAAGCGCTCCGGCGCAGCGGAGCCGTTCAGCCGCGACAAGGCGGTGCACGGCGTACGCAAGGCGTGCAAGGGCCGGCCGGTCACCGAGGACCAGCTCGCCTGCCTCGGCCAGGAGGTCGAGCAGGCGCTGCGCAGCCAGGGGCTGGCCGAGGTTCCCAGCAACGAGGTGGGGCTGGCGATCCTCGCGCCCCTGCGCGAGCTCGACGAGGTGGCCTACCTGCGCTTCGCGAGCGTCTACCGGGCCTTCGGCTCGGCGGAGGACTTCGAGCGCGAGATCCAGATGCTGCGTACGGAACGGGAAGTCAAGGACTACGAGGCAGAACATCCGGTCGAGGCCCCGGTGGGCTCCGACTAGGTCCCACGGGACACACAGACCGGCCCGGGCAGGCCGTGGGGAAGCGACCTGCTCGGGCCAACCAACGAAACAGCTCAGCAAGACGTACGAAGCCCGTGAGGGCGCAACAGGAGACTCCACCATCAGCACCGACCAGCAGTACGGCACAGCGATCGATGACAACAGGGGGAACGAAATGACAGACACGGCAGCAGAGGCACAGGCATCGGCGAAGGCAGGCGCCGGGCTGAAGATCGAGCGGATCTTCAGCACCGAGGGCGTCCACCCCTACGACGAGATCACCTGGGAGCGTCGCGACGTCGTCCAGAAGAACTGGAAGACCGGCGAGACCGTCTTCGAGCAGACCGGAGTCGAGTTCCCCGACTTCTGGTCGATCAACGCCTCGACGATCGTGACGACGAAGTACTTCCGCGGTGCCATCGGCACCGACAAGCGTGAGCAGAGCCTGAAGCAGCTGATCGACCGGGTCGTGAACACCTACGTCGCCTCCGGCAAGGAGAACGACTACTTCGCCTCCGAGGCCGACGCGGACCTCTTCGGTCGCGAGCTCACCTGGCTGCTGGTCAACCAGCACTTCGCCTTCAACTCGCCGGTCTGGTTCAACGTCGGCACCGAGTCCCCCCAGCAGGTCTCGGCCTGCTTCATCCTCTCGGTCGACGACTCCATGGACTCGATCCTGAACTGGTACAAGGAGGAGGGCCTGATCTTCAAGGGCGGCTCCGGTGCCGGTCTCAACCTCTCCCGCATCCGCTCCTCCAAGGAGCTGCTGAAGTCCTCCGGCGGCACCGCCTCCGGTCCGGTCTCCTTCATGCGCGGCGCCGACGCGTCCGCGGGCACCATCAAGTCCGGTGGCGCCACCCGCCGCGCGGCCAAGATGGTCGTGCTCGACGTCGACCACCCCGACATCGAGGAGTTCGTCGAGACCAAGGCGCGCGAGGAGGACAAGATCCGCGCGCTGCGCGACGCCGGCTTCGACATGGACCTGGGCGGCAAGGACATCTCGTCCGTGCAGTACCAGAACGCCAACAACTCCGTGCGCGTCTCCGACGAGTTCATGCGCGCTGTCGAGGAGGGCAAGAAGTTCGGCCTCCGGGCGCGTACGACCGGTGAGGTCATCGAGGAGATCGACGCCCGCGACCTGTTCCGCAAGATCTCGATCGCCGCGTGGGAGTGTGCCGACCCGGGTCTGCAGTACGACGACACGATCAACGACTGGCACACCAACCCGGAGACGGGCCGGATCACCGGCTCCAACCCGTGCTCGGAGTACATGTCGCTGGACAACTCCTCCTGCAACCTGGCGTCGCTGAACCTGCTGAAGTTCCTCAAGGACGACGACACCTTCGACGCCGTGCGCTTCCAGCAGGCCTGCGAGGTCGTCTTCACCGCGATGGACATCTCCATCTGCTTCGCCGACTTCCCGACCGAGGCGATCGGCGAGACCACCCGCGACTACCGCCAGCTCGGCATCGGATACGCCAACCTCGGCGCGCTGCTGATGGCGATGGGTCTGGGCTACGACTCCGAGGGTGGCCGCACGATGGCCGCCGCCATCACCTCGCTGATGACCGGTGCCGGCTACAAGCGCTCGGCCGAGCTGGCCGCCGTCGTCGGTCCGTACGCCGGTTACGCCCGCAACGCCGAGGCCCACCAGCGGGTCATGCGCAAGCACCAGGCCGCCAACGACGCGGTCCGCTCGATCAACCCGGTCGACCGCAACATCATCGACGCCGCCACCCGCGTGTGGTCCGACGTCGTCGAGATCGGCAAGGTCAACGGCTTCCGCAACGCGCAGGCCTCGCTGCTCGCGCCGACCGGCACCATCGGCTTCATGATGGACTGCGACACCACCGGCATCGAGCCCGACTTCTCGCTGGTCAAGTTCAAGAAGCTCGTCGGTGGCGGCTCGATGCAGATCGTCAACCAGGTGATCCCGCGCGCGCTGAAGAAGATGGGCTACCAGGCCGAGCAGATCGAGGCGATCGTCGCCTACATCGCCGAGCACGGCCACGTCATCGACGCCCCGGGTCTTCGCCAGGAGCACTACGAGGTCTTCGACACCGCGATGGGCAAGCGTGCGCTGCAGCCGATGGGCCACGTACGCATGATGGCGGCGACCCAGCCGTTCCTCTCCGGTGCGATCTCCAAGACCGTCAACCTGCCCGAGACCGCGACGGTCGAGGAGATCGAGCAGGTCTACATGGAGTCGTGGAAGCTGGGCCTGAAGGCCACCGCGATCTACCGCGACAACTGCAAGGTCGGCCAGCCGCTGGCCGACGGCAAGTCGGAGAACGCCAAGAAGGACCAGGGTCTCTCCACCGCTGCCGCTGCTCCGGCCGCCGAGGCCGAGGTCGCGCCCGAGGTGGTCGAGAAGATCATCGAGAAGATCGTCTACGCGCCGACCCGCAAGCGCCTGCCGAAGTCCCGCGTCTCGCGCACCACCTCCTTCACCGTCGGTGGCGCCGAGGGCTACATGACCTCGGGTGCCCACGCCGACGGCGAGCTCGGTGAGGTCTTCCTCAAGCTCGGCAAGCAGGGCTCGACCCTGGCCGGTGTCATGGACGCCTTCTCGATCGCGGTCTCCGTCGGCCTCCAGTACGGCGTGCCCCTGGAGACGTACGTCTCCAAGTTCACCAACCTGAAGTTCGAGCCCGCCGGTCTGACCGACGACCCGGACGTACGCATGGCGCAGTCGCTCATGGACTACGTCTTCCGCCGCCTCGCGCTGGACTACATGTCCTTCGAGGACCGCTCGGCTCTCGGCATCTACTCCGCCGACGAGCGTCAGCGCTACCTCGAGACCGGCTCCTACGAGCAGCTCGGCAACGGCACCACCGCCGCCGAGCTCGTCCAGAAGCCGGCTCCGGCCCCGAAGGCCGCTCCGGTCGTCGAGGCGGTCGAGGCCGAGATCGAGGAGGAGGCCGAGGTCGTCGAGGATGCGCCGAAGGCCACCGCCCACACCACCACCGAGCTGCTCGAGTCGATCAGCGGCATGGCCATCGACAGCCCGCTCTGCTTCACCTGCGGCACCAAGATGCGCCCCGCCGGCTCCTGCTACGTCTGCGAGGGCTGCGGCTCGACCTCCGGTTGCAGCTGAGCTTCTGAGTGACTGAGTCCGGTCCCGCACCCATCTCGGGTGCGGGACCGGACTTGCTTCCGGATCGCTACAGTCATCTCCCATGATCGAGGTCTCGGACTACGACCCGGCTTGGGCTGCCCGCTTCGTGGCGCTGCGTGAGGAGTACGCCGCTGCGCTCTCCGACGCGGGAGTCCCGGTCGTCGCGATCGAGCATGTCGGGAGCACAGCGGTGCCGGGTCTCGCGGCCAAGCCGATCATCGACTGCGACATCGTGGTGCGGGCCGAGCACGTCGAAGCGGCCTCGGCGGTCCTGGTCTCGTTGGGCTTCGAGGCCCGGGGCGAGCTCGGCATTCCGCAGCGCTGGGCCTTCTGGGAGCCCGCCCGGCTCGTGGGAACGAACACCTACGTGATCGTCGAAGGGTCTCTCGCCCTCCACAATCACCTCGCCGTCCGCGACGTACTCCGCTCGGATCCGTCGTTGCGAGACGAGTACGGCGAGGTGAAGAAGAGGGTCGGTGCGACGGCCGCCGACATCTATGAGTACGGCGGGGGCAAGAACGACATGGTTCAGCGGATCCTTGCCGCGGCTGGGATGAGCGAGGCCGAGCGGGACTCGATCAACTCCAACGAGGTCCCGGTGACGCCGCGGAAGCGGTGAGATCGGGAGGTCGGAGTGAGGAGCCGAATGGTCACGGATATCCCGTACGACGGATCCGACTTCTACTGCGAACTCGCCATTCCGCATCCTGAGCGGCTCGACGTCGTTCATGATTCCGCGCGAGTGCTGGCGTTTCATCACACGAGGCCGTACTGGGCGGTCCACGTGGTGGTGGTGCCCACACGGCACATCGGGTCGCTCACTTCGGTGAGCGCTGCGGACGAGGCCGACATACGTGAACTGCTCGGTGTCGTCCAGGCGATTGCGAAGGACGTCGAGTCCGAGTACGGCGCCGCGGCGGTCCTGACCAACCTGGGTGCATACCAAGACTCCAAGCACGTCCACGTGCACGTCCACAGCGGCGGGCGCCTGGCCTGAGGGGTCGACGTGGGAGTGCTGGTGTCACTGGGTGACCTCAGGACTCCCACGTCGGGAGGTCGCAGTCCTTGCCGCAAGTCACGGGGTCACCTCGCCAGCCTTGGGCTTTCAGGACTCGGGCGATCCTGGCTGCGGTCCGGCAGGAGGTGTCGAAGACCTGGTGCCATCGGAGCCGGGCGGTGGACCGGCCGCCGAGGGCCAGGTCGTCGAGATCTCGGTCTGCGTCGCGACCCTGGGCGCTCCACGAATCGTGGTTGAGGCGGCCGTCCAGCTCGACTACCAGCCCGTACGTCTCATACTCGACGTCGCGGAACTCCATCCCCGTTGGCGTCAGTCGCCGGCTCTGGCGGTTGGCCGTCGGGAGGCCGTGGGCCCGTTCGACGCGGGTGAGATAGCCGTGCTCGAGAACCGAGCACGTGCCGGCCTCCGCGTCGGTGAGGAGATCGCGGATGAAGGCGCGGCGGGGGAGTCGTGGGTGGCGCGTCAGCGCGGTGCGTACGGCATTGGTGGTTACTCCCCGGCGGCCGATTGTGTCGGTGAGCAGGCCGATCACTTCGATCTGGGAGGCGGCGTCTCGTGCCAGGAGGAGGGCGTTGTCCTCGAGCTTGAGCCTGGGCGGGCGGGTGCCGGCGAAGATCTGTCGGGAGAGGCAGACCACGCGGTGGATGACGACACCGTTCGGTGGGACGAGGCGACGGGTGTGGTCGATGGCTACGTGGATCGGGCCGTCGGCGTCGGTGGTCCGTTGTGGCTCCAGGACGGACGGGCCGCACAGCGCCGCCGGCTCGGCGTAGAGCACCGCGGCCCACGCGCGCTGACGCCAGGTGAGCGGCCCGGTATGGGTGACGTAGACGCCGCGGTGAACCGCCTGCATCTCGCGGCGACGGATCGCGCGGCGGATGTCGTTGGGCGTGTAGCCACCCCAGGTGAGCTGTGCCCGGCTGGCCACGCCGTCCTGCAGTTCCAGCTCACGCGCAGCCCATGCTCGCCGCGCGTCCAGGTCACGCGCGGCGAGCTCGGGATCGGCGGAAGTGCTCACTTCGGGCACGATAGGCGTGACCTCCGACAGTCAGCGGCCGAGGATGCGCGCCAGCCAGGTGCCGTTGGGGTCCTTGGGGTCGGCGGAGTGCCCGGAGCACCACTGCCCGGTGGGTACGGAGGCTTTGACGGCGGCGACGTGGCGGCCGCAGCCGGCCCAGGTGGTCTTCTTGCACTTCTTGCAGCGGACGGGGCGACACATGGTTTCGGTTCCTGCTTCAGTGGATCTGGTCGGTGGTCAGGCGGGAGGTTCGCCGGCGTCGAGGGCGTCGACGAACTCGCAGAACGCGTCGAAGGCTCGCGCGCCGTGGATGGTGGCGGGGCCGCCGTGCATGAGGAAGGTGACGCCGATGGCCTCGGCTGCTTCCTGGGGGCTTGCGCCGGCTCGGGCGGCGGCTTGGCCGTGGGAGGCGATGCAGCCGTCGCAGCCCTCGACCACGCCGATCGCGAAGGCGATCAGCTCCTTGGTCTTACGGTCGAGCGCGCCGTCGGCGAAGGCAGCCTTGGAGAGCCCGCCCCATCCGGAGTAGACGTCGGGGATGGCGCGGCGCAGCTCCTGGTGGAGTGGCCCGAGGTCGCGCAGGACGCTCTTGCCGTGGGGTGAGGCCTGGTCGGTCGTGGTGGTCATGGGTGGCTCCCTTCAGTAGCCGATCGAGGTAACCCCCCGGGGGGTTACACTGACGACGGTAGCATAACCCCCTGGGGGGTTATAGAATCGCTGTGAGAAGGAGAACTGATGACCAACTTCACCCTGAGCGCCACCGTCCCCGTGCCGTACGCGGAGGCTTTGCCGCGCGTGCGAGAACTCCTCGGTGACGCCGGATTCGGCGTCCTCACCGAGATCGACCTGTCCGCCACCTTGCAGGCCAAGCTGGGCGTCGACGTCCCACAGCAGGTGATCCTCGGAGCCTGCATGCCTCAGCTCGCACATCGCGCGCTCTCGGCAGATCCGCGGATCGCGACGATGCTGCCGTGCAATGTCGTGGTCGCTGACGAGGGTGAGGAGACCCGGGTGGAGATCTTCGACCCGGCCGCGATGACCTCGTTCAGCTCGGACGCCGGCGTGGCCGAGGTCGCGGCGGACGCGCGTCGGCGCCTCGGTGGCATGTTGGAAGCACTCACTGGAAAGAAGGACGACGATGCAGCTCGAGCCTGACGAGATCAAGGCCGTCATCACCCGCCTCAAGCGGGCCAACGGACACCTCGCGTCCGTGATCCGGATGCTCGAGGAGGGCTCGGAGTGCGAGGACGCGCTGACCCAGCTCGCGGCGGTCAACAAGGCGGTCAGTCGAGGTGGCTACGCGCTGGTCGCCACCGGGCTGGAGAAGTGCCTCGCCGAGGGTGGTCGCGACAGTGTCGACACCAAGAAGATGGAGAAGCTCTTCCTCGCTCTTGCCTGAACGGCGGGCCGATCACTGTCCACAGGCGAGCTCCGGGACGGGGTTATCCACAGGCCGGTGATAGGCGCTGGCGGGGCGTACGGATCCGGGGTCTGCTGGGGTCATGCCCAAACGAAAGAAGCGCGAGAAGTCATCCCGTCCACCGAACAGATCCGGGGATCCGCGGCGGCGGTCGTTCGCCGAGAAGGTCGTCGACAGTCCTTACTGGCCGGCGATGTTCGCGGTGAACGATGCCGAGGCCCGCGGGGATGTGAAGGCTGCCCTGGAGATCATCCACACGACCAGCGCCCAGCTCGACAAGGAGCAGTTCTGGCATCCGTCGCGCGTCGAGCGGCTGGAACAGCTGCGGCTGCTCGAGGCGCTGATGCCGAGGTGGGCGCACTCGCGATGGATCCTCGCGCAGGCGATGCAGGGGACCCATGCGCGCAACCAGTGGCGGATGTCGAAAGCGATCCGTGTCGCCCTGGACGTCCGTGGCGGCCCCGACCCCGGACGTGACCGGGAGGACGCGCGGATCCAGATCCTGGATCGTGACTGGGTCTATCGCCAGACGTTCCTCTACGAGTTCGGCGGGCTCGAGGCGTTCCTGCGCCACCACGCTTCGGGCGACCTCATCGCCGGCGCCGACCGGATCTGGGAGTGGGTGCGCGCGCCGATGCGTGGCGTCCGGCTGCTGGGGCGCGCGCCGCGCCACCTGTTCTGGGAGGATCCGAGGACCGGGGAGCAGGTGACCACGATCAACATCGGCGCCGGTCTGCTCGTCGACGACGGCGATTGCGTGATCGGGCGGATCGTGCCGATCGACGAGGGTCTGATGTTCGAGACCGCGCCGCTGCGGGTGCCTGAGGAAGTGGCGTACGCCGTCGCGGACGAGCCGGAGCGGTGGGTCGACGCGCTGCGTGACAGGACCGGGGCGCCGGATCGCGAGCCGGGAGAGATCTGGACCCACCGCGGGCTGCGCGACTATGGCTTGCTCACTGACATCCCGTACGGGCTGGTCAACCTCGCCATGGACGCGGGTCTGCACGCGTTCAGGAACCCCGACGATGAAGAGCTGGACGAGCTGGACGAGCTGTTCAACCATCCGGCCGACTATCCCGCGTGCCTGGCCGCTTGGCTGGCGCGACCGGAGACGATCACGGCGCTCGGCGCCGGCGTGCCGCTCGACGGCCTCGCCGCGCTCCGCGGGTTCGCAGAATTCGTCCACGAGCCGGCCGCGAGCCTCATCCGCGACTTGGCCGACCACCACGAGGAGGCTGCCTGACACTCCGCGAGGCCTCTCGCCCAAACCTGCGGTTTGGCTTAGTTTGATCCCAGTCGAGACGTGGGGGTCGGAATGGCAGCACCGCAGGCGGCATCGGAGGCCGAGCCTCAGCTGAGCCGGCGCCGGATCAATCTCATCTTCGGCACCGTGCTCCTCGGCATGCTGCTCGCGGCTCTCGACCAGACGATCGTGTCGACCGCGCTGCCGACGATCGTGGCTGACGTCGGAGGTGCCGGCCACCTGTCGTGGGTGGTGTCGTCCTACCTTCTGGCCGAGACGGTGGCGACCGTGCTCGCCGGAAAGTTCGGTGACCTCTTCGGTCGCAAGCTGATGCTGCAGGTCTCCGCCGGGCTCTTCATCCTCGCCTCGGCCGCGTGCGGGTTCGCGACCGACATGGCCTGGCTGATCGGCGCGAGAGCAGTGCAGGGCATCGGTGCAGGTGGCCTGATGGTGACCGCGACGGCGCTGATCGGCGACATCATCCCGCTGCGCGACCGCGGGAAGTACCAGGGCGCCCTCGGGGCGGTCTTCGGTGCCACCACCGTCCTCGGGCCGCTCCTCGGCGGTCTCTTCACCGACCACCTCTCCTGGCGCTGGGCGTTCTACATCAACCTGCCGCTCGGCATCGCCGTGATCGCGATCGCCAGCCTGACGCTGCCGCAGATCGCCCGCGGCAAGCGACCCTCGATCGACTACCTCGGCATCCTCTTCGTCGGCCTCGGCGCCTCGATGCTGACGCTGGCCGTCAGCTGGGGCGGGACCGAGTACGCCTGGGGATCGGCGACCATCATCGGCCTGTTCATCGGCTCGGCGGTCGCGTTCGCGATCTTCGTCTGGGTGGAGTCGCGGGCGGTCTCTCCGATCCTGCCCCTGCGGCTGTTCCGAGACCGGGTGTTCACGGTCAGCGTCGTGCTCTCGTTCATCGTCGGCTTCGCGATGCTCGGTGCGATGACCTACCTGCCGACCTACATGCAGTACGTGCACGGCGTCTCCGCGACGTCGTCCGGGATCCGAACCCTGCCGATGGTCGTCGGCCTGCTGGTGACGTCGACGCTGGCGGGTTCGATCGTGGGCCGGACGGGCCGCTACAAGATCTTCCCGGTCGCCGGTGCGCTGATCATGGCGCTGGGGCTCTATCTGCTCTCGACCATGGATGCCGACACCAGCACCCTGATGATGTCGCTGTTCCTGCTGATCATGGGCATGGGTGTCGGCCTGAGCATGCAGATCCTGACGATCATCGTGCAGAACACCGCGGCCTATGAGGATCTCGGCGTCGCGACCTCGGGCGTGACGTTCTTCCGGACGATGGGCAGCTCGTTCGGCGCCTCGATCATGGGCACCGTATACGCCAACGGGCTCGCCGACCGGCTCCCCGCCGCTCTCACCACGGCCGGAGTCTCCCCGGAGCAGGTCGCGACACCAACTCTCCTGCACGCGCTGCCCGACGCCCAGAGCGCGCCGATCATCACTGCCTACGCGGAGACGCTGCACGTCGTCTTCCTCGCCGCGGTCCCCGTCGCCGGGCTGGCATTCTTCCTCGCGCTCTTCCTCAAGGAAGTGCCCCTGCGTGACAGCTCGAGGGCGGCCGCGACCGACCCGGGCGACGGCTTCGCCATGCCCAACTCCTCCGACAGCGCCATGCGCCTCGACGTCGCCGTCGCCCAGCTCGTCCGCCGCCAGCCGCCGGAGACCTTCACCATGATCCGGGAGTCGGCGGTCGACCTCGACGCCGCGACCGCGTGGTGCGTACGCCAGATCGGGATCCGCGAGTGGGTCGGCGGTGAGACCTCGCTGGTCGCGATCGGTCACCGCCTCGGAATGCCGGGCGCGGTGCTGGCGCCGGCGTTCGCCACCGCGGCGGCGGAGGGCTACCTCTACGGCGACGAGACGGCGTACGCACTGACGGAGGCGGGGAAGGAGGAGCTCGACAAGCTGGTCGCGGCGTTCAAGCAGTGGCTGGCGGCCGAGCTCGCCGACTGGGGTGCCGACGACGCCAAGCTCGATGAGGCGCTCGCCGTGCTCTCCCGCAAGATCGTCGAGGGCGAACAGGACGTGCGGAGCCCGGCTGAGATGGCCTTATAGAGCATTGTGGTTTCGTCATGTTTGAAATCGGCGAAAGCGGGTAGGACGAAGGCATGAGTGACGACGACATGCACGTCAATCCCGACGATCTCAGGTCCATCAAGAGCACGCTCGACACCGCCGGCGGAGACCTCTTCAAGCAGGCCAAGCCGTTGCAGAAGACGCCCGACGTGGGCGAGTCGTCCTCCGAGGTCGCGACCGCGCTCGCGTCGCTGGCGGCGGCTGTCGGCGGGATGGCGGAAGGTCTCGGGACTCTCAGCGACGGCGTACAGAACGCTCTCGACCATGCGACCACGACCGATGACGCGGCCGGCGACGCGGGCCGGCGCCACGAGCAGCGGGTGAGGGGCAACTGATGCCGGAGGCGATGGACACGAAGGTCTACGGCGACGCGTCGGAGGCCCAGACCGCGGCGGACGCGTGCACGACCGCCAAGGACGCGGTCGGCGACGCCCTCGACGATCTCGGCAAGGCGATCAAGACCGCCGGCTCGTGGAAGGGCCAGGCCGGCGCCGCCTTCGAGTCGAAGGCGGAGAGGCGCAAGAGCGACCTGCGTCAGCTGGAGTCGCGTATCGAGGCCATGGGCAAGGGCCTCTCGACCTTCTCGGGTGACCTCAAGGCGGTCGAGACCAAGATGTCGACGATCCGCACCGAGGCCGGCGGCGCGGGCCTCACGGTCAGCGGCACCATGATCTCGCCGCCGACCGACCCCGGCGACGACGCTTCCGAGGACGACGTCAACGCCCACAACACCAAGGTCGAGAAGTGGAACGACCTGGTCAGCCGGGTCGAGACGGCTCGCAAGGACGAGGACAACGCCCACGAGGACCTCGGCAAGGCGATCTCGAAGTCGACCGGCGACGGCTGGATCGAGGACCGCCTCGAGGATCTGGGCCTGCTGCCGAAGGACTTCTCCGACGGCATGCAGATCGGTGCGTACGCCCTGGGGCTGGCCGGCCTGGGAGCCGGCGCCGGCGTCGACTGGATGGTGAAGAGCCGTTACGGCACGTTCCAGCCGCGGGTGAACGGCCGGTTCGCCAGTCCCTCGAGCCTGACGAAGCTGGAGCGCGCCGCGAAGGTGCTCAACGACAAGAACTGGCACGCGAAGGCCAACAAGGCAGCCGTACGCGGCAAGTGGCTGACCGCTGGCAAGTGGGCGACCCGGGCCGGTTGGGTGGTCACGGCCGGCACCTCGGCGTGGGAGCAGTGGCAGAAGGACGCCGACGACCCGTCGCTGTCGACGACGGAGCGGGTCAGCCGGACGGTGAGCACCTCGGCCATCACGACCGCGGGCGCCGCGGGTGGGGCCTGGGTCGGCGCTCAGGCCGGTGCCGCCATCGGCAGCATCTTCCCCGGCCCGGGCACGGTCATCGGCGGTGTCGTGGGTGGCGTGATCGGTGGTGCGATCGGCTCAGGGCTGGCCGGCAAGGCGGCCGACTTCGTGGTCGACGAGGCCGGCGAGCTCGGTGAGGCAGTGGTCGACGGGGTCAGCGACTTCGCGGAGGGCGCCGGCGAGGTAGCCTCCGATGTCGGCGACGCCATCACCTTCTGGGACTAGGACCGCAATGATCTGGGCCGCACTCATCCTCGCCGTCGGCGTCATCGGCGCCGGGGTCAGCATCTGGCAACATCTCGGGCTCTCCGCTCGCGCCCGCTCCTGGGCGACCGCGTGGAACCGGGGCGGTGTGGGCGAGGACGTCGTGCTCATCCATCTGCCCTGCATCTCCGCGCTGGCCATCACCGGCTCGACGGCGTTCGGGCTGGTGCCGGAACAGACCGCGGCATGGACGATCATCGGTGGGCTCTTCCTGCTCACCTGCATCGTCTACCCGGTGCTGGTCATCGTGCCCACCCCGCCGTTCATCAAGCCGAAGTGGTATCGCGAGTCGCGCCCGGCGAAGAAGCGCACCGCGGGAAAGAAGAAGTGACCGTGTCTGATCACCGGACGACCCTGACCCTCCCGACAGGCTGGGAGAGCGTCGAGCCACCCGAGGGCGTACGTTTTCTGGCGCTCGCGCCGGAGAGCGGCACGTTCCGCTCCAACCTGACGGTGACCGCCCAGACCAACGGCGACCTGGGGTTCCGCGACTGGCAGGTCGGCTCCGAGATGGCGTTCACCGAGATGATGCCGGGCTACACGCCGATCGACCTCGAGCGCCTCACGATCGCCGGGCAGGAGGCGGGGCGGCGGTTGGCGATGTACGACGGGCCGGGCGGCTCCGCGCTGACCATGGAGCAGTGGTTCGTGGCGATCGACGGAGTCGGCCACACCCTGACCGCCACCTTCCTGACCAGCGACTATGCGACCTGGGCTGCCGAGATCGACGCCGCTGCCGCGACCTGGAGCCCGGCATGAGCGCCGCGGCGACGGAGGTCGTCTGGATCCTCGCCGGCCCCGGGGGACGCCTCGAGCACCGCGCCGCGGTCGGCCCCTCGGGCATCCACCTCGAGCTCGGCGTCGACGGCACCCGTACGCAGCCCCTCGAGGCCCCGCGAGGTCACCTCGTCCCGAGCCTGGTGCGCACGCTGAAGATCCGCCCGGTCAAGGGCGCGACCGGGTCGGTGCGCCCGTTCCCGACCGCCCGGATGGCCGAGCTCGTGGGCGAGGACCAGGAAGTTCGCGACGGGGTCCTGCAGGAGCTCGGCGCGCGCACCGCCTGGTCGGTCACGGTCGGCTCGTGGACGCTGGCCGGGATCAACGGTCCCGACGGTGTCCACCTCGCGCTGGAGGACCGGCTCACCCCGCTGACCAACACCGCGTTCTACCGGCTGCTGTGCCAGCAGCTCGGTGCCTACTGACGCCTACCGAGCGAGCCCGGATAGGTAAAATCTCGGGCAGATCGGTTTAGCCGCGGCCGGATCGGGGAAGGACCTACACGGGACCACTTCTGGCTGAACTGGGGGACACCGTATGACCATCAGCATTCCCGAGTCGCTCACCACGCTCGCCGACGACCTGCGTACCGCAGCGGACACCGCACGAGACGGCTTCACCGACAACGTGGCGGAGCTGGACATCCCGGGCACCGCGGCCGGCAACTCCTCCGGCGGGCCCGGCCTGGTCGCCGCCCACGTGAGCGTCAGTGACGCCGCGAGCACCGCCGTCGGTCGGCTGGCCGGGGTGCTCGAGCAGGACATGGACGACATCTATGCCTGCGCGTTCCTGTTCGCGACCACGGAC
The DNA here is from genome assembly GCF_044767415.1 of Nocardioides sp. NPDC101246. Classification (NCBI taxonomy): domain Bacteria; kingdom Bacillati; phylum Actinomycetota; class Actinomycetes; order Propionibacteriales; family Nocardioidaceae; genus Nocardioides; species Nocardioides sp. NPDC101246. The sequence continues at coordinate 106,030 of NZ_JBIWNX010000018.1, forward strand.
GAGGACGCGGCCGAGCGAATGCGCTCCGACATCCCTCGCATCGGCGGCATCTTCCCCTACAACCCGACCGTCGACTGGTCCGTCTACGACGGTGGCCGCTGATGAGCAGCCTGTGGGATCTGGACGAGGACGCAGGTCAGCTGGACCGCGCGTCGGGCCGTTGGGCATCGCTCGGCACCGCCGTCACCGACTCCAGCGACGCGGTCGACGCGGGTTCCCGCCGGGTCCGGGCCGCGGACTGGGAGGGGAAGACGGCCGACTCCTACGACCAGCACCGCAAGAAGATCATGACCGATCTCGACACCGCGGCAGGCCTGGCCGAGAAGGTCGCGAGCGTGCTGGCCCGCTCCGCGGGGTCCGTACGCATCGCCCAAGGTCGTCTCGACCAGTCCTGGGCGACGGTGGTCGGCGTGCCCCATTCCAGGGGAGTCGGTGGCGAGGTGATCTTCCGGCCGACGACGCCGGAGGAGTCCCAGCAGGTCGACGACGCGATCAGCGCGGCCAACGAGATCCGCAAGGGCCTCGACACCGAGCTCGCCACCGATCGCGACGCTCTCGACGCGGCGACCACCCGCTGGCAGGAGATCGCCCGGGTGTGGCAGGCCGTGGCGGAGGGCACCGACGATGGGTTCGAGCTGCCCGCGGGGGCGCAGGGGACCGGCATCATCACCTCCGGCGACCAGACCGTGATCAGCACGGGCGACGGTGACGACGAGGTGACCGTCTTCATCGACCCCAACACCGGCGAGCAGATCGTCGTCGTGAAGAACAGCAGCGGTGAGACCGTCTACCGCGTGCCTGCCGGCCAGGAGCTGATCGTGCGCGGAGGTGGCGGCAACGACCGCATCGGCGTGCCGAAGGGGGTCGACCTGGATGTCACCCTCATCGGTGGCGAGGGCAACGACGTGCTCCACGGCGGAGACGGTGACGACAGCGCCTACGGCCTCGGCGGTCACGACTACGTCGACGCCGGCGCGGGCTCCGACCGGGTCAGTGGTGGCGCGGACCGCGACTACATCGATGGCCAGACCGGCGACGACCGGCTCTACGGCGGTGAGGGCAACGACTCGGTCTACGGCCTCGACGGCAACGACGTCGTCGCAGGTGAGAACGGCAACGACTTCCTCGAGGGTGGTGGCGGCAACGACCGGATCATCGGCGGCGCCGGGACCGACACCCTCTCCGGTGGCTCCGGCGACGACCGGATCACCGGCGGCGGCGACGATGACGTGGCGTACGCCGGGACGGGCTCGGACACGATCGCCGGCGGCTCGGGCGATGACACCGCCTACGCCGAGAGCGGCGACACCGGCACCGGCACCGAGAAGACGGTGAAGGTCGAGATCGACGAGATCCCCGAGTTCATCAAGATCGAGGGAAGCCCGGAGTTCCAGGCTCGGGTGCGGGCCGATCTGGAGCTGCTGGCGGCCTCCCCGCGCGGGCAGCAGATGCTGGCCGACTTCCAGAGGACGTACGACGACTCCGGGTTCCTGGGCTTCAACAAGCAGGGCCTGACGATCGCGGAGTACGACGACAACAGCAACAGCACCGCCGAGCCCAGCGGCGAGCGGATCAACTACTCGCCCCGCATCGACTGGATCGAGGAGGGGCCGCCGGTGGTGGTGCTGTTCCACGAGATGGCCCACGCCTACGACTTCCGCCACGATCAGTTCGACCGCACGGAGTACTCCGGGGACGACACGGCCAACCACGGCGTCGAGCAGGGCGAGCGGGTGGCCGTGGGTCTCCCGGTCGACCATGACAACGACCCCAGCACCCCGGAGCGGATCGACCCGGACCACTCCTACGATCTGACGGAGAACGGACTACGTGAGGAGATGGGTGCGCCGAACAGGCCGCACTACTGAGCCGATGAGGAAGCTCCAGATGTGCTCGATGCTCGCCGCCCTCGTCGCCGCGCTGAGCGGTTGTGGGTCGGCCGTGCCCGACTTCGAGGACGGCGGCGAGCCGCCCGACCCGAGCCCGTCGGCGACCGCTCCGGCTGTCGACTTCTCCGCCGATGTCGCGACCACCAAGGACGCGGTCACGGTGACCTACACGGTCACCAACAACGAGTCGACGGACGTGTTCGTCGCCGACCGTACGCTGGTGCCGTCCGGGGCGGGGACGGAGCTGTCGACCGCCCCCTATGTCACGGCCGAGAACGGCGAGGACGGTCCGGTCCTGGTGCTGTCCCACCGGGCGTTCCCGTGGCCACCGGGCATCAACCTGGCCGTCGCGCCCACCGGTGGCGGTCAGCTGCTCGCCCCTGGCGAGACGGTGACGGTCGAGACCGGCGTCGCCCTCCCGGCGACCCGCAACCAGCCGTTCGGTGATGACCTGGGCCACGGGAAGATCACGTTGCCCGAGGACCCGGTGGCCGTACGTTTCTGCGTCGGCGTCATCGCCTCGCCGATCCCGCCCGCGCTGCAGACGCAGGACGCGGGAGAGGGGATGCTCACCTTCGCGCACGGCAACGCCGCGCACGAGGCACAGCACCTGTTCTGCAGCCGGACCGAGCCGCTGGCTACCGATTCCGCTCGAGGGTGAGGGTGTCGAAGTCGGCGCCGAGGATGCGGAAGGCGTCGACGAGGAGCCCGGCGACGAGCTCGGCCTCCGCCCGGGGCACGGTCCGCCAGTAGTGCGGCACCCCCGGCGCAGGGGCGATCGGGTCGGTCTCGTCAGGGGTCAACCAGCCGGCTGCGCGAAGCGCCTCGTGCTGCTCGGCGGGAGCCTCCCAGGAGCCACCGATGTGCTGCGTACCCGCGAACTCGGCGGAGAGCACCCCGTCCACGCACAGCACCTGACCCCAGCGCGACGGCGCGGCCGACCGTGACGACTTCGCCCTGAGCCGGGCCAGGAAGCCCGTCGGCTCCGGCGGCGACGGCTCACTGATGATCACGAACTCCTGCTGACCGAGGCCGGCGAGCTCGGAGGTGATCCGTTCCTGCCACTGCGTTGCGTCCACCGGTCCATCCAACCAGGGCCGACGAGCAGGGCCGGCGAGCGGCGTTACCGGTGCGTTCACACGCAAGGGGTTGTCACGCGATCGTGGCACTGGTTCCATCTGTGCACCCCCTTCCCCCACGACCAAGGGACCCACATGACTCTCGGGAAACGACTCACTCGCAAGCTCGCCCTCGCGCTTCCGCTCGCCGCACTTCTCTCCCTCGTCCCGGCGGCCGCCTGGGCCGCCCCGCCCCCGGCGCTGCCGGCCGCGGCCCCGGAGGGTGACCGCACCTGGCAGCCGGCCCTCGACTTCGACACCGACGGTTGTTACAGCACCCCGGCGATCGGCCCGGACGGCACGCTCAACGGCGGCCTGGCGATGGGCGGCACGGTCAACGGCCAGTGCCGCGACCTCTCCGACCTGCAGAGCACCAACGTCTACTCCCGCTCGAAGTGCAACAACGGCTGGTGTGCGTACCTCTACGGCTACTACTTCGAGAAGGACCAGGTCTCGTGGGGTCCGGGCTCGGCCGGCCACCGGCACGACTGGGAGCACATCATCGTCTGGGTGCAGGACGGTCACGCGCGCTACATGTCCGTCTCCCAGCACTCCGGCTACCAGATCAAGCCCGAGTCGGAGCTGCAGTTCGAGGGCGGTACGCACCCCAAGGCCGTCTATCACAAGGACGGCGGCAGCACCCACTGCTTCCGCTTCCCCAAGACCGGTGGCGGGGACGAGCCGCCCGAGAACCACGAGGGCGTCTGGCAGGTCAAGGGCCTGGTCGGCTGGGACAACTACCCGGCCGGCATCCGCGACCGCCTCGTCGCGGCCGACTTCGGCGCCGCCACCTTCAAGCTCACCGACGCGCGCTTCGGCAACGCACTGGCGACCGGGAAGCCGGCCGGGGTCTCCCTCGACCCCTACGCCTGAGCCGGCCGGGCTTCCCGTTCGCGCAGGTCAGGTGGCCTGCGCGAAGTCGAACAGCGCGATCGGGGCCGAGGTCGGTTCGTCGGAGCCTCCCTCGGGCTCGACGGTGATCCCGGCCGCACTCGCGTCCCCGGCGTCGCCCTCGAGGACGACGGTCTGGTCGCTGCCGGCGGGCATCACTCCGGCCGGGACCATCACGTCGTCGTGCTGGAGCCAGAGCTCGTAGACCTTGCCGGCCGGCGCTGCCGGCATGTCGGAGGTGACCAGCACCGCCCTGTTCTCCGAGACCGAGCGGACCACGCGTGCCCGGGCGTCGCCGGGCAGGTCGACGGCCACGGTCGTGGCGTCCTTCGCGTTCAGCACCCGCTCCGCGGTCGTCATGGTCTGGCTGGAGTCGTCGCGGATCAGCTCGACGGCGGCGACCGTGCCGGTGCCGACGACGGCCAGCACCGCGGCCGCGGCGGCGAACGTACGCCAACCGAACCGGCGGCTGGGCGACGCCTCTGACGGGACAGGGGTGTCCTCGCGGCTCGTCGTCTCGGGCGGGAGCGGCCGGATCTCCTTGATGCCGGCGAGCAGGCGGTCGCGCAGCTCCGGCGGAGGAGCGGTGTCGGTCAGGCCGCCGAGCATCCAGGTGGTGTCGCGCAGGCTGGCGACCTCGTCGCGGCAGTCGGCGCACACGGCGAGATGCTCCTCGAACCGGGCGCGCTCGATGTCGTCGAGAGCGTCGACGGCGTAGGCGCCGGAGAGGGCGTGAATGTCGTGCGCGGTCATCGGCTCACTCCCATCGCGTCGCGCAAGCGGATCAGTCCGTCCCGGATACGGGTCTTTGCAGTGCCTATCGGCAGGTCAAGCATGGCGGCGACCTCAGTGTGGGTGTAACCGCCGAAGTACGCCAGCTGTAGCGCCTCACGTTGAACCGCCGTCAGCGTCTCGAGGGCGGCATGGACGCGGTGAGCCTCCAAGGAGGTCTCCACGGCCTCGGCCGTCGTGTCATGGGGCGGGGTCTGGGTGGTGCCGTGGTAGGCCGTGTCGTTGCGGCCGGCGGACTCCGCGGATCGGACCCGGTCGACGGCACGACGATGGGCCAGCGTCAGCAGCCACGAATGGGCGCTGCCCAGGTTCTCGTCGTAGCGGCTGGCGGTACGCCACACCTGGAGGTACGCCTCCTGGGTGACCTCCTCCGCCTGAGCCGGGTCACGGACCACCCGCAGGACGAGTCCGTGCACGCGGGCGGCGGTCGCGTCGTAGAGGCTGGCGAAGGCGGCCTCGTCGCCTCGGGCGACGCGACGGAGGAGCTCGGCGAGCCCCGGGGACCCGGTCCCCTCCGGCGACGAGTCGCCGGAGGGGACTGAGCTGAGCGGTCTCATGTATCGATCCTCGCGGATATCCGGTCTGATGTCCCGATCAGGGCATCAGGACGGTGTCGACGACGTACACCGTGGCGTTGGCGGTCGGGATGTTGCCGCACAGAACCTTGGCGTTCTCCTTGCCGACGGTGAACTCCTCGCCCGAGCCCTCGACCGTGATCATGTCGCCGGCCAGGGTCTCGTGCTCACCGGCCACCTCGTCCGGGCCGAGCTGCCCGGCCACCACGTGGTGGGTGAGGACCTTGGTCAGCGTCTCCTTGTCGGCCAGGACGGCGTCCAGATCGGCCTTCGGGATCTTCGCGAACGCGTCGTCGGTCGGGGCGAAGACGGTCAGCGCGTCGGCGCTGTTGAGGGTGTCGACGAGCTCGGCCTGGCCGACGGCCGAGACCAGCGTCTTGAGCAGCGGGTTGGCGCTCGCCGCGGAGGCGACCGGTGCGGTCGACATGCCGTTGAACGAGCCGGCGCCGTCGGCGGGGATCAGCTTGCAGCCCTCACCGAAGGTCTGCGCACCGGCCTCCATGTCCTCCTCGGGAGCGGCCTCGGTCGACTCGGAGGTGCTGGACCCGCCTTCGCTGCCGGAAGCGGTGTCCTCGGAGCCACATGCCGAGAGACCGAGACCCAGCAGGAGCGCCATGGACGCGGCGACGCTGCCGGTGCGGGTGATCGTGTTGAGCTTCATTGGGAGAGCCTTTCGAGGGTTGGTCTCTTGCTGTCATGAGGGCTTCGGCACGGTGGCCGGTTCGGATTTCGTCTTTTTTCAATCGGTGACGGTGACGACGATTTCCTGGATGCCGCTGGACCCGTCGGGGAACGGGGTGGCCCGCTCCGCGCTCTGCACGTTGCCGTCGCGATCCACGACCCGGACGGCCAGCTGATGGCTGCCGGGCTGGGCGTCCCAGGGCAGGAACCACTGGCGCCAGTAGTCGATCCCGGCGTCCGGGCCGAGCTCGGCCGGCTGCCAACGGCCGCCGTCGATGCGTACGTCGACCGTGGCGACGCCGTGGTGCTGGGCCCAGGCGACGCCGCCGATCACGGTGCGGCCGGAGGGGATGTTGCTCAGCGGGCGGGGCGTGTCGATCCGGCTGGACAGCTTGATCGGGGCGTCGATGGCCCAGTCGCGGTCGGTCCAGTAGGCCGTCGCCTCGTCATAGCGGGTCAGGGTGAGCCTGGTGACCCACTTGGTGGCACCGACGTACCCGTAGAGGCCGGGCACCACCAGCCTCGCCGGGAAGCCGTGGGTGCGGGGGAGGACCTCGCCGTTCATGCCGAGGGCGATGATCGCGTTGCGACCGTCCATCGCGGCCTCGAGCGGGGTGCTGATCGTGAAGCCCTCGACGTCGGTCGAGAGGATCTGGTCGGCGTTCTTCCCGACTCCGGCCTCCTCGAGCAGCTCCTGAAGAGGTACGCCGGTCCAGCGCGCTGCGCCGACGAGCTTGCCGCCGACCTCGTTGGAGACGCAGGTCAGGGTGATGTCGTGCTCGACGTTCTCTCGCTCACGCAGGTCGTCGTAGCTGAAGGTGAGCTCGCGTTCGACGTCGCCGTCGATGGTCAGCGACCAGCTGTTCTGGTCGACGATCGGGACGGTCAGCTTGGTGTCGACCCGGTAGAAGTCGCGGTTGCGGGTGACGAACCGGGAGATCCCCTGGTGCGTCTCCTCCAGCCCTGCCGGGAGCGCCGGCAACGGGTCGCGGACCCGCGGCAGCATGATGTCGGCGAGCGCCGTACGCCCGCGCACGATCAGCTGCCCGCCGGTCGCGGCCGCGGCGGAGAGCAGGGCGAGGGCTCCGAACCCGATCAGGACGCTCCGGCGGGTGGCCACTCCCTCGCTCGGGACGTCCTGCCGGTGGCTCGGTGGTCGCGCAGCGGTCAGAGCGCGCGTCAGCAGGACCAGCACGGTGGGTCCGAGGAGGAGCGCCACCACGGTGGGGATCAGATCGGTGATCTCGAAGAGCGGTCGGCGGACCACGGCGGCTCCGGCGAGCAGGACCAGGCCTGCCATCAGCCCGACGCCGAGTCTCAGGCGTCTGCGGGCCACGACGCCGATCACGGCGGCGAACCCGATCGTGACCAGCAGCACGCTGCCGATCAGGATCGGCTTGTCCGCGGTGCCGAGCTCGCGTACCGCCCACTCCTTGACCGGTGTGGGCGTGGCGTCGATGACCGCCGTGCTGACCGCGAGCGTGGGGGACGAGGCCGGGGTGAGCAGCGCGGCCGTCAGGTGCGCGGCCGACATTCCGGCCACTCCGGCGAGCACGCCCGCGGCGGCATGGGCAAGGGTGTGGCGATCCAGGTGTCTCATAGCGGGAGTTCGCGCCCGCCCCCGGATCGGATTTCAGCCGGTGTCCCGAACGACCGGCTCAGTCGGAGTCGCGCATCTTGGCGAGTCTGGCCCGCAGGCCGGGCTCCCGATGCGCATTGGCACGCAGCCCGACGTAGGCGTCGCCGTAGACCCAGAGCAGTGCGTCATCGAGCCGCCGCACGGCGCCCGGCGGATAGCGGTAGTCCATCCGCGCCATCAGGGTGTCCTCGTCGACCGAGCGCAACGCGTCGCCGAGCTCGGTCAGCGAGGTGATGCCGAGCTCGAGGATGACGCCGGAGATCCATCCGTAGTGGTCGGTGCGCGACCAGCCGGCGTCGGCGTACTGCCCGGCCAGGAACGCCGCCAGCTCACGGGGGCTGATCCGCGGGTCGTCGTCGACGGCCTCGGTGCTGGCGCTGGTCACGCCCTGCCGGAGCCGATCCCTGATCGTGGAGAACTCGCGGTCGGCGAGCTCGAGCAGCCCGGCGGCGAGCGTGAACCGGCGGTCGAAGTCGGGCACGTGCTCGCTGGGGATGGTGCCCTTGTAGCGGATGTCGTGCTCGAACTCGGCCCAGGCGTGCTGCAGCACGGTGCGGATCTGGATCTGCGCCTGGCGGCCCCGCAACAGCTCGTACGCCGCCTGGCCCTCGCGCGCGGGGTCGAGGCTGACCAGCAGGTGGCGGCTGGCGTACCCGAACCGGCCCTCGCTCGCGGTCTCCTCACCCATGTCGCGGTCGTCGAGGACCACCACCTGGTCGTCGAGGAGGTCGGCGACGGCCTGGACGTCGCTGTGGACGTAGGTGATCACCCGCAGCCCGATCTGGTCGGTGATCTCGCGGAGCGGGTCGGTGAAGACCTGCCGTCCGTCGACGGTCCGAGCCGCCTTGGCCGCGAATGACGCGACCGACTTCGCGCGACAGCTCACGGTCAGATAGTTGATGCCCGCGTCGTCGAGGATCGAGGTCACCAGCTGTACGTACTGGTCGGCTGCCTCTTGCAGCGTCGGCTGGATCGCGGCGTACTCGCGGACCGCGGACGCGGTGTCATGGATCTTCGCCCCGCCTCGGCCGCGGGGTGTCGGGCGGAGGTCGTCGGGCAGCGTCGGCGTGACGATGTAGCCGGTCGCGAAGTCTCCGTACGTGGTGGTCCGCTCCGGTGCTCGGGTCGCGAACAGGCCGATGTAGGCGCACAGCACGGCGTCGACCTGGTCCTCGACCGCGCGCAGCTCGCTCTTGCGTACGGCGTTCTCGGCGGCGTGACGGAGGGCGAGCCAGGACGGCTCGTCGAGCAGCAGCGCCGGGTCGGCGGTGGTGAGCCCCTCGAGCAGGCCGAGCAGCACGACCAGCTCGGCGCGGAGCTGGTCGATGTCACGCCCCGACTTGTGCTTGTACTTCAGCGTCCGGCCGAGGCGGAAGAGGGCGACCGTCGCGGGGTGCGGATAGACCTCGATCGCCCGCCGCCGGCGGCCCGACCGGGGGTTCATGTCGAGCCCGAGCCGGGCCGCGATCCGGGCGCCTCGAGGCTGCTCGCTGAACTCCGGCTTGCTGGTGTTGGTGGGGTGCGCGCCCGCGTCGAAGCGAGCGAAGTCCTTGTTGAGCGCAGCTTCGGCCGGCCGGTTCCCGGTGGGGTTGGTGACGATCAGGGGAGCATCGATCGCGACCAGGCAGTCGTCGGCGACGTACGGCTCCAGGGCGGCGACGATCTCGTCGTCGGTCTTGGCGGCCGAGACGTGGACGAGGCGGCCCGTCTCGTCCAGGACGGCCAGGCCGGTGGGCCTGCGCACACCCCAGGCGAGGTCGACTCCAATGAAGTACATGGGGTCAGACTGCCCGGTCCGGGAGGCGCAGGACCAACCCCCGTGGTCGTCAGCGAGTCGCCTGCACGATCGTGATCGGCCCGAACTTGTGCTCGATGTGCTCGATCTCCCGGGCGTCGGTGAACCCGGCGTCGGTCAGCAGGGTGACGATCGCGTTGTCGAGGTTGCGCTCGGTGTAGGCGTTCATCTGGTTGTGCCGGTGGCCCTCATGGCCGTTTCCGTGGCCGTGGTTGTGCCCGCCGGCTCCGTGGTCGGGGGCGCCGAAGTCGACGATGGTCACCCGCCCGCCGGGCCGGAGGATCCGATGGGCCTCCCGCCCGAACCCGGCCCGTCCGGCGTCGTCGACGTGGTGCAGCGCGAGCGAGGAGACGACGTGGTCGACGCTGCCGTCCTCGGGCAGCAACCGGTCGGCGTACCCCTGCACCAGCGAGAGACGTACGCCCCGCCGACCCGCCTTCCGGGCGGCGATCCGCAGCGCGCCGGCGTCGGGATCGTGCCCGGTGACGACGGCCCCCGGGACGGCGCGGAGCACCGAGAAGGAGAGGTTGGCGGTGCCGCAGCCGACGTCGAGCACGCTCTGGCCGGGCTGGATGCCGGCGAGCTCGACGGTCCGGTCGTGGAGCGGGCGCACGCGGGCGAACCGGGTGAAGAGGTCGTAGAGGGGGAGGAGCCAGGTGCGGCCCATGCCCGGGAGGAAGTCGCGGCCCTGATCGCCCTCGGCGCGGCCGTCGATGATCTGTATCGTGGTCATAGTTCTACGATGGGACATTCTGCGGATATGCGGTGGGAGGGAAGTCGGTAGCCATGGGACGTTCTTCGGATTCCGTCTTGGCCGGTGGCCGCCCGGTGCGTACGGTGCGTGCCGACGGCACCCCGGTCTACGGCTGGGACCAGAGCCCCGGCATGCCGGCCGTCAGGGTCGTACCCCTCGATCCCGACTGCGACGGCGAGCACCTCCCTCCCGACAACCGGCACGCCCACGACTTCTGGGTGCTGGCCTACGTCGAGCGCGGCGGAGGAGCGGTCGGACTCGACGGCAAGCAGGTGGCGCTGCGTGACGGCGAGGTCCACGCGGTGGCCCCCGGCGAGGTCGTCGCCGCCGAGTCGCTCGCCGAGCTCACCCACGCGCGCGCCTGGTCGGTGGCGTTCACTCCCGACGCCATCCCGTCGCTGGCCTCCATCTCCCCGCTCACCTGGGCCCACCACCCCCTCCTGGCCCTCTTCGCCGCCGACGGCCGCCGCGCGCTCGTGCCGGAGGCCGAGCGCCCCCGCTGGCAGGCGTGGATCACCGAGCTCGCCGACGAGCTGCGGCACCCCGACCGCCTCGGCGCCCACGACGCCGTCACCGCGATCCTGACGAACCTCCTCGTGGCCGCGGCGCGGTTGGCTCCGAGCGCCCCCATCGCCCCCGACCCGCTGGTCACCCGCGTCTTCGACGAGATCGAGAGGACGTACGCCACCCGCGTCTCCGCCGGCGACCTCGCCCGCTCCCTGGGCTACACCCCCGGCCACCTCACCACCGTCGTCCGCCAACGCACCGGCCGAACCCTCCTCGACTGGCTCACCGAGCGCCGCCTCACCGAAGCCCGCCGCCTCCTCCGCGAAACCGACCTCCCCCTGTCGGTCATCTCCACCCGCACCGGCCTCACCGACCCCGGCTACCTCGTCCGCCGCTTCAAGGCCCGCTACGGCACCACCCCCGACCGCTGGCGCCGGGAGGCGTGAGGGTTGCTATCCAGCCCTACTTGGCACGTGCGCGGGCCTCGGCCAGTCGGGCCTTGAGCCAGTCAGGGATAGCGTCATCACGTCGCGGAAACTTGTCGAGGTCAAGCCCGTACAGACCTGGATCGATGTCGCGCTGCCATGACGGCTCGTTGTCATAGTTGAAGTCGACATCCGCCCTGCGCTGTCCGGCCTGGTTGGTCACAGTCCATTCGAGCGAGAGCCAGGTGCCAGCGCCCGGCCGGTACATGACTTGGCGTAGCTCCTTGAACAGCTTGGATGCGTGTCGTGGCCCCAGGGTTCCGGTCGTGGAGCCGTCTGGGCGGGTGACCTGCATGGTCTCCTCTGCGAACATCGACAGCGCGCGACGATTGAGGACGAGCTTCGTCCAGTCTCCTGTGACCCTTTCCGGGAGAATCGCGGAGATCTCCTCGATCAGCTCGCCCTGCCTGTCCTGCATAGAGTCCGTCACTCCGGGGGCTCCGCGTTCCATGCGGCGTCGATGTCCTCAGGGGTCATACCTGGACGCAGATAGGCGGCGACGGAAGCATCTTTGTTGAGGAGTACGACGCGGCCCGCGGTTGTCTCCGTCGCCAGCATGCTCGCCCAAGCTGCGAACTCGAGTTGCTGGTTGTGGTTGCCGTCGGTGGACAACATGCCATCGCCGAGGTCGAAGATCTGGAAGCGCTCGCTGCCGCTGGTGATGTGTAGCGTCAACTCGCCGTCGAGGTCGATGACTTCGACGTTCGGCCACTGATGGCGAGCGGCTGCCACGAGCGTGTCGCGAGAGGTCCGGAGCACGCCGTCGGGTGAGTAGACGATTGCGCCGTCAGTCATCATCGAGATTTCCATTCCTTATGGGTGGGTGGTCAGGCTGTGGCGACATCCGTGGCGGCGCGCGGTCGCTCGGGTGCGTTAGCCGCTCGCCGAACTCCCCAGAAGTTGCTGAACTTGCTCGGCGCATCCCCAGGAAAGGGTCACGCCGGCGCCCCCATGGCCGTAGTTGTGGATGACCATTGTGCCGGTCATCTGCTCAGCTTCGACCCGCACCTGGGAGCGCGTGGGACGCAAGCCGATCCGATGCTCGATGACGGGGGCTGATGCTAGGCGTGGTTCTACGGCGATGCAGCGTTGGAGGATCCGATCGGCGGCCACGGGGTCTGAAGTTGTGTCAGAGGAGCCGTCGATCGCAGTTCCCCCCAGAACTATGACCTCACCCTGGGGGTAGATGCAGAGAAGGTCGCTCGACATCCCCGTGTCCTCTGAGAAGAACTCGGTCAGGCCGGGGTTGGCCACGATCACGTGCTGTCCGCGAATCGGGCGGAGGTCGGTGTCGTCAGCCAGCACGGCGGCTCCCATGCCGGAGCAATTGACGATCACGTCGGCGTCGGTGAGCGACGTCAGCGTTGACACATGCTGGTCATCGACGACAACCCCGGCAGTTCCGGCGCGTTCAAGGAGGTAGCGGAGGTACGTCGGCATATCGATGAGCGGCACGCTGAACCGATAGCCGGATCGGAATCCGTCGGGAAGCTTGTCAGCGCCGACAGGCTCGAAGCCCGGCAGGGCACGCGCCCAGGCGGGTGCCGCCTCGTAGTGTCGCGTTGCCTCGATGCCGCTGCTCACTCGGACGCCGGTCGCTGCGTCCGATGCCAGATCGCAGAAGACCTCAAGCGAGCGTTGGCTCCATGCATCCACCATTGCCTTTGGCTCGACGAGGTACGGCCCCCACATCGCCCCTGCGGCCAAAGATGTGCCCCCGGGAATCTCGTCAGCCACCACTCGGACCGAATGGCCAGCCTCGGCCAGGACCACAGCTGTGGTCAGCCCCGTCACCCCGGCTCCGATGATGGTCACGCGTTCGTCAGGATGCATGGCCCCAACGTAGCCACTCGCCCGACACGCTCACGTCGAAATGGAGAGCGCCGAGTCCAGCTTCGGCAGGAACGTGGCGACGTGCGGGTTGCGTTGGCGTCTGCGTAGATCGCGGGAGAGCTCCTTGAGGACCGAGACGCTTCGAGGCGAGCGCACCGACGCGAGGCGAGAGGCCGCCAGTTCCCCGATGGCGCATGCTTGTTCCAGTTCGCCGCGCGTGCTGTGGCCCAGGGCCAGCCACGCACCTTCGAACAAGGCGCGCCTATCGCTGGCGCCGCCGAGCTGGGCGGCGTGCTCACCGCTCGCCAACAGGCTCGCGCCGTCGCCAAGCAGTCGTTTGGACGAGGTCGTCCCGTTCGAGGAGGTCAAGCGCCCCAACTGGATCATGGCGTAGCCGGCCTGGCATTCGAGGTGGTTCTCGGTGAGGAAGTACATCCACCGGGGTGCATCGGAACTGTTGGCGAGGGTGATCGTCTCGCGGGCCTCGTCCGCTGTTCGACGGAAGGAGTCTTCTTCGCCGCCGGATGCGTACGCGTAGGCCAGTCGTGACAGCACGGATGCCTTGACCGCTGCGGGAGCGTGCTGTGCGGAGCGTTGGGCGGCTTCGCCCAGTGGGATCGCATCCGTGGCGTGCTCGCGGGAGGCGGCTTGGAAGGCGAGGTCCGCAAGGATGTGGGCGCACAATGGCCGGTCATCGACTTGGTGGGCGGCACGTAGCGCCGTGACGAAGTAGCGTTGGGCAAGGCCATGCTCGGCGGCGTCGAATGCCATCCAGCCGGCGAGCTGCCCGAGCTCAGCGAGGGCTTGGAGGAGGCGTTTGTGCGAAGGCGCCGAGTGTCCACCCCCACTCAGGAGCAGGCCGATCGCGCGGAACTGTGCGCTCACGTAGGACAGGTGGTGGCCGCCACCGTGCATGTCGTCGAGAGCCTGCAACAAGGGGAGGTTCTGCTCGACCTGGTCGACGAGCGGGTCGATCAGCCTGGTCGACGAGGTCGCGACCATCGTCCCCAGGCCGGCAGTGCCGTCCAGATAGTTCGCGACGATCGCGGTGAGGCCCGCGCCCGAGATCGCTAAGAACCGCCTGCGGTCGAGAAGCCCGCCGCGGACCCAGTCGTCCACGATCTCCTCCAGATCCGGCATGGTCCATGGTCGGTCGAGGCCGCAGCCCGCCGCAAGCAAGGGAGCCCCATCGCCTGCTTTGCCCTGCCAGAGCTCAGCGGCCGACACCACTCGGCCAAGCTCTTGGGACAGCAGATGCGACGTCAGTGCTGGCAACGGTGCACGTGGAACCATGCCCTTGTCGCGCCAGTGGTAGGGCGCGGACGCGGCGGTCGTGCCCGTTCCAAACTCGCGGTTGAGTCGCCGTGCGAGCATCTTCGGGCTCCACCCGAGCTCGTTCAGGGCAGCCGCCAGGTCAGCATTCGGCTGCCCAGGCTGGAGCTCCATCCCGTGTCCCCCAACTGTGTGACGTCGTTGCGGAACATTATGATCCCTGCCGCGCGGGGTCAGCGGATGTGACGATGAGAAGTTGACCGAGTTGACCCGTTGATCATCTGGCCCCCCTGGCGTGTCCCGCGGTGTGCTGGTCGGGTGTCTCCAGGACCCCAGCAACTGCCGAAATCTACGCAGATGACGCAGACGTCACCGTTCACCACGTCGAGCCCGTTTACTACGAGCGCGGTCTTGTGTGGCCAGTGGATCCCGCACCGACTTCCGCGGTTGCCGCACGCTCATACGTGCGATCGGCCGCATGATCATGGCGAGGCCGAGCGCCATCACTGCTCGCTGTGTGGGTGTTTCTGGTCGCGGCCGGTGGGTGAAAGGTCGTGAGTACGGCTGCGGCTGCTCTGGACGGCGGTCGTGCTCGCCCGGGTCGGCCGCGGCATGTTTCGGTGGCGGTGCCGCCGGGTGTGTCGCCGCGTGATCAGATCTTGCAGGCTTGCGCGAAATTGTTCACGTCGAAGGGGTTTGCTGCGACCTCGACTCGCGAGATCGCTGAGGCAGTCGGTATCCGACAGGCCTCGCTCTACTATCACTTCGCGGGCAAGGACGAGATCCTTGCCGATCTGCTGGGGGCCACGGTCCGCCCGAGCCAGGACAAGGTTGCCCAGATCGAGGCCGAGGTGTCGCCAACGTGCCCCGAGGCAGCGCTGTTCGTGCTCGCTCTCGTTGATATTCAGACGTTGGCCGATGCGCCGCACAACGTGGGCATGCTCGCGCGGCTTCCTGATGTGGTCTCGGCGGGCAAAGGCGAGGTCTATGCCGGCTTCCGCGATGAGCTCCGTGAACTGACTTCCTCTTACGAGGCATTCGGGGCTCGCCTCGCGGAGCAGTGTGGCCTCGGCGACGCGGATGAGGAACTGGGTGCGATGCTGATCCAACAGGTCGAGGGCGTCATCGTGCTCCGCGCCGACGGCGTCACCGTCGACAAGGCGCGCGCCAACAAGATCGCTGCTGGATGTCTGCGGCTGTGTGGTTGTGGCCAAGACCAGATCAGCCAGGCACGTCATTTCGCTGAGGACTTTGTCTCCCGGCACCTCCGATCCGGCCAATTAGAGTCCAGGTAACTCACGTCGCTGCATGGGACAGAAGGGCTGTGTAGCAGAGCCGATTGTGGTGTGATCTGGTGCAGTGCCACGGTCGGGGGTGGTCGGATAGTGGGACTCGGGAAAGTATTCGGGACATCGGGACGGTCCCGCTCGTGGGTGCGCATATCGGTGCTCGTGGGTGCGCTCATCGTCTGCCTGTTTTCGGTTGCTGGTCCGGCGGCTGCGGGGCCGAGGGGGATCGATATCCCGATCCCGTTCGATCCGACGGGTGGGCTCTCGGGTGTGAGCGATGCGTGCAACAACCTGGATGCGCCGATGCCGGCTTCTCCGTACGGGGATGGCAGCTTCATTGTGCGGATGACGGCGTTGGGGGCGGCGTCGAAGGCGGGCACGGAGCTGAACGACCCGGAGGAGGTCAACGACGAGCTGGATCCGTTCCGTAACAAGGACGAGGTCTCGTTGGAGTCGGCCTATGGCACGACGCCGCAGTGGTGGACCTATGACAACGGGTGCACGGGGCAGTTCGTGGCGGGGGCGGGGACCTCGATCGGCAACATCATGTTGGAGATCTCGGGGATCCTGCCGAACTGGTCGCATGCGTTGTTGAACGCGGTGATCGGGGAGAACTCGTTCCTGAAGGCGTTGGACGACCCGATCGTGGCGGCCTCGGAGGCGGTCACGAACGG
>NZ_JBIWNX010000019.1:0-19702 GCF_044767415.1 Nocardioides sp. NPDC101246
GCGGCCCGCGCCCCCCCCCGCCCCCCGTCCCCCGCGGCCGCGGGGGCCCGGGGGGGGGGGGGGGGGGGGGGCGCGCCCGTGGGGGGGGGGGGGCCCCCCCCCCCCCGCCCCCCCCCCCACAACTACAGATTCGACGTAAGGGACTACAGATTCGACCGCCACATCTACCGTCTCGGCGAGAGGGGGTGTCAGCCGGCGCAGGCTCCGGTGTCGACGGCAGCGGTCTGGGAGCGAGCCTCGCGGGCGATCTCGATGACCTGGTCGGTGGTGAGGGCGTAGCCGGTCTCGGAGTCGGTGACCGAGGCGGCGAAGACGACGCCGACGACGTCACCCTCGGAGTCGACGATGGGACCGCCGGAGTTGCCGGGGCGGATGAGGCTGCGTACGGAGTAGACGTCTCGGATGACGGTGCCGACGCCGTAGATGTCGGGCGAGCGGAGGCGCTGCTCGGCGCGGATACGACCGGGCTGTACGTCGAAGGGGCCGTCCTGCGGATAGCCCAGAACAGCGATCGGGTCCTCGGCGCCGGCGGTGCGGTCGAAATCGAGGCGCTTGAGGTTGCCGCCGCCCTCGAACTTCAGGACCGCGATGTCGATCTCAGGGTCGTAGTGGACGACCTTGGCGTCGTTGGCTCCGTCACCGACGATGACGTTGGGGTCGTCGACGCCGGCGACGACGTGGGCGTTGGTCATCAGATAGCCACGCCCGATGACGAACCCGGTGCCCTCGACACCCTTGCCGCACTCGTTGGCGCCGCGGATCTTGAGGACCGACTCGCCCGCGCGTACGACATCGGGGTCGGTGAGCATCCGCCGCGGACCGGGACCGACCTCGACGATCCGCTCATTGGCGAACGGCTCCAGGTAGCGCGGGAAGAACGAGGTGCCGACGACGTCGTTGAACGCGCTCAACGCACGGTCGGCAGGCGACGGCATGATCGAGTCGACCTTGGCCAGGATCGCCGAGCCACGCACCGCGGGCGTGAGCCCGTTGATCTGTGCCCCCGAGACCGCGACCCCGAGAGCCCAGGCAACCACCAGCACGGCCGCCGCGCTGAGCAGCGAGCCGCCGAGCGCATCGACGATCCGAGCCGGCTGCCAGGTGATCTCGTCCCGCACGCGTACGCCGCCGTACTGCAGCACCGCCTGCCCGATGGACGCACACGCGATCACGACGAACAGGGCGCCGAGCGAGACCCACAACGACGGAGCCGCGCTGCCGAGCACCTTCGGCGCCAGCCAGATACCGATGAAGCCACCGAGCAGCAGTCCGCCGGTCGCGAAGGCGCCGGTGATGAAGCCCTGCCAATAGCCCGAGAGCGCGTAGGCCCCGACGAGAATGATCAGGATCCAGTCAAGAAAGTTCACGGCCGATTCCGTTCGCGTCCCTGGAACATGTATTCGGGCAACTCCTTGATCGGCGCGTCCGGAATCTCCGTGATCCACCCGAGATAGGTGAAGAAGCGGCTGATGATTCCACCTGTGAAGCCCCAGAGGATGACATCCTTCTCCGGTCCGATCAAGAACGCGGGCATCAGCCATCCGCTGCGGCCCGGCGCGCCGACCTGGATCCGATGGGCAGGATCCATGAGATCCGACAACGGCACCCGGTAGACGGCATGCACCTCTTCGATCGAGCGGGCCGTGACCGGAGACGGCTCTCGCCACCACGCGATGATCGGCACCACCGCGTGGTTGGAGAACGGGATCCACAGCGCCGGTAGGCGGCCGACGACGTCGACGCCGGTGGGGTCGAGCCCGGTCTCCTCCCAGGCCTCCCGCAGCGCCGCCTCCTCGACGGTCTCGCCCGGATCGAGCCGGCCGCCGGGGAACGAGACCTGGCCGGGGTGCGAGCGCATCGTGTGCGAGCGCTCCGTCAGCAACAGCTCGGGACCCGAGGGACCTTCGCCGAACAGCATCAGTACGGCCGACTCGCGTGCGCTGCCGTCGGCCGGCGGCAGGAACTGTGAGATGTCCTCGCCCTGGATCTGCCGGGCGGCCTCGACGATCTCGTCGAACCACTCCGGCCGAGTCCCGTTGGCCGTCTGACGCTCGCTCACAGCGTGATCCCCAGCTTCTTCTCGACGAGCTCCTTCACCTGGGTCGCACTGGTCATGCCGCCCATCTGCAGCAGCTCCACCTCGCCGGAGGAGGACAGGACGTACGTCGCCGGCACCGCGCGCGCGGTGAGCGGCCCGCCCTGCAGCTCGCCGCCTGGATCGGCGTACATCGGGAAGGTCACGCCGCGCGAGATCGCTTCTTCGAGCGCGACCCCGGGGACGGTGTCCATGACGTCGATGCCGATCACCGGCACCTCGTCGCCGTAGGTCTCGTAGAAGCTCTGCAGCGCAGGCATCTCCTCCTTGCAGGGCGCGCAGAAGCCCTGGAAGAGGTTGATCACCATCGGCCCCTCGAAGGAGGCGAGGTCGGCGGACTCGCCACCGCCGAGGCAGGCCAGCACGATCGACGGCAGGCCGCCGTCGCTTGCGGGCCCTTCCTCGCAGGCCTCCACCTTCGACGCCTTCTTGGCCGCGACCATCTCCGCGGTGGCGACGTTCACCTTGGAGGACGGTTCATTGGCCAGTGGCGCGCCGGACTGTCCGCCCCCGTCGGAGGAGTCGGTGCCGCAACCGGCCAGGACGGCCAGCAGCAGGGCAGCTGCCGACACGACCCGGGCTCGTCTCCCCAGGGCACGCACCATCAGTTGCGGCCCTCCGTGCGGACCAGCTTGGCCGCGGCGTCAGGGTCGGTCGGCCCCTCCCCGTACGCAGGGCACATCTGGGAGATCGGGCAGGCACCGCACGCCGGCTTCTGGGCGTGACAGATCCGCCGCCCGTGCCAGATCACGTGGTGGGACAGCATGGTCCAGTCCCGCTTCTCGAACAGCGCCCCGACCTCGTGCTCGACCTTGACCGGGTCCTTCTCGGTCGTCCAACCGAAGCGCCGCGAGAGCCGGCCGAAGTGCGTGTCGACGGTGATCCCGGGCTTGCCGAAGGCGTTGCCGAGCACCACGTTGGCGGTCTTGCGCCCGACGCCGGGCAGCTTCACCAGCTGTTCCAGGCGCGAAGGCACCTCGCCGTCGTACTCCTCCACCAGCACGGCGCTCAGCTTCAGCAGCGACTCGGTCTTGGCACGGAAGAACCCGAGCGGCCCGACGAGCTGCTCCAGGTGCTCCCGGGGCGCCGCCGCCATCTCCTTCGCCGACGGGTAGGCCGCGAACAGAGCGGGCGAGGCCAGGTTGACCCGCTTGTCCGTGGTCTGCGCGCTCAGCACGGTCACGACCAAGCACTCGAACGGGTTGGTGAAGTCGAGCTCGGCCTTCGCATCCGGGTAGGTCTCACCGAGGACGCGGTCGATCCGACGGGCACGACGCACCAGACCCAGGCGCGTCTCAGTCGCAAACTTCTGGGCAGGCACGCAGCAAGGCTACGCGGCCGCACCGACAATCCCGATCCGGCCCGTGAGGCTGCTAGCACAAACACCGCTCAACACATGCACTTTCTGCGCTTATCGGTGGGGGATGTGCACTTGTGAGACGTTCCACAGATAGGATTCCCGGTGTAATACCCGCGGATGTGGGGAAAATCCAGGAGGAATGGCCGCAATGGACAACGACGTACTCCGTCAGGCACCGCTCTTCAGCGCACTCGATGACGAGTCGATGACGGCCCTGCACGCCTCGATGGCAGAGTCGAAGCTCCGCCGCGGGGAGGTGCTCTTTCACGAGGGCGACTCCGGCGACAAGCTGTACGTCGTGATCGACGGCAAGGTGAAGCTCGGCCGCACCTCGTCCGACGGCCGCGAGAACCTGCTCGCCATCATGGGCCCCGGCCAGATGTTCGGTGAGCTCTCGCTCTTCGACCCCGGCCCCCGTTCGGCCACCGTCACCGCGGTCACCGACTCCGCCTTCGCGAGCCTGTCGCACGAGGACCTCCTCAAGTGGCTCGAGGGCCGCCCGGTCGTCGCCCGCGGCCTCCTCGCCCAGCTGGCCGGCCGACTCCGCAAGGCCAACGACGTCGTCGCCGACCTCGTCTTCTCCGACGTCCCCGGCCGTGTCGCGAAGGCCCTGCTCGACCTCGCCGACCGCTTCGGCCGCACCGCCGACGACGGCGTCCACGTCCACCACGACCTCACCCAGGAGGAGCTCGCCCAGCTCGTCGGCGCCTCCCGCGAGACGGTCAACAAGGCCCTGGCCGACTTCGCCAGCCGCGGCTGGCTCCGCCTCGAGCCGCGCAGCGTGGTCATCATGGACATCGAGCGCATGGCCCGCCGCGCCCGCTGATCTTTTAACTTTACGAAGGCACCCGGCCTCCTCCCCACCGGCGTATTTGCCGGTGAGAGGAGGCCGCGCCTTTGTCCCCCACAGAACTCGATCGCGGGGCGTTCGAGCATTTCGTACGCACCCGGGTACCCGCGCTCTCCCGCACCGCCTACCTGCTGACCGGCGACGCCCACTTGGCCGAGGACCTCGTGCAGCAGGCGCTCTTCTCGGCCGCAAAGTCGTGGCATCGCATCAACGGTGACCCCGAGCCGTACATCCGCCGCATCCTCTACACCCAGAACATCTCCTGGTGGCGCCGACGTCGTATTCAGGAGACTCCGATGGAGTCGTACGACGCGCCATCTGCCCTGGCGAAGGACTCAGATCTCCGACTGAGCCTCGAGCAGGCGCTCGCCGAGCTGACCCCGAGACAGCGCACGATCCTCGTGCTCAGATTCTTCGAAGACCTCACCGAGGTCCAGACCGCCCACGTCCTCGGGATCCACTCCGGCACGGTCAAGTCCACGACCCGCAAGGCCCTCGCCCGCCTGCGCACCCTCGCACCTCATCTCGAGGAGCTCCTCCATGACTGACCAGCAGCTCCGCGACGAGCTACACCGCATCGCCGAGCGAGCGCCCAAGGCGTACGTGCCCACTGACACCTTCACCCGAGGCCGACGCGCCCATCGCCGCTCGGTCGTCATCGCCGTCAGCGCCGTCTCGGCCGCCATCGCCCTCATCGCCGGCTCCATCGCCTTCGCCCCGCAGCGCGACTCCGCCGAAGTCGACCCTGCCCGAAGCGACACCGACCTCGCCGTCCCCGACACGATCTTTGCGACGCCGACGTGGCTGGCCGAGACCGGGGACGGCCACTACATCAACGCCGGGAAACTGGAACACGACCTGGCGATCGGCGCCGGTGCGGTCGCATACGCCCAACGTGCTCAGGACTCGAACGGAGCCGTCGCGATCGTCGTCGACGCCGACGACGGCGACTACCACCCGCTCTACCTTCCGGACTTCATCGGTCTCGATCCCTATTGGAGGAACTCCGACGGCGACGACGGCGGGCAACACCCCCTCGCCCTCTCTCCCGACGGGCGCCACCTGGCGTGGTCCTGGGGACTGGGCCGAGACGCGGCAGCTGGCAGTGAGCGCGCTTCGGGCGGCGTACGCATCGCCGATCTGACCACCGGAGAAACCTCCGAGTGGGATCTCAGCAACGACGGGGGCACCTACGTCACTGGCATGGAGTGGTCTGAGGGCGGCAGCCAGCTGCTCTGGACCGGTCATCAGATGGACCGCTGGGACTCCGAGTCGTACGTCCCCGGCGATGCCGTGGCGGGGGTCATCACGCACGCATCGGCGACCGTAACCACCTACTCCGGCAGGATCGGCACGGTGACGGACCTCAGCCTGTGGGCGGTCGCCGACGACGGAACCATCGCCTTCAACGGGGCTTTGGACTCCGCTCTCCGCGTCCAGCGGCCTGGCGGCGAGATCGCACCGCTGGCGCTGCCCGACAACGCCTACGGGCCGATCATGTTCCACGGGTCCGACCTCTACGCCACGACGGAGGACGGACTGGCCCGGGTCGACGGCAACGGCCCGACCTACCCGAATCCAACCAAGATGCCGCTGCGTCCGGTCGGCTGGGTCGGCGACGGGCCGTTGTTCAAGCTGCATGGCCAGGACGACGTCTACTTCGGCCAGGTCTGGGCGGTCGACGATGCACCCGAAGGCGAAGGCACCGGCGGAAACTCGCTGATCGCGGTCGACGGAGACGCGAACATGGTCGTCGACACCGTCAGCATTGCGTACGACCTCATCGATGCCGACTCGATCAAGCACCCGACGGTGCACCGCAGTCAGCCGTTCTTCCTGCCGCTGTGGGTCAACACAGCAGTGTTCTGGCTGGTCGCGGCGGTTGTGGTCATCTCCGTCGTGGTCGCCGTCCGCTGGCGACGGGCGAAGCGCGTGCTCGCAGCCGTCATCCCTCTCGCCTGTATTCTCGCCGTCGTCGGCGCGTTCATCTTCTTTGACCCCGCCGACCTCCTGCCGCAGGGCGCGAAGGTGGAAGGCTCTGGCGGCACGATCGAGATCACGTCCTCTTCGCCGGACTCTGAAACGCCGAGCCGCGCGGTGATTCCGCGGCGCATCCGCTGGGCGGACCCCTTCACCGAGCCTGGCGTCCCAGTCTCCGATGTTCCCGTCGCCGACTCCCGAGCGGTCGGCCGCGCCATCCTCGCGTTCGGCGACGAGAGCGGCGCGATAGACGACCAGGAAAACTGTGAGGAGTACTGCGAGGGGGTCGCAGTGGTGATCACCGCCGACGGCGAATACAAGCGTCTGGCCCTGCCGGGAACTGACAGCTTCTTCGCGATGCGGGAGGAAGGGGCCATGCATCTCTCCCCCGACGGCCTCCACCTGGCGTACGTCACCAAGGACTCCGGCCTCAACGTCATCAATCTGCAGACGGGGAAAGTGACCAGGCAACCCATCGAACTCGAGCGCGGGAGGATCACCAGTTTCTCTTGGTCACCGGACTCGTCGTGGTTGGTCTGGGACTCCAACGACGAAGACCAGCAGGCCGGTCGCATCACGCCCCATGGCACGGCCGAACCGCTCCCCAAGGCCAACTGGACACATGCAGGCATTGGCAACGACGGCACCGTCGTCGCCCGGTCCGCGACTGGCACTCAGATCTGGCCAGCAGACAAAGCTGCCGACCTCCCCGGCCCCTCCGACAACACCGGCCTCGCCGACCAGGACAGCCTGTCAACCTGGATCGGCACCGACGCAGCGGCGGACGACGTCCGAACGGTCGACAACTTGTCCTCACGAGTCACCTTCACGATCGGATCGACCGTTCGCGGTGTCGACCTCGACGCTCGTCGGCTCGTCGAGGTTGCAGGATGGCTGACCGGCGGGACCCCGCTCATCGTGACCGCGGGCGATGAGGGCACCGACCTCCGTACCGTCGCCGACGACGGCTCGACCGAGATCGTGGCGGAGATCGACTACCGACTGCAGATGTTGAGCATCGCCACAGCCCTCCCCGAGGATCTGGCCGTCCAGACGCCGGACACGGAGTGGGCCGAGCCCAGCCCACTCCGCTGGCTACCGCCGGTCGGAGCCGTTGGTGCGGTCGTGACCGGCTTCCTCATCTGGGGACACGTCAGGCGAAGGAAGGCCGATATGCCTTCCCCCGCCGGACGGAGCTACTGAGGCTGGCGCTTCTGGGGGTAGAACGTTTCGTGGCGGGCGAGCATGGCGGCGAACTCCTCGACCTTGCGCGCCCGAGCGGCCTCGGTCTTCAGGGCGGTGAGGCGGTGGTAGAGGGCGAAACGGTTCTGGGAGGTGAGGACGTCGTACATCGCCTGCGCCTCGGGCACCGCGGCGATCGCGGCGAGGAGCTCGGGCGGGGTCTCGGCGGTGGCAGGACCGGCGTACGCCGCGTCCCACCGCCCGTCCGCCTTGGCCGCCTCCACGGCAGCTCGGCCGGCGGCGGTCATCCGGCCCTCGGCCTCGAGGCGGCCGATGTGCTCGACGTTCCTCAGTGACCAGCGGCTCTTCGGCCCACGCGGGGTGAACCGCTGGAACGACGACTGATCGTCGCGGCGCCGGGCCTGGCCGTCGATCCAGCCGAAGCAGAGCGCTTCGTCGAGCGCCGTCTGCCAGGCCAGCGTGGTGAGCGTGCCGCCCTTCTTGGTCAGCACCAGCCAGACCGCGGGTGTGTCGGCATGGTGCTCCTCCAGCCATGCCCGCCACGCGGGTGGGTCGGGAAGCAGGAGCTCGACTCCGGGCAGGATGGCCATGAGCCGAACAGTAGGCCTCAGCGCTCGGCGAGGTAAGCCAATTGCGCTCGCACCGAGAGCTCGGCGGCGCCCCAGAGGACCTGGTCGACGTCGGCGTACACGATCTCGACGATCGCCCGCGGATCCGCATCCGCAGGGGTGGTGCCGAGCCCGGAGAGAGCCTCCTCGACCTGGCCGAGGCGTTCGCGGCGGTGGGCGATGTAGTAGTCGAGAGCTCCGAGCGCATTACCGATGACCGGGCCGTGACCAGGCCAAACAGCACCGACACCGTGCTCGGAAGCGAGCGCGTGGAGGCGGTCGAGGGAGTCCAGATAGGCACCCAGCTGACCGTCGGGATGAGCCACGACGGTCGTCCCACGACCGAGGACCGTGTCGCCGGTGAGCACCGCCCCATCACCCGGCAGCCAGAAGGAGAGCGAGTCCGCGGTGTGCCCGGGAGTCCCGACGACGCGAATCTCCAGCCCGTCGACCTCGATGACGTCGCCGTCCCCGAGCCCCTCGGTCCCGAGCCGGTATTCAGGATCAAGAGCGCGTACGCCTGCCCCGACCCGCTCCGCGAAGGCCCGTGCCGCCTCGGAGTGGTCATAGTGATGATGGGTCAGCAGCACCGTCGCGACCTCGCCTGCGGCCTCCGCGACGGCATCGAGGTGCCCCTCGTCGAGAGGGCCGGGGTCGATCACGACCGACCGGCGCGCACCCGGCTCGCGCAGCACCCAGGTGTTGGTGCCGTCGAGCGACATGATGCCGGGGTTCGGCGCGAGGATGCACCGACCGCGCTCCCCGAAGACCCCACCTGACCAGGACTCGTTCATGGGCGTCCCCTTCCAGCGACGAGCGAGGCGTGCAGCGGCATCATCGACAGCGTGTGGCCGCCGTCAACCTCCGCGACGGTCGGTGTGAACATCGTCAGCTCACGCTCCTCGGCGGCGGCGAGAACCTCGTCCTCCGAGCCGATCGACGAGACCTCGAGACAGTTGAGGTAGGTCGGCGGCATCATCGCCAGCTCGCCGGCCTCGACCTGGGCGACCGCATCAGCGGTCCCCAGCCACAGCACCGAGGAGGACTCGCTCGACACGTCGCGGGTCACCTGCCCCTCGGGCAGCCGCGCGACGAAGAACCAGGTCGCGAACCGCTTCGGCTCGAAGACGGGCGTCGTCCATGCGGCCCACGGCGCCAGCAGATCCGTACGCAGAACCAGCCCGCGCCGGGTCAGCAGCTCGGTCAGCGACAGCGAGCGCGACTCCAGAGCGACCCGGTCCGCCTCCCACTCCGGCCCCGAGACGTCGTCGACGACGGCATCGCCCGACGGCCCCGCGAGCAGGACCCCGCACTCCTCGAACGTCTCCCGCACCGCCGCGGCGACCAGCGCCCGCGCGCGGGACTCATCGACCCCGAGCCGGCGCGCCCACTCTCCGGCGGACGGCCCGGCCCAGCAGGAGTCGGGCAGCTCGGCGTCGCGTACGTCCACGCCGCCGCCGGGGAAGACAGCCATCCCGGCGGCGAACCCCATCGTCAGCTGCCGCCGGAGCAGGTAGACCTCAGGGCCAGCATCAGAATCGGCGCCGGATCCCGGCCGGAGCAGGAGCACCGTCGCCGCGTCGCGCGGCTCGACCGGGGTGCGTACGCCCTGGGCGTACTCCCCGGCCAACGCCACGATGTCGTCACCAAGCCGGACTGGAGGGATCGGGATACGCACGTTCGTCACTGTAGCGACGCTCACACCCGCGCCCTACCCCCGATCCGAGGGTCAGACTTCTACGATGATCTCCACCTCGACGGGCGCGTCGAGCGGCAGCACCGGCACGCCGACGGCGGAACGCGTGTGGCGGCCGGCGTCACCGAAGACCTTGCCGAGCAGCTCGGAGGCACCGTTGGCGATGCTCGGCTGGGCGGTGAAGTCGGGAGTGGAGGCGACGAAGCAGGTCACCTTGACGACCCGCTTGACCAGCGACAGGTCGCCGATCTCGGCCTTGACCGCGGCGAGCGCGTTGAGCGCGCACTGCTGCGCGGCCGCCACGCCCTCCTCGGGCGAGACCTCGCCACCGAGCTTGCCGGTGGACAGCATCGCGCCGTCCTTCATCGGCAGCTGGCCGGAGGTGAAGACGTAGTCGCCGGTGCGAAGCGCCGGGATGTAGGCCGCCACCGGAGGAACCACCTCCGGCACCGACAGCCCGAGCTCGGCGAGGACCTCCTCGGGCGCGCTCACTCCGAGACCGCCCGCTTGAAGAAGCCGACGTAGTTGCCGGTGCCGTTGTCGAGGATGGAGACGAGCTCCCACCCATCGGCACCGAAGTTGTTGAGAATCTGCGCCGCAGCGTGGTTGAGGATCGGCGCTACCTGGTACTCCCACTTGGTCATATCGGCACCCTACTTCGCGGACCCGCGGACCGGTTTCCCGACGAGATGGTTTGACCTTCCAACCGAGGGCGAGGCCCACTATCGTCAGGTCCGTGACTTCCGCAGAGCAGCTGAAGACGTACGTCGACTCCTGGTGGTCCTCGATCCAGGACCTCCTCACGCTCCTCGAGGAGCTCTCCGAGCCCGACTGGGACCGGCCCACCGACCTCCCCGGCTGGGACGTACGCGCCATCGCCTCCCATGTCGCCCATCTCGAGGGCCTCACCGCCGGCGCGCCCCGCGAGGACGCCACCGTGCCCGAGTCCGCCCACATCAAGTCGCCGATGGGCCAGTTCACCGAGATCGGCGTGCTCACCCGCCGCGAGGCCTCACCGGCGAGCATCATCGACGAGATCCGCCGCCACTCCGCCGTACGTCACGACGAACTGCTCGCCTCCCCGCCCGAGGACCCCGCAGTGCCGGCGTCCGGCATCTTCGGCGCGCTCGGGTGGACGACCGGCAAGCTGCTCCGCAACCGGCCGCTCGACGTCTGGCTGCACGAGCAGGACATCCGCCGCGCCACCGGCCGCCCTGGCCACCTCGACAGCCCCGGCGCCCTCCACACCGCCGACTACCTGCTCGAAGGCGTCGGCTTCGTGCTCGCGAAGAAGGCCGGCGGTGCCCCTGGCGCCTCGGTCGTCGTCGAGGTCGAGGGCCACGCCCCCTACGCGTTCACCGTCACCAAGGATGGCAAGGGCGTCCCGGTGGCCGACCCGACCGCGCCCACCGTCACCCTCACCACCGACCGGGAGACGTACGTCCTCCTCGCCGGCGGCCGCGCCTCCGGCGACCCGAGCAAGGTCGAGATCACCGGCGACACCGTGCTCGGCACCAAGATCGTCGAGAACCTCAACATCACCCCCTGAGTTGTGAACCTGAGAGTGATCTATAGGTCACTCTCAGGTTCACAACACCCTGAGCCCGGATAAAGTCAGGTCCATGAGTTCCGACTGGCCCCACGTGCAGCTGCATGTGGTGACCGGCAAGGGCGGCACGGGCAAGTCGACGGTGGCTGCGGCTCTCGCGCTCGGGCTGGCCTCCCACGGGAAGAACGTCCTGCTCTGCGAGGTCGAGGGCCGCCAGGGGGTGGCGCGGATGTTCGACGTCGACCCGCTGCCCTACGCCGAGACCCGCATCGCGACCGGGCTGCGGCTGCGGTCGCGATCGGGTGCCGACGCCGAGCCGGGCAACGTCTACGCGCTGCACATCGCCCCGGAGGAAGCCCTCCTCGAATACCTCAAGATGTACTACAAGCTCGGCCCGGCCGGCCGTGCCCTCGACCGGTTCGGCGTCGTCGAGTTCGCGACCACGATCGCGCCGGGGGTCAGGGACGTCCTCCTCACCGGCAAGCTCTTCGAGGCCGTCCAGCGCAACAGCCGCAACAAGGGCGCGCGGACCTACGACGCCGTCGTGCTCGACGCTCCCCCGACCGGCCGGATCACCACCTTCCTCAACGTGTCCGAGTCGGTCGCGGGTCTGGCCAAGGTCGGCCCGATCAAGAACCAGGCCGACACCATGATGACCCTGTTCCGCTCCCGCCGCACCGCCGTCCATCTGGTCACGCTGCTGGAGGAGATGCCGGTCCAGGAGACCTCCGACGGCATCGGCGAGCTGCGCGCCGCCGGCCTCCCCGTCGGCGGTGTCATCGTCAACCAGGTGCGCCCCCGCGACCTCCCCGACGAGTCGCTCGCCCCCGCCCTCGCCGGCTCCCTCGACAGCGAGATGATCGCCGAGGACCTCAAGCGCGCCGGCGTCGAACCCGACCCGGCCCTGATCTCCGCCCTCACCGACGAGGCGAAGGAGTACGCCGAGCGCCGAGCCCTCGAGGACGCGCAGCGCGACCTCGTCGCCGGCCTCGGGGTCCCGACCTACGAGCTCGACCGGATCGCCGGCGGGATCGACATCGGTGGGCTCTACGAGCTCGCGGCCGAGCTCAAGGATCAGGGGCTCGCATGACGGCACGTCCCCGCGTCGGCCCGTTGGCCGCCCACGCCGACCACACCCAGGCCCTCGACGTCGACCGACTGCTCGATGACCGCGACACCCACATCATCGTCTGCTGCGGCAGCGGCGGCGTGGGCAAGACGACGACCTCGGCGGCGCTCGCGCTCCGGGCAGCCGAGCGGGGCCGGAAGGTCGTCGTGCTGACGATCGACCCCGCCCGCAGGCTGGCCCAGTCGATGGGCATCGACCAGCTCGACAACACTCCTCGTCCCGTCCCCGACATCGGTCCCGGCACCCTCGACGCGATGATGCTCGACATGAAGCGCACCTTCGACGAGGTGGTCGAGTCCCAGGCCAGCCCCGAGAAGGCGCAGCAGATCCTCAACAACCAGTTCTACATCGCGCTGAGCTCCAGCTTCGCGGGCACGCAGGAATACATGGCGATGGAGAAGCTCGGCCAGCTCTACCGCGACTCCTTCGCCCACAACGGCGGCAACGGCGACTACGACCTGATCATCGTCGACACACCCCCGAGTCGAAGCGCCCTGGACTTCCTCGACGCCCCCGAGCGCCTCTCCAGCTTCCTCGACGGGCGCTTCCTGCGCCTGATGCTGGCCCCGGCCAAGGGCCCGGTCAGGTTGATGTCGGCCGGGATCAACATCGTCACCAACGCGCTCAAGAAGGTGCTCGGCGGGCAGATGCTCACCGACCTGCAGACCTTCGTGACCGCACTCGACACCGTCTTCGGTGGCTTCCGGCAACGGGCCCAGGAGACCTACGCACTGCTGCAGGCCGACGAGACCGCCTTCCTCGTCATCGCAGCCCCCGAGCCCGACGCGCTCCGGGAGGCCGCCTACTTCGTCGAGCGGCTCTCCGGCGACCGGATGCCGCTCCAGGGCCTGGTCGTCAACCGAGCCACCCTGCCCGACGACGCCGCGCTCACCGCGGCCGCGGCGGGAGCCGCCTCCGAGCGTCTCCCCGACGCGCCTCTCACCGCCGGGCTGCTGCGACTCCATGCCGACCGCGCGCTCCTGGTCGAGCGCCAGGACCAGCTGCGCGAGCGCTTCGCGGTGGCCCATCCCCAGGTGCCGACCGCGGTCGTGCCGGCGCTGCCCGGTGACGTACACGATCTCGACGGGCTCCGCGAGATCGCCCGGTTGCTGGCCCAGGGCTGAGCACCTGAAAACGGGGTCGAGCCAGGACGTACGGAACGTACGTCCTGGCTCAGACCAAGATCTTCAGCGATCCACTCGAGTAGGGGACGGGTGGTCACTCCACCGAGGCACGGGTGCGCGCGGCCTCGAGCACGGCGCGCCAGGAGGCGTTCGGGCTGCGGCGGAGCAGCGCACGACGCTCGCGCTCGGTCATGCCGCCCCAGACACCCCACTCGATCTGGTTGTCGAGCGCCTCGGCGAGGCATTCGGTGCGGACGACGCAGCCGGAACAGACCATCTTGGCCTTGTTCTGCTCGGCTCCACGCACGAAGAGCTCGTCGGGCTCGTTCTCACGACAAGCGGCCTGCAGCGACCATTCATCAACCCACATTGTGTGCCATCCCTTCATCGGAGCGCATCGCCCTCCCCAATTTGACGGCGTGGGCGCCCGTGCGGACTAAAGGTTAAGGACCCGAGCCTGTCGAGTGACACACCCTTCTGGCCCAAAGTACGTAGTTCGAAATGACTAGTAGGGGTCCTAGGACCCCTTTGTGGCCTCCCTGTCCGGCTACATTTGCGAATCATGTGCTATTAGCCGCGATCACCTACGATGACCAGCATGTCCTCGCCGTCGCTGCGCCCGCAGACCGTGCTCAAGCATCTCGCCGTCATGTGCGGCGTGGCAGCCGTCCTCGGAGTCGTCGCCGCAGGTCTCGCCATCCCCTTCGCCGGTGTGGCCGGGCTCGCGGCCAAGGAGACCGCCGAGAAGATGGACTCGCTGCCGCAGGCCTTCGAGGTCGACGACATGTCCCAGACGACCAAGATCGTCGACCGCAAGGGCAACCTGATCACGACGCTCTACGACCAGAACCGCGTCTACCGTCCTCTCGACCAGATCTCGTCCAACATGACGAAGGCGCTCCTGGCGATCGAGGACTACCGCTTCTACCAGCACGGCGCGATGGACCTCAAGGGCACGCTGCGCGCGCTGATCACCAACCAGGCGAGCGACTCGGTGCAGGGTGGTTCCTCGATCACCCAGCAGCTGGTCAAGACCACCCTGGTCTACTCGGCGAAGACCGAGGCCGAGCGCAAGGCGGCCATCGAGAAGTCGACGGCCCGCAAGGTCCGCGAGCTGCGCTACGCGATCGCGCTGGAGGAGAAGCACTCCAAGGACTGGATCCTGGAGCGCTACCTCAACGCCGCCTACTTCGGCGACGGCGCCTACGGCGTCCAGGCCGCCGCCAAGCACTACTTCAACGTCAACGCCTCCGAGCTCAACTGGCAGCAGTCGGCGATGCTGGCCGGGATGGTGAAGAACCCCACCGGCTACGACCCGACCAACTACCCCGACGCCACCATCGCCCGCCGCAACGTCGTCATCGACCGGATGGCCGCGCTCAAGGTCGTCTCCCGCCCCGAGGCGGAGAAGCTGAAGGACGCCAACCTCGGCCTGGACGTCCAGAAGCAGCGCAACGGCTGCCTCGGCTCCTCCGCTGAGTTCTTCTGCGACTACGTGCTCAACTGGCTGATCAAGGACCCCTCCTTCGGCGAGACAGAGGCTGACCGACTGGCGCTGATCAGGTCCAGCGGCCTGACCATCAAGACCACGTTGGACCAGCGCTTCCAGGACGCTGCTCAGGCATCGGTCGAAGACCACGTCGACTCCACGGACGACGCGATCGGCGCGCTCGCCATGGTCGAGCCCGGCACCGGCCGGGTGCGTGGGCTCGCCCAGTCGCGGCCGATGGGCGACAAGCGGAAGAAGGGTGAGTCCTACCTCAACTACATGGTTCCGACCCAGTACGGTGACTCCGCCGGATTCCAAGCTGGCTCGACCTTCAAGCCGTTCGTTCTTACTGCTGCGATCGAGCAGGGCTTCCCGCTGAAGCAGCAGATCAACTCGCCGGAGCACCTGACCCTCGACCAGTCGTCGTTCGCGCCCTGCCCTGGCGATGGCAAGTTCACCGGCCCCTGGCCTGTCAGCAACTCGACGACCTCAGGAATGAAGGACGCCTACACCGGCACCCGAGAGTCGGTGAACACCTTCTACGCCCAGCTCACCCAGATCACCGGTTTCTGTGCCCCCTACAAGATGGCCCAGAAGATGGGGATCCAGCTCGACGCCCCGTTCGGTCGCGACAAGGAGACCGGAGCAGTCTGCAAGTCCGCCCAGACCGACTGCACCCCCGGGGAGAGAGTTCCGTCCTTCGCCCTCGGTGTCACCAGCGTGAGCCCCCTCGAGATGGCGGAGGCGTACGCAACCTTCGGCGCTCGCGGCAAGCACTGCGACTCGGTTCCGGTCAACGAGATCCTTGATGCCAACGACAAGGTGATCAAGACGTACAAGCCGACCTGCAAGCAGGTCATGGCCGAGGGCACCGCCGACGCCGTCAACGACATCCTTCGAGGCCTCATCGAAGGCGGCTTCGCGAGCAACCAGGCACTCTCGGTGCCTGCCGCCGGCAAGACCGGCACCATCAACGGCAACATGGCCGTCTGGTTCATGGGATACACCCCGAAGCTGGCCACCGCCGCGATGGTCGCCGGTGCCAACTACGACGGCACCTGGAAGACCCTCAACGGGCAGTACGTCGGTGGGTCCTACATCGGCGAGGCCTCCGGCTCAGCCGTCGCCGCACCGATGTGGGGTGACGCCATGAAGGTGATCGACAAGTACCTGAAGTGGGTGGACTTCCACGAGGTCGACCCGAAGGTGATCGCGGGCAACACGGTCGACGTCCCCTGGGTCGGCGGCATGACGGTCGAGAAGGCCACGAAGATCCTGCGGGGCGCCGGTTTCCAGGTCCAGGTCGGCCCGGAGGCCTACTCGGAGTACGACCCCGGTCTGGTTGCCTTCACCACTCCGTCCGGCGAGGCCGCCGAGGGGTCGCCGGTGACGATCTATACCTCACTGGGCCCGGACCCGAAGCCCGATCCCAAGCCCAAGAAGAAGCAGCCCGAGAAGAAGAAGCCGGGCAACGAGAAGCCGGCCGCGGTCGAGGAAGAGCCCGACTTCGGCTGGGAGTGGCCGACCGGCTGACACCGATAGCATCAAATGACTGTGGCCCCACCGGATCCGGTGGGGCCACAGTCGTTCTCGGACCGCCGTCAGGCGAGCTGCTTGCGCACCTCCGCGGCCACGGCGCCACCGTCGGCACGGCCCTTGGTCTGCGGGGTCAGGACGCCCATCACCTTGCCCATGCCCTTCATCCCGAGGTCGGCCGCACCGGTCTGGGCGATGGCCTTGCTGACCAGGTCGGAGATCTCCTCGGCGCTCAGCTGAGCGGGCAGGTACTCGGTGATGACCGCGGCCTCCGCGGTCTCCTTCTCGGCCTGCTCGGGGCGCCCGCCGTCGGCGAAGGCGGTGGCCGCCTCGCGGCGCTTCTTGGCCTCGCGGGTGAGGATCGTGATGATCTCGTCGTCGGTGAGCTCCTTGGCCTCCTTGCCGGCGACCTCCGCCTCGGTGATCGAGGCCAGGACCATGCGCAGCGTCCCGGCGCGGTCCTTGTCGCGGGCCTTCATCGCGGAGGTCAGGTCGGTCCTCAGCTGGTCCTTCAGAGTGCTCATGAAACCCATTGTGGCAGGGTTGAGCCATGCGGTTCGCCTCAGTGATCGGCCCAGTAGTCGGCACAGCACTCGGCACCGGGCTCGCCACCGGCGCGGCCATGACGGCGTACGCCCTGTGGGAGGCCCGTCAATACACGCTGCGCCACGTCGGACTGCCGGTGCTCCCCGAGGGCGCGGACCCGCTGCGGGTGCTGCACCTCTCCGACATGCACGTGGTCCCGTCGCAGCACAAGAAGCTCGACTGGATCACGTCCCTGGCGTCCCTGAAGCCGGACCTGGTCGTCGACACCGGTGACAACCTGGCTCACCAGCGCGCGGTGCCATCGATCGTCAACGCCCTCGGCACGCTGCTCGACGTACCGGGAGTCTTCGTGCACGGCTCCAACGACTACTACGAGCCGCGGCTGCGCAACCCGATCGGCTACCTGCTGCCGGACAACGGCAAACGGCAGACGAACGTGCCCCAGCTCCCCTGGCGTGACCTGTCCGCGTCGTTCACCAAGGCCGGCTGGCTCGATCTCACCAACACACGCTCGACGCTGACCGTCAAGGGCGTCGAGTTCGCCTTCGCGGGCGTCGACGACCCCCACCTGCGCCTCGACGACCTGTCTGCGGTCGCCGGCCCCGCGGACCCGTCCGCGGACGTACGCCTCGGGGTCGCGCACGCTCCCTATCTACGGGTCCTGGACCAGTTCACCGCCGACGGCTACGACGCGATCCTGGCCGGCCACACCCACGGCGGTCAGATCTGCCTGCCGGGCGGGCGAGCCCTGGCCACCAACTGCGACCTCGACCCCGCCCGGGTACGCGGCCTGCACACCCACACCCACGGCGGACGGCAGGCCTGGCTGCATGTCTCGGCGGGTCTCGGCACCTCGCCGTACACCCGGATCCGCATCGCCTGCCGCCCCGAGGCGACCCTCCTGACGCTCACCCCACGCGGAGCGTCAGGTCGGTAGGGCCCGATTACGGCTCAGGGGAGTCTCTGGGCTATGCTCATTCCTCGTTGGACCGTTTGTTCGGTGCAGCATTCGGGTTGTAGCGCAGCTTGGTAGCGCACCTCGTTCGGGACGAGGGGGCCGCAGGTTCAAATCCTGTCAACCCGACATCGAGTTCAGGCTCGGAGATCACAAGATCTCCGGGCCTGAACCTCTTTCTGGCCGAGTAGTGTCGACGCCATGAGCTTCGACACTCGCAACGGCACTCGTGGTGCCAAGCAGCCCTCGGCCAACCTCTTCCTCAAGCTGGGCAACAAGCTGATGATGAGCCGGGCTCGCAAGAGCAACGGCACCATGGCCGGGATGCGGCTGCTCGTGCTCACCACGATCGGCAAGAAGAGCGGCGAGCCCCGCTCGACGCCGCTCGCCTGGTTCCCGGGCGACAACAGCACCTGGCTGATCGCCGCCTCAGCGGCCGGCGGGCCGAAGAACCCGGCGTGGTACTACAACCTCGCGGCCCACCCCGACCGGGTCACCATCGAGCTCGGCGGCGAGACCATCCCGGTGGTCGCCGAACAGCTGCACGGCGAGGACCGTGCCCGCTCCTGGGCCGCGATCGTCGAGTCGTCCGCCAACTTCGGGAGCTACGAGGAGAAGACCGACCGCGAGATCCCGGTCATCCGTCTCACCCGCGCCTGAGTTCAAATGTGACGCGTGGCATGCGAAACTGCCCCTCATGAGCAACGACCCCGCCGACAAGCTCGCAGCGCCGTCGTTCGGTTTCAAGAAGAAGCGTGGGGGCACGAAGCCGGCGGACGCCAAGCCTGAGAAGACCCAGCCACCGAAGACCCAGCCTCAGAAGACCCAGGCCCCGAAGGCTCGGGTCGAGAAGCCACCGGTCGAGGCTGCTCCGGTCGAGACTGCCTCGGGCGAGAAGACCCAGGTACTGGAGAAGACGGCACCACCCGTCATCGCGCCCGAGCCGCCTGCCAAGAAGCAGAAGGCACAGAAGCCGCCCAAGCCGGCGAAGGAACCGAGGGCGCCCAAGGCACCCAAGCCGCCCAAGGACCCGAGCCGGCGACGGATCAACCTCGGCACCCCGTCGGGCCTGTCCGCGGCGGTCATGATCGGCGCCATCGTCGGCGCGTTCATGGCCCTGGCCGTCTGGTTCAGCGGCACCGTGAGCCAGTGGACGCGAGGCACCTCGTCGCTCGGCGACAAGGGCGCGATCATCCTGATCGCCGTCTTCGCCCTCGCGATCATCCTCGGCGGCTATCTCCTCCGCCTGGCCGCCGCCCGCTCCCCGTTCACGATCAGCTTCCTCGGCTCGGCACTCGTCGCCGTACTCTCGATGCTCTTCCTCACCGACGTCCTCGTCCACGCCTGGGGAGTGATCATCGTCGTGATCCTCTCCGCCGCCGCGTACGCCCTCGCCTACTGGGTCACCACCAACTACATCGACTGACCCCAGCCGAAACCGCAGAAGCGACGGCCGAGAATGTAGTTGTGGGGGGGGGGGCCGGGGGGGGGGGGCCCCCCCCCCCGCCGCCCCCCCCCCGGGGGGGGGGGGCCCCGCCCCCCCCGCCGCGGCCCCCCCCCGACCCGGCGGGGGGGGGGTTTT
>NZ_JBIWNX010000019.1:19712-119399 GCF_044767415.1 Nocardioides sp. NPDC101246
TGGGCGACGAAACGAGAGTTTCGTCGCCCACAACTGCTGATTCGGCCCGCTAGAAGTGCGGATTCGGCGAGGGGTCAGAGGGCGGCGGCGACCAGCTCGGCGAGCTGGACGGTGTTGAGCGCGGCGCCCTTGCGGAGGTTGTCGTTGGAGATGAACAGCGCGAGGCCGCGGTTGTCGGGTACGCCCTCGTCCTGACGGATGCGGCCGACGTAGGAGGGGTCCTTGCCGGCGGCGTACAGAGGCGTGGGTACGTCGCGGAGCTCGACGCCCGGGGCGTTCGAGAGGATCGCGATGGCGCGCTCGGGGGTCAGGGGCGAGGAGAACTCGGCGTTGACCGCGAGGGAGTGACCGGTGACGACCGGGACGCGGACGCAGATGCCGGAGACACGCAGGTCAGGCAGGTCGAGGATCTTGCGGGACTCGTTGCGGAGCTTCTGCTCCTCGTCGGTCTCGTTGAGCCCGTCCTCGACCAGCGAACCGGCGTAGGGAAGGACGTTGTAGGCGATCGTCTCGACGTACTTGTCCGGCTCCGGGAAAGCGATCGCGGACCCGTCGTAGGCGAGCTCGCGGGCCTTGTCGCCGGCAGCCGCGACCTCGCTGACCAGCTCCTCGACGCCGGCGACGCCGGAACCCGAGACCGCCTGGTAGGTCGATACGACGAGCCGCTCGAGGCCGGCTTCGTCGTGGAGCGCCTTGAGGGCCGGCATCGCAGCCATCGTGGTGCAGTTGGGGTTGGCGATGATGCCCTGGCGGGCCGCGATGACGCCGTCCATCGCCGAGGGGTTGACCTCGGAGACGACCAGCGGGATCGACGGGTCCTTGCGCCAGGCCGAGGAGTTGTCGATGACGATCACGCCGGCCTCGGCGAACTTCGGCGCCAGCGCCTTCGAGGTCGCGCCACCGGCGGAGAAGATCGCGATGTCGAGGCCGGCCGGGTCCGCAACCGCGGCGTCCTCGACGACGACCGAACGGTCACCGAACTCGATGGTCTTGCCGGCCGAACGCGCCGAGGCGAAGAAACGGACCTCGCCGAGCGGGAAACCGCGCTCGAGCAGGATCTGGCGTACGGCGACGCCCACCTGTCCGGTCGCTCCCACGATTCCCAGGTTGATGCTCATCGGCCGGTCCCTCCGTAGACGATGGCCTCTACGTCGCTGTCGAGGCCGAATGCTCTGTGTGTGGCGCGCACTGCGCGGTCGAGGTCGTCGGCGCTGACGAGCACCGAGACCCTGATCTCCGAGGTCGACACCATCCGGATGAAGACCCCCTCGGCGGCGAGCGCGGCGAAGAATCGCGAGGTGATCCCCGGATGCGTACGCATCCCGGCACCGACGATCGAGAGCTTGCCGATCTGCTCGTCGGCGATCGGGTCGGCGAAGCCGATCTCGCTCTGGATGTCGCCGAGGGCCGCGCGCGCGAGCTTGACGTCGCTGCGCGGCAGGGTGAACGAGATGTCGGTGCGCCGCGTCTCCTCGGCCGACACGTTCTGGACGATCATGTCGATGTGGATGCCGGCATCGGCGAGCGTGTCGAAGACGCGGGCCGCCTCGCCCGGCTCGTCGATGACGCCGACCAGGGTGATCTTGGCTTCGCTGCGGTCGTGGGCGATGCCGACGATCTCCGGGACATCGCCGTTGGGCTCGGCGCCGTAGGAGACCTTCTCGACGTCCACGTCGCTGAACTTCTCGGCCGCGGCCTGCGCCGCCCGGTCGACCTCGTCGTCGGCGACGACGACCGAGACCCGCACCTCGGAGGTGGAGATCATCTGGATGTTGACCCCGGCCTGGGCGATCGCGGAGAAGAAGTCGGCGATCTTCTTCGGCTGGGTGCGCAGCCCGGCACCGATCAACGAGACCTTGCCCATCATCGGCTCGCTGCTTACCCGCTCGAAGCCGAGCTCGGCCTGCGCCGGCTCCAGCGCCTTCACGGCACGCTCGACGTCGTCGCGCGGGATGGTGAAGGTGATGTCCGTACGCTCCGTGCCGGACGGTGAGGCGTCCTGCACCACCATGTCGACGTTGATCCCGACGCCGGCGATGATCTCGAAGACCTTCGCGGCCGCGCCGATCTTGTCGGGCGCGTTGACGACGGTGATCTTGGCCTGGCTGCGGTCGGAGGCGATGGCGGCGACGATCGGCGCCTCCATCCCGACGCCGTCTCCGGGTTCGTCGACCGTCGGCGAGACCGCGTCGATGCTGCCCTTGACCACGGTGCCGGTGAGGGTGGAGAAGGAGGAGCGTACGTGGATCGGGAGGCTGTGGCGGCGGGCGAACTCCACCGAGCGCAGGTGAAGCACCTTCGCGCCGGAGGCCGCCAGCTCGAGCATCTCCTCGAAGGCGACCGAGCTCAGCTTGCGGGCGGTCGGGACGATCCGCGGGTCGGCGGTGAAGACGCCGTCGACGTCGGTGTAGATCTCGCAGACGTCGGCGTTCAGCGCCACCGCCAGCGCGACCGCGGTGGTGTCGGTGCCGCCACGGCCCAGCGTGGTGATGTCCTTGGTGTCCCTGGAGACGCCCTGGAACCCGGCCACGATCGCGATCGCACCGTCGCCGAGCGCCGCCTGGATCCGCTCCGGCGTGATGCTGAGGATCTTGGCGCGCCCGTGCTGCGCATCGGTGATCAGACCGGCCTGCGACCCGGTGAACGACCGAGCCTCGTACGCCAGCCCGCGCTCGTTCGCGACGTCGTTGATCGCCATCGCGAGCAGCGCCATCGACTGCCGCTCGCCGGAGGTGAGCAGCATGTCGAACTCACGCGCGTGCGCGGTCGCGTCCGGCGAGACCTTGTTGGCCAGGTCGATCAGCTCATCGGTGGTGTCGCCCATGGCGGAGACGGCCACGACCACGTCGTGGCCCTGCTCTTTGGTCGCGACCACTCGCTGAGCGACGCGCTTGATGCCTGCAGCGTCCGCGACCGAGCTGCCACCGTACTTCTGAACGACGATTCCCACGGCGGGAAAGTCTACGTTGCCGATGAGGCCGTCTTCTCCAGCATCTCATCAGCGGCAGCCAGGTCCTCGTCCTCACCGGTGAACGGCTCGGAGTCGAGGCGGTCGTGAGCGACCACGGTGAGCAGCGCGTTGAGCACGGCACCGGCCAGGTTGCCCCAGTTGTTGACGTAGCTGAACTGCCACCACCACAGCGCCTCGTCGACGTCGCCGAGACGGTAGTGCCGCAGGCCGTACTCCAGATCGGTCACCAGGCTGGCGACGTCGTCGGAGATCTGGCTGTCGACCACGTCCGGAGTGTAGGGATCGAAGACGAAGCTGTAGGTGTCGATGTCCCCGAACATCTCCGCGAGCCCCATCCGGAGCTCGTCGACGTCGGCCTCCATGCCCACGTCGGGCTGGAACTCCTCCCGAGGCTCGAAGTCCTGCTGGGCGCCCAGTCGCGCGCCCGCCAGCAGGATCTGGCTCACCTCCAGCAGCAGCATCGGGACAGCGCTGCCACCGTCGCCGTCCGCAGCTATCGCGCGCACCGAGAGCAGGAAGCTCTCCACCGAGTCGGCGATGCTGGTGGCGAAGTCCTTGCCGGTCAAGTCGTTCGTCATGACGGCCCCCTTCCCGAGGTCCCTTGAATCGTCAGGCTACCGCCGAAGTCGCGGCCTGACGAGGGTAAAGACTCGGCTCTTAGGTACTACTCAGCCGCCCGGCGCCCGGCGAACGCGCGGCCGAGGGTGACCTCGTCGGCGTACTCCAGATCGCCACCGACCGGGAGACCGCTGGCCAGGCGGGTGACCTTCAGTCCGAGCGGGCTCAGCTGACGAGTCAGATAGGTCGCCGTCGCCTCGCCCTCGAGGTTGGGGTCCGTGGCGAGGATCACCTCGGTGATCCCGGGGTCGTTGAGCCGCTGGACGAGCTCACGGATGCGCAGCTGGTCGGGACCGATCCCGTCGATCGG
The DNA here is from genome assembly GCF_044767415.1 of Nocardioides sp. NPDC101246. Taxonomy (NCBI): domain Bacteria; kingdom Bacillati; phylum Actinomycetota; class Actinomycetes; order Propionibacteriales; family Nocardioidaceae; genus Nocardioides; species Nocardioides sp. NPDC101246. The sequence goes on from NZ_JBIWNX010000019.1 coordinate 23,612, forward strand.
GCTGATCGCGCCGCCGAGCACGTGGTAGCGCCCGCGGAACTCGCGGGTGCGCTCGATCGCGACGACGTCCTTGTACTCCTCGACCACGCACAGCACCGACTGCTCGCGACGTGGGTCGCGACAGATCCGGCAGGTCTCCTCCTCGGAGACGTTGAAGCAGACCGAGCAGAACTTCACCTTCGCCTTGACCTCGTTGAGGATCGAGGCCAGCCGATGTACGTCGGCGGGATCAGCCTGGAGCAGATGGAACGCGATCCGCTGGGCACTCTTCGGACCTACGCCCGGCAGCCGTCCCAGCTCGTCGATGAGGTCTTGGACCACACCCTCGTACAACTTGGTTATCGCCTGTCTCTAGCTGTGCTGATCTCAGAACCCGAGCTTGAACGGCGGCTCGCCGCCGCCGGGGGCACCACCCAGGCCGCCGCCGAGGCCGCCCGCGAGCGGGCCCATCGCGTCACCGGCGAGGGCGTCGGCCTTGCCCTTCGCCTCGCGGTAGGCGGCGACGATCACGGCGCCGAGATCCTCGAGGTCGTCGGGGTCGCTGCCGTCGAACTCGCCCTGCTTGATCTCCACACCGACCAGCTCGCCGGTGCCGGTGAGCTTGACCGTCACCGCGCCCCCGGCGACGGTGCCGTCGACGATCGTCTCGGCGAGCTTCTCCTGGGCGTCGACGATCTGGCTCTGCAGCGCCTGGGCCTGCTGCATGATCGCGTTGAGGTCGAAGCCGCCCTCGCCGCCGAGGCCTTCGAGTGGGTTCGTCATCTGTGCCGTCCTAGTTGTGAGGAATCTCTTCGATCATCGTTGCACCCAGCTCCTGAGCGAGCAGGGCCTCGGCGCCCATCGCGGCCGGCCCGTCGTAGGCCTGGTCGTCGGGGTTGACCGCGGCGTCAGCCTCGGCCAGGCGGGCCACGGAGTCGTCGACCGGAGGCTCGTAGTCCGCGGCCCGCGTCGGTCGGATCGCCTCCCGAGCCAGCGCGATCGCACCTGGGTCGGCAGGCTGCGTCGCGGACGGCGCGGACGGCTCCGGCGGAGCCGGGGTTTGGTCCGGGGGCGGCGGCTCGGCGGCCCAGTCGGGCGGGGGCGCCTGCTCGTTCCAGGAGGCCTCCGGCGGCTGCTGCGGCTGGGCGGGCTCCTGGGGCGCGCTCGGCTGCGGCGGAGGCGAGGCCTGCCGCTGCGGGGCCCCTTGGCCGCCGCCCGCGACGATCGCCTCGATCTTCGGCTGGATGCCGATCACGTTGACCAGCGCCTGCCCGAGGATCGGCTCGTGTCCACCGGTCGCGAACCGGTCGCGGAGGCCCGGCGAGGCGAACCCGAGGGTGAGCACGCCGTCGCGGAAGTCGACCACCTGGGCGTTCTGGCCCACCAGCGACCAGGTCGCCCGGCGCAGACCCTTCGTCTGGGCGATCACGTCGTCCCACAGGCGGCGGACGTCCACGTTGCCCATACCGCCCGGCGACTGAGCCTGAGGTTGTGGCTGAGGCTGGCTCGGCGGCTCCGGAGCAGCCGGCGCCTGCTGGGGAGGCATCTCCGCGGCCGGCGCGGGCTCACGGACCGGCTCAGCGGCCGGCTCGGGGGTCGGCGCGTAGGCCTGGACTGGTTCGGGCTGCGGTGACGCGGGAGCGACCGTCTCGTGCCCCGGCGCACCGACGGAAGGTTTGAGCACCGGCCGGTCCTGGGCGGGGGCGGCCGCCGCCGGAGGGGCGGACACTGTCGGCGTACCGCTGATCTCGATCCGCCTCTCCAGGCGATCCAGCCGGGCCGCGAGACCGTCGGCACCGTCGGCTGCGGGCAGCAGCACCCGGGCACAGATCAGCTCGAGCAGAAGTCGGGGGGCGGTGGCGCCGCGCATCTCGGTCAGACCGGTCGCGACCGCATCGGCGGCCCGGGACAGATCGTGCGGTCCGAAGCGTCCGGCCTGGGCCACCAAACGCTCGCCACCGTCCTGGGAGACGTCGATGAGCCCGGTCGCAGGCGCGTCCGGGACCGCCTTGACGATGACCAGGTCACGCAGTCGCCGCAGCAGGTCCTCGGTGAACCGCCGCGGGTCCTGTCCGGTCTCGATGATCTTGTCGATCACGCCGAAGACCGCGGCGCCGTCATGGGCGGCGAAGGCGTCGACGACCTCGTCCAGCAGCGCGTCGGGGGTGTATCCGAGCAGCCCCGCGGCCAGCTCGTACGTCACTCCCTCGGGCCCCGCGCCACCGAGCAGCTGGTCCATCACCGAGAGGCTGTCACGCATGGACCCGGCGCCCGCGCGTGCGACCAGCGGCAGCGCGGCCGGCGCGACGTCGATGCCCTCTTTCTCGCACAGCGTCGAGATGTAGTCGGAGACCAGCTTCGGCGGGAAGAGCCGGAACGGATAGTGATGGGTGCGCGACCGGATCGTCGGGATGACCTTCTCCGGCTCGGTCGTCGCAAAGATGAACCGCAGATGCTCCGGCGGCTCCTCGACGAGCTTGAGCAGAGCGTTGAAGCCCTGCGTCGAGACCATGTGGGCCTCATCGATGATGTAGACCTTGTAGCGGCTCTTCACCGGCGCGAAGAACGCCTTCTCCCGCAGGTCACGGGCATCGTCCACACCACCGTGCGACGCCGCGTCGATCTCGATCACGTCGATGCTGCCGGGCCCGCCGCGCGCCAGGTCCCGGCACGACTCGCACTCTCCGCACGGATCCGAGATCGGCGCCTTCTCGCAGTTCAGCGCCCGCGCCAGGATCCGCGCCGAGGTCGTCTTGCCGCAGCCACGTGGACCGGAGAAGAGGTACGCATGGTTGACCCGATTTCCCGCCAGCGCATTGCGCAGCGGGCCGGTGACGTGATCTTGGCCGATGACCTCGGCAAACGTCTCCGGCCGGTAGCGGCGGTAGAGAGCTAGCGGTGCGTCCACCCGGTAGACCCTATCCGCCCGCACCGACAGTTTGCGACCGCGCAGGGCACGCCGTCAGGAAATAGAAAAGGCCCCCCACGTACCCAACAGAGCTCGCTTATCCTTGCTGCCTTCCGGCCCTGGGGAGGTTCGACAAGATGTCACCACATGGGGGGTTGCCAAAGAGTCTAGACGAGTCGGCTCGCCGATCCCAAAGCGGTGTACCGAGCTTGTCGAGGTGGCGGCCCGCTGGCTCTCCGCCGATTTCCCCCATGATCACGGAGCCGCGTAGGATCCCTCACGGATCTGTCGCCTAGTGGCCTATGGCGCACGGCTGGAATCCGTGTTGGGTTAACGCCCTCGGGGGTTCGAATCCCCCCAGATCCGCCAGCAGGAAGCCTTGGTTGACCTGCAAGAACGCCGATCCGGACAGCGCAAGCTCCGGATCGGCGTTCTTCATTTCCTCGATCAGTCCCGCGCGGCTCAGTCCAGAATGGCGTACGCCTCGACCTCGACGAGCACGTCCGGCTCGAAGAGATAGTCCACACCGATGGCGGACAGCGGCGGCAGGGGTTGCGGGATGCCGAGCTCGTCGACGACGCTCTCGAGACCCGCGACGAACGCGTCGTACTTGTCCGGGGACCAGTCCGTGACGAAGAACCGGAGGCGTACGACGTCGGCGAAGGTGGCGCCGGCGCCGGCCAGACCACGGGCGGTACTGCGGAGGGCGTGAGCGAGCTGGCCGGCGAGGTCGCCCGGCGCCACACCGCGACCGAGCTCGTCCCGGGCGATCTGTCCGGCGACATGGACGTGACGGATGCCGGTGGCGACGGAGACGTGGTGGTAGGGCACGGGCTGGAACATGCCTTCAGGGGTGAGCAGTTCGACGGACACGATGAGATTCCTTCCGATCGTCAAGGTTTCTCATGTGTACTTGGTATCCAGAGGACACTTCAACGAGACTAGGTGTCATGTCCGATACCGTCCCCGAGCCATTGCGACTCACCCAGGAGCACCGCGAGCTCCTCGACCAGCTCCTCGACAAGTGGTCACTCCAGGTGCTCGACACGCTCTGCGAGCGGCCGCGACGGTTCAACGAGCTGCGTCAGGCGATCCCGGCGGTGACCCAGAAGTCACTCACCACCGCGTTGCGCCGCCTGGAGCGCAACGGCGTGGTCGCCCGGATCGTGCTGAGCACCCGTCCGGTCGCGGTGGAGTACCGCATCACCCCGCTGGGCAGCACCCTGCAGGACCTCATCGACCGGCTCTACCACTGGACGACCACCACGCTGCCCGAGGTCGAGGCCGCACGCGCAGCCTTCGATAGCGACTCCTGAGGGCTACATCGAGCCCTTGCGCCGCGAGAACAACGGCCGCAGGACCAGCCCGAGCCCGAGCGCGCCACCACCACCGATCGCCCACCAGATGGCGTTCTCACGGACGGTGGCCAGCGGGTCGACCTTCTCCCGCGCCATCGGCGCCTGCTCCACCTCCGGGGGCTCGGCGGCCTCCTCGACGGCGGGACGGGTGAGGGCGTCGTACGCGTTCACCACACCGGCACCCCAGAAGCGGCCGCCCTGGCCCTCACGACCCGAGGTGGTGCTGTAGAGGCGGTCGATGACCTGGGCGGCGCTCCAGCCACGGTTGGTCGACCAGATCAGCGCGAGCACCGCCGAGACCTCGGCGGAGGCGAAGGACGTCGAGATCGAGTCGACCCAGCACGGCTGCCCGAAGAGCGTCTTCGACGGCGCCCCGTATGTCGGAGCGGCAACATCGGTGTTGGAGTTGGGCAGCACCGCGGAGTCGGGGTCGGAAGCCCAGGTGCCGGAAGCGCTGACCGTCACCACGGAGTCGTTGGCGTTCGGGAAGACCTTGGGCCCCATGTCCCGGTCCGTGCCGGTGGCGACACCGGACCAGTCGGCGGCCATCACCACGATGGCGCCCTTCTTGATGAGCGTGTCGACGGCCGTGTCCAGGCCCGACGCCGCCTCCGTCGCGGGCAGGCCGATGTCGACGATCAGCCCCTTCGCGTTGCCCTTGGCCAGCGAGTTGAGCTGGGCCACCATCTGCTTGGCGTCGATCGTCGACTTCTCCTGGCCGACCTTGAGGATCGGGTGGTCGCTGAGCTTCGCCTTGGGTGCGATCTCGGAGATCAGGCCGGCCGCGACGGTGCCGTGGTAGTCCTGCGCCTTGGCGCTGTAGCCGGAGTCGACGACGGCGACGCGGATCCCCTGACCCTGCTTGCTCACCTTCTGCGCCTCGGCGATCCGCATGATCGCGAACGGGGCCACCGTATCCGGCACCGGCGCCGTCTGGGTCTCCGCCTTCTGCGGGGCACCGCCGCCGAGGTTCTTCTCGTACACCTTGCAGAGTGGCCGTTCCTCGGCTGCGTACGCCGGGCTCGGACTGCCCAGCAGCGTCAACCCGCTGACGACGGCGGCGAGCGCGATACCGCTTCGCACCAGCGTCACTGGGTCGACACGCACTTGCTCTCCTCAACCTTTCCGGTGTTAGGCGGGCACAGCGCCAGCTCGGTCGAGAGCGCGGCGCCCTCAGGGAGCAGCTGCAGCCACGTGCCAGGCACGATCGGACCGGAGTCGGGTGTCAGGCCGAGCCGTTCGACTGTGAGCTTGCCATCCAGGACGTTGGCGGTGCCGCGGGCGTCGATCAGGTAGGGCGTCGCGCTCTGCTTCTGGAGCTCCTCGCCGTTGGCGGCGAAGACGAACGCACCCTTGCCCGGATCGACCCGGGCAGCGGTGAAGTCACCGGCCGCAGGGGGCTCCGACGTCGGCCATGCCTCTTCGCCCGGCTCGACGCCGAGTCGCACCGTCGTCTTGTCCTTGGTCTCGAGCTTGGCGCACACGCTGCCGGTGCCCGGTTCGAGGGTCGCGTTCGGCCAGGAGGTCTCGAGCCGCTCGCCGTCGATGTTCGGCTGCGAGCTGAGCGACTGCTGGTTGGCCTTGCTGCCGAAGGCGACGTCATAGATCTCGCTGGCGAAGTCATCGAGCCGAATCCAGCCGGACTCGGTCATCAGATAGTTGTTGGCCTGGTAGTTGGCCTTGGTGCCGATCGGGTACTCCTCACCCTCGACCGTCCCGCCGACCTTGGTGAACGCACTCCCGAAGGACGCGCCCGACAACGGCGCCCCCGTGGGGAAGAGGTTGACCCACGCCTGGGGCACCGTGGGTGTCGAGACCGGACCGTTGAAGGTCCGGTCGGCGTAGGTCTCCGAGTCACCTTCGATCTTGTAGCTGTAGGCCTGGGCGTATCCCTCGGTGCTCTGATGCTCCGCGATGAGGTAGTTGCCGTCCTCCGTCTGCACCATGAAACCGGTGTCCGCCGCCGACTTCACGTCCGGCTTCTCGGAGATGTTCAGGAACGTGCCGGCGCCGTTGGCGGTGCACGCGGTCCAGCCGGTGTTGATGAAGTCGGACTTCAGCGGCAGTTCCTCGGGGACCTTGGGACCGGAGAGGCCGATCGTCCCCTTCGGGAACTCCTTGTCGATCTCCTCCTGGTCGATGACCTTGGAATTCTTCTCCAGGTCGAGTCCGAGGATGAGCTGGGCGCTGGCCAGGTTGACGACCGGGTGCAGCTCCTTGTCCTTGTCAGGACCGGTGACGACGTAGCGCGCGCCGCCCTTGGTGACGATCAGGCCGTCCGTGTCGGCCCAGCCGGTCGCGGGCTTGGGCGAGAGGAAGTGGGCGACGGCGCCACCGGCGATGAGCAGCACCGCGAGCACGAGGCCACCGAAGACCGAGCGACCGGGACGGGCCGGCTCCACCTCACGCCCACCGGGGGCGCCGGAGAGGAACGCGGAGACCAGTCGGCGACGGCTGAAGGCATGCGCCTCTACGAGGTCCTTCTTGCTGGCCATCAGAAACCAGCCACCGCGGCGCCGAAGAGGCCCGAGGCGAGCACCATCAGCGGCAGCATCGCGAGCAGGCAGATCGTCTCGGCGACGTCGGCCAGCCGGCCGCGCCGGATCGACCCGACGTCGGGGACCAGCGTCAGCACCAGGAGTACGCCCCCGGCGGCCGCCAGCACGACGGCGGTCGTCGGCCGCCACGACTCGTGGTAGACCAGCAACGCGGCACCGATCGCGAGCAGCCCGGCGATCCCGGAGACCAGGCCGACGAGCACCTCAGAACCCGTCCGGTACTGCCGCGTACGCAGCATCAGCACCACACACGCCGCCAGAGCCAGCAGCGTGCCGAAGAGCCCGAGCCGCACCACGAACGGCGCGGTCAGCACGACCAGGACACCGACGGAGAGCGAGATCGCGACCAGGATCTCGTGGGCGACCTTGGCGTCGACCCGGACCTGGTCCTCACGGATCTCGTCGGGGTCGAGGTTGATGTCCTCGTCGGAGTAGAGCTGCGGGACGTCGGTCTTGGTCGTACTCAGCGCGAGCCACGGAAAGAAGCTGCCGGCCAGCACGACGACGACCATCACGATCCCGAGCACCACACCGGCCTTCCAGCCGGTCATGCTCAGCAGCATGCCGGCCACCAGGAAGACGCCACCCACGAGGGCGCCCGGCATCGCCAGCATCCGGGCCTCGCCGAGCCCGAGGAACCCGATCGCGGCGGCGAGCATCGCGCCCGCGCCGGCGAAGGCCAGCGGCATCCCGACGCCTCCGTCGGGGCCGAGCGAGGCCGAGCCGATCAGGAACCCGGCGACCGCGCCGTAGACCTCACCGATCCACACCGCGGCGATCGCGGCGTCGTTCTCGGCCTCGAGCCGGGAGAGCACGATCGCGCCTCCGGCGAGGACGATGCCGATCACCCCGGCCGCGACGCCGGCGAGCATCGACGGCGCCTGCGTCCACAGCGCGCCGGCGCCGAGGAGCAGCAGCAGCGCGGCGGCCAGCAGTGACGTACGCCGTCCTGCTTCCGGCTTCCAGGGGGCCATCTCGCTCTCGACGACATCGGTCATCGCCTCGACCACGTCGTCGTAGACCCGCGGCGGCTTGTCGTCGATCCCGGCGCTCACGGTGAGCACGCCGCCGTCCTCGACACCCTGCGGGATCAGACCGAGGTCACCGGCGAGCTTGCGGCCGTCGGCGAGCACGACGCGGTAGCCGGCGTAGGCCGTCTGCGGGTCGAGCAACCCGACGCTTCGCGCAAGCTCCGGCACGAGCTCCGCCACCGGCACCGAGCCCGGCAGCACCAGGTCCATCCGACGTGTGCCGGAGGCGACCGTGACCCGGACCAGCCCAGTGGGCGCCACCTGCGCCTGCGTCATTTCACGAACTCCTCGCGTCGTGCCTGTGCCCGGGACGAACCGACCGAATGTCCCGAGAGCTAGACCTACCTCGCGCTCGCTGAATCAGACAGCGAACATCAGCGCTGACTTTGCCATAAAACCGCGGCCCCGTGTACGACAGAGCGCCGTCGCGAGCGGCGCGAGACGCGTGCGATGGCTAGGCGCCGCTCCGAACGCGGCCTGGTTGACCGTGGAGGAGCGGCAACGCCGCCAGCGTGCGCGTATCGCGCCGCGCAGCAGGCGGGCTGTCGTACACGGGGCCGCAACGACGAGGGGACCGGTGCCCCGCACCGATCCCCTCGTGTTGCCTGTGTGCTGAAGAACTCAGCCGCCGAAGCCGCCGGCACCGCGACGGTCCGCGTCGTGCATGTTGGCGTTGGCCTCGTTGACGAACTTGCTGCCGCGGTCCAGAGCCATGCCGAGCTCGCGGATGCTCTGGTTCCACTTGGCCTGGGCCCGGTTGTAGGCGTCGGCCGCCTCACCGGTGAAGTTCTCCTGGAGACCGAGGATGTGACGCTCGAGCTCGTCGAGCTCGCGGTCCATGTCGGCCACGCCCTTGAGCAGGACGTCGGTGATGGAGCCCATCTTCCCGTGGTTTACGACAATCTCTTCACCCATGTCAGTTCCTTCCAGTCCTCTGCTTGAAATGCGGCCTGACCGGGTGGTCAGCCACCCATCTTGTACGAGATGCTGTCCATGCTGGAGGTGACGGAGCTGGACTGCCCGGCAACATCCTCGTCGGCCTGGCTACCGACCTTGCGGGCGTTCTCGAGACCCGCGGTGAGCTCGTCGAGCGCGTTGGTGATCTCGCGCGACTTCTCGTTGTAGGTGTTCATCAGCTGCTGGAACGAGGTGCCGCCGGCACCCTTCCAGCCCGATGCGCCCTCCGCCTGGGCCTCCGAGACGGTGCGGCTGTTGACGCTCTGCAGCTTGGCCTTGGTCTCGTTGATGAAGTTGACGGCGGTGTTGATCGCCTGGCCTTGCTTGATCTCACTGCTCATGGTGCTGTCCTTCCACCGGCGGAACCGGTTTTCCTAGGTTAGATACCTGTTGGAGCCCGGCTCCCGTTGGGCTCCCCCGAGGTCCGGACAATGTGTTCTTACCCCGTCTCCGGAGTTCTAAACACAAATCTCTGAACTTTTTCAGCCCTGCTGTCTAGCTGTTGAAACCCGATTCCCACAGGTGACGGAAGAAGCCTGAGGAAACCACGAACGATGCGATGACCGCGGCGCCGCACAGCGACTCCGCCCAGTCGGCCCGAGACGCCCATTTCGCCGAGCGCCAGCCCCGGCCGGTCGCGATCGCCGCGATGATGACGGCGAACCCGATCACCACGACTCCCAGACCGAACCAGGAGACCAGCTCCGGGTCGACCCAGCCTACGAAGGCACGGACCCCGACCGCCAGCGCAATAACCCCGGCAACCCGGAGTACGCCACGAGGCAGCCAGTAGCGATAGCTGCGCGCCGAGAGCAGGATCACGAAGGCGCCGGCCAGCAGGATCAGCCAGCCACCGATCCGGTCCAGGTCGTCCGTCACGGTCGCCGCCAGCGCCGGTCCGCTCACCGCGACCACGGCGAGGACCGCCCAGGAGGCCGCCGCCAGCGTGCGGGCGCCGCGCTCGGCAACCTCGGTGACCTCGTCGATCGGGACCGTCGCCTTGCCGGTGGTCGTCCTGGCCCGTGCCGACCAGGCGGTCACGGAGAGCTTGGAGACATCGAGGAGATAGGAGTCCGGGACGTCGACGGCGTACGACGGGACGATCCGCGCAGCCAGCGCGGCCGCGGCGAACAGGATCGACCACGGCACCTGCGGCGAGGTGCCGAGCAGGGCGCACAGCGCGGTGACGACGAAGACGATGACGCCGGTCGTGGTCCAGATCTTCAGGCTCTCGTCCACGGTGTCGACGAGGGAGCGCGAGATCGTCGCGACGACCGCGGCACTCAACCCGGCGACTCCGACCGCCATCGGCAGCGTCTCGGGCACCGGGTCGGCGGTGATGACGAAGGCGGCGCCGGCGGCGAAGGCCGGAGCGGCGATCGCTCGGCGCGCCGCGTACGCCCCGGCGGGGATGATGCCGATCAACGCGCCCAGCGCGAGCAGACCGGCGATGGCCAGTCGCTGCCAGCCGTCGGCCTGGGCGCCGAACCCGGCCGCGGCGACCGCCAGGAGGGTGGCCAGACCGACCCAGTAGAACGAGAAGCTGCCTGCTTGGACCGCGGCGGCCGTCTCGACGACCTCGCGCCGCGCGTAGGCCTGCGTCGGCGGCGAGTCGGCGGCGAGCAGCGCGCCCGAGGTGATGCCGCGTGAGGCGAGCGATGCGTCGGGCTGGATCACCTCGCCACGACGGTCCCGCAGCACCGGAGCCGCGGGCAGACCGACGGCCGTCGCGTACTCCCTCGCCAGGTCCGAGGCGTGCGCATCGGACGGGACGACGATGTCGACCACTCCGGCGGTGCCGTGGACCGTGACCGCCAGGCCGCCTGCTGCGAGCGCCGGCTCAACGGCATCGGCCGTCTGAGTGGGCATGACACCTCCCGGATGCGTGAAGACCCTGTGACAGAGTTCCACATCGGAAGCTCCACCGCCCGTTTTACCCGACCGGCACGGTTAAGGGTAGTAGCCGGGTGGCGGGCACTCTAAGATCCTGACCACCTGCGGCATCCGGGCCCGCGGGGCACTGAACCAGTCTCAGGGGGACACGTGACCATCGCTGCGACAGCCGGCGGTACCCGCACCGAGGAGCCGGAGGTCCCCGAGGGGGAGCTGGCTCTGAATGCTCCGCCGGCTATCGAAGAGGGCGAGGGCGTCGGTGGCATCCTGATGAACGCCATCCCCATGCTCGGTGGCCTCGGATCGATCGTGCTGATCGCGACGATGCAGTCGGGCACGGGGGGTTCCCCGCCGATCCAGCGCTACATCGCTGCCGGCATGTTCCTCTTCGCCACGCTCGGCTTCATCTTCGTGCAGATCGACAGGCAGCGGAAGCAGAAGCAGAAGCAGGTCGGCGGGCAGCGCACCGACTACCTCCGCTACCTGGCCGGCATCCGGCAGTCGGCGCGCAAGGCCGGTGAGCAGCAGCGCAAGGCGCTCACCTGGCACTATCCCGCGCCGTCCTCGCTGCCCGCGATCGCCGAGGAGCGCAGCCGCCTGTGGGAGCGCTCGAACACCCACAAGCGCTATCTCGACGTCCGCTACGGCGTCGCGCACCAGCCCCTCGCCCTGACCCTGGTGCCGCCCCAGCAGACCCCGATCGACCAGGTCGACCCCGCCTCGGCGAGCGCGCTGCACCGGCTCCTGACGGTCCACCGGGTCCAGCCCGACCTGCCGGCCGCGACCAACCTGCGCGGCTTCGACAAGATGGAGATCTGCGGCAACGAGGACCAGGCCCGGGCGCTCGCCCGCGCCCTGATCTGCGGGATGACGGCCTTCCACTCGCCGGAGCAGCTGATCGTCGCTGTCCTCACGTCCGAGCGCAACCTGGCCGAGTGGGACTGGGTCAAGTGGCTCCCGCACGCGCAGAGCGGCCGCGAGGTCGACGCCGTCGGGCCGCGCCGCATGGTGGTCACCAACATCAACGACCTGGGCGCCCTGCTGCCGACCGAGGTCGGCGAGCGCGCCCGCTGGGGCACCGACGACCGGATCCCGTCGCCGCAGGTCGTGGTCATCGTCGACGGCGGCTCCGTCCCGCCGGGCAACCACGTGCTCCCCGACGACGGCATCCAGGGCGTCACGGTCATCGACCTGCCGACCCACTGGGACGAGCTGTTCGACTCCAGCCGGGTGCGATTCCTGATCGACGACGAGGAGCCCGACGAGAACAGCACGGTCTCCGGCTACCAGGTGCGCGTACGCATGGACCCGGTCCGCCTGCGGGTGGACCAGATGAGCATGGCCGACGCCGAGGCCTACGCCCGCCGCCTGACCGCGCTCTACACCGTGGCTCCGGAGGGTTCCGACGCCGCCGCCGAGACCCCGCAGGACACCGAGATCGCGGCCCCGAAGGACTACATGGCGCTGCTCGGTCTGGGCGACGTACGCTCCTTCGACCCGGACGTCGCCTGGCGTCCCCGCGCCAACCGCGACCGGCTGCGCGTGCCGGTCGGCGTCGGTGAGGCCGGCCAGCAGATCTACATGGACATCAAGGAGTCGGCTCAGCAGGGCATGGGGCCGCACGGCCTCGTCATCGGCGCCACCGGTTCCGGTAAGTCGGAGTTCCTCCGCACCCTCGTCCTCGGTCTGGTGCTCACCCACCCGCCGGAGGTCCTCAACCTGGTGCTGGTCGACTTCAAGGGTGGTGCGACCTTCGCCGGAATGGCGGGCATGCCGCACGTCTCCGCGGTGATCACCAACCTCGAGGGCGAGCTCACCCTGGTCGACCGTATGCAGGACGCGCTCTCCGGTGAGATGACGCGCCGCCAGGAGCTGCTGCGCGAGGCCGGCAACTTCTCCTCGCTGAAGGACTACGAGAAGGCGCGTACGCAGGATCCCTCGATGGATCCGCTGCCGTCGCTGTTCATCGTGGTCGACGAGTTCTCCGAGATGCTCTCGGCCAAGCCCGAGTTCATCGACCTGTTCGTCGCGATCGGCCGTCTGGGCCGATCCCTCGGCATCCACCTGCTGCTCGCCTCGCAGCGCCTCGAGGAGGGCCGCCTGCGCGGTCTCGACTCGCACCTCTCCTACCGCGTCGGTCTGCGCACCTTCTCCGCGCAGGAGTCGCGGACCGTGCTCGGTGTGCCGGACGCCTACGAGCTCCCGGCTGTTCCCGGCCTCGGTTACCTCAAGCCCGACCCGACCAACATGCAGCGGTTCCGGGCTGCGTACGTCTCGGGGCCGCCGGCCGCGGGCTCGCGGATCCGCCGCGACGAGGGCGGCAAGCTGCAGGGCATCTTCCCGTTCTCGATCGCCGAGGTGAAGCAGCTGGCGATGCCGGTCGAGGAGGACGAGCGTCCGGCCACCCCGGTCGTGGGCGCGGACGGCGTCGAGAAGTCGATGCTCGACATCGCCGTCGACCGGATGACCGGCTACGGCAGCCCGGCCCACCAGGTCTGGCTGCCGCCGCTCGACATCCCCGACACGCTCGACACGCTGATGCCCGACCTGACCACCTCGCCCGAGCTCGGCCTGCACTCGCCGGCCTGGAAGCGGCTCGGTGGACTGGTGGTGCCGCTCGGCATCGTCGACAAGCCGCGTGAGCAGCTGCGCGACACCCTCACGGTCGACCTGCGCGGAGCCGCCGGTCACGTCGCGGTCATCGGCGCACCTCGCACCGGTAAATCGACCACGCTCCGCACCATCGTCACCTCGATGTCGCTGACCATGACGCCGCAGGAGGTGCAGTTCTTCGTCCTCGACTTCGGTGGCGGCACGTTCGCACCGATGGCCAAGCTCCCGCACGTCGCCGGTGTCGGCACGCGTTCCGAGCCCGACGTCGTACGCCGCGTCCTGGCCGAGATCTCCGGCATCATCGACCGCCGCGAGGCCTACTTCCGGGCGCAGGGCATCGACTCGATCGAGACCTACCGCACCCGCCGCGCTCGCGGCCAGGCCGACGACGGCTGGGGCGACGTCTTCCTCGTCATCGACGGCTGGGGCACGCTGCGCGCCGACTTCGACGACCTCGAGTACGCCATCCAGGAGATCGCTCCGCGCGGCCTGACCTTCGGCGTCCACATCGTCGCGGCGGCCGGCCGCTGGGCCGAGTTCCGCTCCTCGATGCGCGACGTCTTCGGCACCAAGCTCGAGCTACGTCTGGGCGACCCGATGGACTCCGAGCTCGACCGTAAGCTCGCCGCCCTGGTACCCACCGGGCGCCCGGGTCGAGGCATCGTGAAGGAGAAGCTCCACTTCCTCAGCGCCCTGCCCCGCATGGACGGCGACGGCTCGGCGGCGACGCTGGGCGATGGCGTCGACGACCTGATCTCCCGGATCTCCGCGGCCTGGCAGGGCCCTGCCGGACCGAAGCTGCGGCTGCTGCCCGAGCGGATCACGATCGAGCGGATCCGCGAGCAGGCCGGGGTCACCCCGGAGAAGCCCGGCAAGCGACTGCTTCTGGGTATCAACGAGAAGGAGCTGGCCCCGGTCGGTCTCAACCCCGACACCGAGCCCCACCTGCTCGTCTTCGGCGACGGCCAGTCCGGCAAGTCCTCGATGCTGCGCAGCATCGCCCGCGAGATCATGCGGACGCACACGCCCAAGGAGGCGCAGATCGCGGTCGTCGACTACCGGCGGTCGCTGCTCGGCGAGATCCCCGAGGACTACCTGGTCGGCTACCTCACCTCGGCGACGCAGGCCAACCCGACGCTGAGCGACCTGGCGGCGTACCTGACCAAGCGGATCCCGGGCCCGGACGTCACGCCCGAGGAGCTGCGCAACCGGTCGTGGTGGTCGGGCGCGGAGCTGTTCGTGCTCGTCGACGACTACGACCTCGTCTCGACGCAGCAGGGCTCACCCCTGGCTCCGCTGCAGCCGCTGATGGCCCAGGCCGGCGACGTCGGCCTGCATGTCGTCATCGCTCGCCGCTCCGGTGGTGCGTCGCGCGCCCTCTACGAGTCGGTCATCCAGTCGATGCGTGACCTGGCGATGCCGGGCCTGCTGCTCTCCGGAAACCCGGACGAGGGCCCGCTCGTCGGCAACCTGAAGCCGGTCCCGACCCTCCCGGGTCGTGGCCGCCTGGTCACCCGCGACCGTGGCATCGAGGTCATCCAGCTGGCGTGGAGCGAGTCGACGGTGTAGCCCTCGACCTCTCGAACGAGAGACGGCCCGCGACCTGATCCAGGTCGCGGGCCGTTCGTCGTTCGTCTCCGGTCAGAGCGTCCCGGTGCCGTTGTTGTTGGATGCCTTGCGCAACGGCGGGTGGGTCTCGAACTGGTCGGCTCCGGGCATCTCCCACGTCTCGGCGGTGAACCCGTCCTTGCCGGAGATCAGGACCGAGGCCTTGTTGAGATACTCGTAGTCCCCGTCGCCGGCGCGCAACGGGTTGACCAGGTCGTCCCTGCCGTCACCGTTGACGTCGGCGACCGCGGGGATCTGAGACCCGCTGACGGCGTCGTCGTTCTTGACCGGGTCGTCGATGTTCCATGACGGCTCGGCAACGAACTTCTTGCCCTCGGGGTCGTAGGAGTAGACGCGGATGGCCCACTTCTGGTCCGCGATCTCCTGGGTGATCAGCTCGTCCTTCCCGTCACCGGTGACGTCGGCGAAGTTCGACGACCCGGCGACCCGATCACCGTCGGGTCCGGGCACCTCGAGGTCGGTCTTGGTGAGCTTCGAGCCGTTGCTCATCAGCAGGACCACTGCGGCCGGTGAGGCCTCCCTGGCACCCATGATGACGTCGGCTCGCTTGTCGCCGTCGAAGTCACCGACGTCGAAGTTGACGTCGAACGTGGCGCCCTGCCAGGGACCGGTGTACCAGTCGGCGCTCTTCGCCCAGGTGTTGTCGGCCTTGCTCAGCATGACCGTCACATGGAACTCGAGGTCCTTGAGCTTGGCCAGGTCGGCGTCCTCCTCGGGCAGCTTGGTCCCGTTGCCGACGGAGATCATGCCGATGTCGTCGCGGCCGTCGCCGTTGAAGTCGGCGCAGAACATGGCCAGGCGCTTGCCCGATGCGGGCACCTGGATGGCACCGTCGGGTTGGTCCTTGGCGTTCGAGTCGACGTTGAACGAGGATCCGATGCCGGAGACCTGCACCACGTCGACCCGCCCGTCGGCGTCCAGGTCCCCGAGCAGGTTGCCGAACTTGAGGCCCTCGGTGGTGCCGGACTCGAACCCCTTGCCGGTGGAGGCGAAGAGGGTCGCGGCATTGCCGTCCCAGTTGTAGTTGACGTCGCCGAACGGCGCACCGAGCACCAGATCGCCCAGCCGGTCCCCGTCGATGTCTCCGGTCACCGCCGGCTTGGGCTTGGCGGGAGTGTTCTCCGTGGTCGCGAGGGTGACACCCACTGCGGCACCACCCGCAACGAGGACCGCCAGCGCCGCCGCGCCGGCGATCCACCACGTGGCCTTGGCGCGTTTGAGGGTGACGGTGGCTCCGGACGCGAAGCCCATCTGTCGCCCGGACATCGCCGCGAAACGGTCCCGGACCCGAACCGCCTCGTTCGTACGCTGCGCCGGATCCTTGGCGAGCAGACCACGCTCGCCGGAGAGCAGGTCGTTGGCCTGCAGGGTGAAGTCGTCGCGGCCCGGCAGCGTCGGGATCGGCTGTGATCCGTGGGCCATCGCGGTCTCGACGTCGTTCGCCCCGGTGAAGGGAACGGTCCCGGTGACGAGCTCGTAGAACAGGCAGCCCAGCGAGTAGAGGTCGCTCGCCGGAGTCGCCGGCGCACCCATCGCGCGCTCGGGCGCCAGATAGTTCCACGCACCGGAGTGGATCCCGGGCCTGGCGGTCGCGGAGTCATCAGCGCGCGCCGCCGCGAAGTCGGACAGGTAGGCGTACGGCGGGCTGTTGCCGTCGCGCAGCAGGATGTTCGACGGCTTCACGTCACCGTGCACGACGCCGACCTCGGGCGAATGGATCGCTGCCAGACCGTCGGCGATCTGGGCGCAGATGTCGGCGGCCAGCGGGCCGGGGAGGCGGCCGCGGGCCTTCAGCAGCGAGCCGAGGTCGCCGCCGTCGGCGAACTGGGAGACCAGGTAGGGGGCGCCGTCGTTGGTCCGGCCGTTGGTGTAGACGCCCATGATGTGGGGCGAGTCCAGCTTGGCCATCAGCGTGGCCTGCTTGTCGAACCGGGACACGAACTCGGGGTCACGGGCGCTGCGTCCGAGGAGCACCTTGAGGGCGACCGCTCGGTTGAGCCGGGTGTCGGTGGCCTTGTAGACGACTGCCATCTCGTTCGACGCCACCTGCTGCTCGAGCCGGTAGGGCCCGATCATGCCGGGGGCGTCCGCCTTCAGCACGGTCGCCGGTAGCGGGTCCTGCACAGGCGGTGGCGGGAGCGGCGGGGTCTGGGCCGGCAGCTGCGTGGGCGGCTGGGTGGGCGGAGGAGGAGGCGGCGGTGGCGGCGTCGCAGACGGTCCGCTGGGCCGAGCGACCCGTGGCCTGATCGTGGTCTTGTCGGGGTCGTCGACCGGGGGACGCTCGAACGAGGGTTGCGGCCCCCGCGGTGTGTTGTCAGGGGTTCCGGTGGAATCGCTCATCCGAGGGTTCCTCCCATCAGGTTGTAGCGGCGGACATCGTCGGGCGACTTCTCCCACGTCGCCATCATGTGACCGGGGAACGTCCCGGTCTTCGAGGCCAGAGCCACGTAGAAGGCGTAGGGGCTCTCGCTGGTGTCCTGCGTCACCGCGACGATGTCGGTACGTCCGTCACCATTGACGTCGGCGACGGTGACGGGATACCTGCTGGTGGTCTTGAGGGTGTTGCGGGGCTTGGGAAGCTTCCCGCGGTTGGCGATCGAGAACTGGGTCAGGTCCTCGCTGAACGTGCCGACGGTGATCGACTGGCCCTCGCCACGACCGGATTCCGCCGCGATGATCTCGTCGCGGCCGTCGCCGTTGACGTCACCGGCGACGATCGAGCTGATCGATTGATGCTTGAACGCGAACGGCTTCGCAGCAGCGACGGTCGTTCCCTCTCCCTGGTAGAGGTCCAGGTCGGAGGTTCCAGACGTGAGGGTCATGTCCTCCGGGCTACCTTCGACCCGGTTCAGGACCACCAGATCGGCCTTCTCGTCGCCGGTGAACTCGCCCACCGAGATCTGCTCCACCGGTACGGCCGGATAGGACGCGAAGAGCGTCGGCTCCTCGAACCCTGACCCAGTTCCTCGGTAGACCCAGACCGTGCCGTCACCGGCCCTTCTCCCCTGCGTGTCGAGGTCGGGGTTCGGGTTGCCGAAGTGCGTACTCATGAACAGATCGGCGACACCGTCACCGTCGAAGTCGTCGGTGCCGAGGTCGTAGTAGAAGTTCGAGCCAGTCATCTTCTTGCCCTGCTCGACGACGCCCGCGGGAGCCTTGAGGGTCCCCTCCAGATCACCGTGGAACTCGAAGCCCTTCTCGCTCCGCACGAAGGTGACGAGCGTGTTCTTCCCGTCGCCGGTGAAGTCACCGCAGAGCGGAAATACCTCGCCCCCGTCGTTGTCGGCCGGAAGCGCGGGGTCGTTGTACGTCACGGGCTTCGACGGGCTCAACGTGCGGCCGTCCGACTTCCAGGTGACGACGTCCACGCCCTCGCCGTCGGGGTTCTGGACGTTGGTGATCACGTCCCCGAACTTGTCCCCGTTCACATCCGCGAACGCAGCCCCCTTCACGGTCGGCACGATGGGCTCGGGCCCGTGCTCGACCCAGGGCTGGGTGATCGCCAGGGCACCGCCGACCCCGAGGGCGGCCACCCCGACCATCGCCGCGCCGACCCGGAGCGGAGTGATCTTGGACGGCCGCTGCGCCTCCTCGATCAGGATGGCTTCGCTCTCGGAGGGCGCCCGCACGGCCGCGACCGGGATCGGCACCGGGTTGGGGTCGGTCAACGACGGCGCGGGCACCAGCTGAGCGGGCGCGGTGATCTCGCGCAGCTTCAGCAGGTCGTCCTTGAAGACAGCGGCGCTCTGATAGCGGCTCCGGCGGTCCTTCGCCATCGAGAGCTGCAGGATCCGGTTGGCCGCCTTGGTCCAGTCATCGGTGCCGACGAACTGCGGGATCGGCGCGTTCTGGTGGGCCATCGCCACCTGCACGGCCGCACCCGAGTAGGGGATCTTGCCGGTCAGCGTGAACCACAGCATGCAGCCGGCCGCGTAGACGTCTCGTGACGGCTCCGGCGAGATCGGCTGGCCCTGCGCGTCACGCTCGTCGCGGATGTACTCGGGCGCCAGGTAGTTCCAGGTGCCGGTGATGCCGCCGGCAGGCGAGTCGGAGGACGAGGTCGCGATCCCGAAGTCGCACAGGAACGCGAACGGGTCCAGAGGGCTCGCCGGGTTGCGTACGAGCACGTTCGACGGCTTGACGTCCTGGTGGATGATCCCCGCCTGGTGGGCGTCGTGAAGCGCCCCCGCCACCTGGGCGTTCACCAGGCACGCCAGGTGCGGCGCCAACGGTCCGCTGCTGCGTACGAGTCCGGTCACATCACCGCCCTTGATGAACTGGGTGACGATGAACGGACTGCCCTGCTGCTCACCGATGTCGTAGATCGCGATGATGTGGGGCGACCTGATCTGCGCCAGGGTCTGCCCCTCGCGGATGAACATGTCGATGAACTGTCTGTCGGCCAGGTGGGCATGCACCATCTTCAGGGCGACCTGCCGTTCGAGCTTGGTGTCGAAGGCGTCATAGACCACGCCCATTCCACCCTCGCCAAGAATGCGATCCAGGCGGTAGTGGCCGAACACTGCCCCGGGATGAAGCGTCGTCATGCCCGCACCCTATTCAAGGGTGGCGGAACCCAACCACTCCAATGCGCTAAAAGTCGTCTACTTCTTCGTCGGCGACCACTCGACGATGGTCGAGACGAGCGGTGCGACCCGTCCCGAGCGAGGACGTACGCTGTCGACCTTCTTGTCGATCACCGTCACCGTCGGGTTCATCACGATCGGCACGACGATCGAGTCCCGGACCAGCGTCTTCTCGATCTGGACTCGTACGTCACGGGCCTCGTAGGGATCCGCGGTGCGGGCCAGCTCGCCGATGAGGCGGTCACGGTCGCGGTCGCCGCCACCGGTCGCGTTCTGGCTGCCCTTGGCACCCCACTGTGCCGAGATCTCCTCCGGCGTCTGCGGGACCGGGATCCGGGCGAGCACGGCGTCCCACCTGTTGCCGGCGAGCAGCTTGTCGGCCGAGGAAACACCACAGTCGGCGGTGCTCCAGCCCTCGTCGTCGACGACGTTCGAGATGGTGTCGTAGGCGCCTGCGGCGAACGCGCTCGACTTGTCGTAGGAGATGCACACCTTGGCGCCGCGCGGGGCCGTCGCGTCCTCCGAGGCCTTGAACTTCGTGGAGAACCCGGAGTCCTCGGTCGCGATCTGGTAGCCCTCACCACCCGGCGGGAACAGTACGACGTCGGTGGCTTCGTACGCCTCGGCCCACTCGCCCGCGCCGCCCTCGGCGATGTCGCCGCGGGGCACCGCCCGCAGATAGGCCGTGCGGGTGTCCTTGCGCTTGAACAGGCCGCGGTCGGTACGAAGGATCAGCGCCCACATGGTGCCGTCGTTGGCGTTCGCGACGCCGTAGTCGCGGCGCTCGAGGTCGCGCACCTGCTTGCGGTTGGCCTTGGTCGGGCTGACCTGGACGACGTCGACCTTCTCCCCCAGGCTGTCCAGCGCGTCGGCGCCGGCCGGGGTGAGGCGTACCTGCTCGTAGGTCGGCCTGGCCTCGCCCGCGTACTCCGGGTTGGCCTCCAGATCGACCTCCTGGCCGCCCTCGCCGGCCGAGATCTTCGAGATCCGGTAGGGCCCGCTGGAGAGCAGCGCCTCCTCGGAGGCCTTGCCGTTCTCGGCGATCGCGAAGGTCGAGCTCCACGCCTCCGCGATCTTGGTGAGCTTCGCGGTGTCGGACTCCTCGATCGCGGTCTCGACGACCTCCTTGGCCTCGATCGGGTCCTCGATCTTCAGCGCCTTCTGCCCGATCACGTGCGCCGGCACGGCGACGTCCAGGGCCGTACGCCAGTCGACCACCGGCACCACGAGCGGCACCTCGATGGCGCGTGCACCCTCGTCGACCTCAGGGATGTAGGCGCTCTTGGTCAGCCCGGTCGGCACCCCGCCGAAGTCGACCCCGCCGTCCGGGCTCCCCTCCTTCGGGGTGCGGAAGTAGCCCGACGTCGCCGCCCAGGCGAGCATGAGGTCGGCCGTGTCGATCGGCACCCCGTCGGACCAGGACGGCTCGGCCAGGTCGTAGCGCACCCGGGCCTGCTCGCCGTCCTCCATGGTGACCTCGCCGAAGGTCTCGTCCATCTCGACGGTGTCGTTGACCAGGGTGCCGAAGGCTCCACGGGTCAGCGAGGCGATGTCGAGGTTTCCATCGGTCACGCTCGCCGCGCTCGCCGGGTTGGTGCTCGTCAACGACTCGTTCCATGCGACGGCGACCTCAGTCCCCTCCTCCACCGAGGCCGGGAGATCACCCGAGCAGGCGGTTGCAACAAGCGCCAGACTGGCAACGGAAACGACTCCCGCTCGACGACGTGCCCCAGGATGCACCTTCAAGTCCCCTCTCCGAGACAACGGACGCCCCAGATCCTAACGAGCCTCGGCGAAGACCTGCTACCGACGTAGCCGGTCTCCGCCGACGGGGTGTCCTCACCTCACGAGGCGGGGATCTCCACCTGCTCCGTGAACTCGGCGATGGTCTTGTCCGAGCCGATCACCTTCGCGCCGTCACGCTCGTACTCGACGAGGTACGTGTCGGTCTTCTCCTCCACCTGGAAGGCGATCCAGCCGGTGTGCTCGCCGCCGTCGCGCCGCTGCACGTCCTCGAGCGGCGTACGCTTCGCGGCGGTCAGCTCCTCGGTCATCAGGCGGGTGTCCGAGCCCTCGAAGTCAGCGCCCTGGTCCCAGGAGATCTCGAAGTTCCCCTCCGAGATACGGCCGCCGTACTCCGTGCCGGGCTTGATCTTCACCTGCAGCAGCACGACCTCGCCACCCTCGGCGATGAGGTCGGCCTCCTCCGTCGACGGGAAGTCACGGACGGCCGAGACGACCTCGATCGTGTCGCCCATGTCGGGGTCCTTGAACGTCTTCCCGATCTTGACCTCCTTCTCGGCGGCGGCAGGAGCCGCAGACGGAGACTCGGAGGCCGGCGCACTGGACTCGACCTCGGCGACCGTGTCTGCATCCGAGTCGGTCTCCTCGGAGCCGCAGCCGGTCAACGCGAGTGCGAGGCCGAGGCTGAGGCCGACGGCGGCCGATCGATAGGCCCGGAGAGTGGTGCGAGTGCGCATGGAGAAGTTCCTTTCAACAGTGACTGTTCCCGAGATCGAGAGGTATGGCGCCACCCTGGCAACCCGAGCCCCTGGTGGTCGTTCTTTACTTCGGCGTGTCGCGGTGATCCGAACGACATCGCCTGGCCTTCGCCTCTCAGCTGTTCTCGGCCACCCACTCCGGGTTGACCGCCAGGGCCGTCACCGAAGCGTCCTTGGTCGGGAAGTCGACGTCCTCCACATCGATCTCCAAGGCGATCGAAGGCTTGCCTGTCGCCAGGTCCGTGCGTACGAGGCTCAGCGCTGTCAGCTCGGTCCACACCCGGTCGCTCCGGCGCTTGGTGAACCGCTTGTGCAGGTCGGTCTCGTTGGTCATCGTGTACGCGGCGTTGGAGGAGTAGGTGAGCACCTCCGCGTCGAGCCCGATGTATCCCTCCACCCAACCGACCTCGCGCGCCTGGACCGGTGCCGTCGCGCTGGTCGGGAGTGGGGCGCTCCACATGGTGTTCTCGACGACCCAGACGAGCTGACCGCCTGCGACCGTCACCGCCGAGGGTGCACCGATCTGCGAGGAGGCGTCCTCCGGATAGACGATCTCGTGGTCCACAGCAGCCTTGTCCGCCGACGTCCCCTTCACAGTCGTCCAGGTGCGGAAGAAGTGCTGGTCGTCGTCGTTCTCCCACCCTTCATAGACGATCCCGTCGACGCAGGGCGATGTGCTGCCTGGGCTGGTGGGCTCCAAGGTGCTCAGGATGTCCGTACCGTCATGCGGATAGGCCGAGGTCAACGCCGCAAGGTCCCACTGGTCCTCCGGGATCGACTCGCTGTCCTCCTCGAAGGCCTTGGTGCTGGTGCCCCTCCCCGGCGCGAACACACGCTCGCCGCACACCGCGGCCGTCGTCGTCTGACCGTACGGAGACACCCGGGTGGTCGCCTTGCCGCTGTCCCCATCGATGTAGGTCACGAACGGATCCTCGGACGAATCCGCGGGGCTGAACCCGACCAACGTCCCCTCACCGACCTGCACGCGGTACCACTCGTGCATCGTCTCGAGGGACTTGTCGTCGCTCGTGCGCTTGTTGTCGGTGAGCCCCGACTCGTCGATCACGTAGTCGTGCGCCGTGTCGGACGTCGTGATCCCGTGCTCCGTCCAGGAGATCCCGGCACCTTCGACCTCCTCGAGCTCGATCGCCCGAGTCTTCCCCTCCGGCGAGACCAGCACGAGGTAGCTGGAGTCCTCCCCTCCCTCCGTCACCCGAAACGCCACCACGGCGTCCTCGGTCGCGAAATCCTTCGGGGGCGGGCCCACCTGGCCACACCCGGAGAGCAGAGCCGCCGAAGCGACCGCCATCGCCACCACGCGTCGAGTCAACGCACACATCCCGTCAGTAGATGAGTCAGGAGGCGCCACAGCGGAGTCCCCCGAGATTCCGAGCGGGGATACGGTACGCGCACAGCCCTCCGTTGCACCCCACCGCCCCGGCTCGGGCTCCCGGCCCTCGCGGCTAGGGTGAGGGCGTTCAATCTCGGGAACGGAGTGATCATGAGCCTTGGCGTCGTCGCCGCTCTCCTCATCGGCATCGCGATGCTTGCCCTCCCAGCCTGGCTCGCGTGGTACCTGATCCGCCGCTGGCGTCGCCTCGCGACCTGGTCGCGGGCGCAGGCGACCATCCGCCACGTACGGAAGACCAAGCACAACTCGTCGGCCACCGGGACGACCACGACCGAGACGTCCTACGAGGCCCGCTACGAATATCGTGACGCCGCCGGTGTCCAGCACATCGGCGAGGTCGACCACCTCCACAGCCCGAAGGTCGGCGATGTCATCGAGATCATGTACGACCCCGACGACCCGAGCTCGAGCGACACCGTCGCCGGCGGCTCCGTCGTCGGTCGCATCATCAACTACGGCGCAGTGTTCATCGTGCTCGGCGGAGGCGGCATCTTCGTGATCCTCGCGTCCCTCGGCGTGGTATCGGCCTAGCGGTCAAGACCGGACTTCTCGCAGATGAAGGATCTCCTCGGAGCAATCGCTGTCGCAACGATCGGCGTCCTGATCTGTGTCTCGGGCTATCTGAACTTCCGTAGCGCCAAGAAACGAGCGCGGGGCAGTCGTCGCTGGTCTAGAACCAGCGCCCACGTCACCAAGGCGTGGAAGCAGGATGTCAGCGGCGCCGCCGGCGACATGACGCACCACGTCAACTACACGTTCACGGCGCCCGAAACCGGCGGCAGCTACTACGGCCACAGCGAGCACGGCCCCCAGGGCGTCGAGACCGGAGACGGCATCGAGGTGATGTACGACCCCAAGGCTCCATACAACAACGAACTCCCCATGGCCCGTTTCGCGCGGTCGTTCTTCCCCTTGGCGTTCGGGGTCCTTGCGGTCTTCGGAGCGGTCCTCTCAATCAGTTGCCTCGCCGCGGCGATCGTGATCATCGCCGACCTGATCGGTTAGCACACCTGCTTGTCCTTCTCATCGAACTCGCGCCAGCCGACGTGGCGATACTCGAGAACCCGACGCCACTCCCGCTCATCGAGTCCGTCGAGCTCGGACCAGTACCCAGTGGCATCTCCCGAAGTCGAATTCGATCGCCTTCGTCGACATCGACCAGACGGCGATGGATGAGAACGTCGAGCAGACGATCCCGCGCGACGCCCGCCCGGTGTCGCTTGTCCGAACTTTTCGGCCCACGCCGCGGCGGCTTCCGCCTCTTTGACCGACCCTCAGGCTTGGACACCAGCTCCAGGACCAGGTCGGCCAACCCCAAGGTCCCAGCGCCGATGACCAGGACCGACAGCCATGGCATCGCGGGTTGATCCAAGACCAGCAGCAACACGTACGTCGCCGCCGACGCGATCGCGGTGATCGCGGCCAACGCAACGCCGACCACGCTGCGCCGTCGCGTCTGCCACCACACGGAAAGCCCTGCGCTCGCGACGAGAACCGCAACGCAGAAGGCGATCCGCGCCAGCCACAACAGTCCCTCCGCGCCCGTCTCCTGACGGCTGGCGAGGGCAACCAGCACCAACCCCACGACGGACGAACCGAGCAGTGGAAGGGCGATGAGCGCGAGCAGCCCCATGGCGAGCAAGCTGACGGCGTTCAGCAGGAACCGGCCCGGAAGCGGTGGGTAGCTCCGCTCCAACACCGCGGCCTCGGCCTCGCCCCAGCTGATCGGCTGCGAGAACCGCTCCGTACGCGCCTACCCGTCCACCGCCTCGCGAGCCCACTCCTCGCGGGCTTCATCGGTCTTGCGAGCCCACTCCATCAGTACCTTCGGCGCGGCCATCAGTACTCCAACCCGAGATCGGTCAACGCTTCGCGACTAAGCCGCCGGCGGCGCCCAGCGAAGCGTCGAGACACATAGGTCAAAGGCGGTCTTCCAGCCGACGAACTTCGGGTCCTCAGCGGACATCTCCACTGGACGAGCGATTGACGCCGTCAGTTGGAGACCGCGGCGCCTGTTCGAACCTGGGATCGGCGTGACATAGACAATCGACGTCATCACGATCGAACCGCCCTCGAACGTCTTCGTCGACTCGCGTTCGAAGCGAATGAAGCGCTTGTCACCGTACAGTGGCTTTGCGCCGTACTCGCGGATCGCTTGAGTCACGTACCCATCGAGGGTCTCACCGTTCGGCGTCCGCCGAACGGTCGCAAACATCGTCCCAGGAATGTAAGCCTTGCTCGCCGTCTCGTTTGTTGCAGAAAAATAGGCGATGACGCTCTGCTGTTTCATCAAGGCAAAGGCCTGATCCATCTGCGCACGCAGCATCGCATGTAGATCTGGTCTGTTGGCGGCAATGAAACGCCGCTTCAGCTCGGCATCGATCGCTTCCCGGCGTGCATCATCCGGGATATGCCTCTCCCACCCGTCCAGCAGCTTCAGATGAAACTCTGGATCCTTCTGAACGCCAAGCATGTCACGCAGCGAAACACCGTCGCTTCCGACCATGTCAGACACCTCGATCCAATCGGGTCATAGTGGACTCTTGTCGAAGTCAGTGAACTCCCCGTATCCCACGAGCCCCTGCGTCCGGAAGATCCTCAACGCCTGCCGACGACTGGCGCGCAAGACTTCGATGTCCTCGTCAGACAGGCTATCGATTGCGACCTCGGGGGGTTTCACATTCGAGTGCAGGCGATAGTCAGCAATCACGGCAGCGATCGCCAGGACGAACGTGATCCACACGGGGATGACCATCGGAAGACGTGGATAGATGTCCGCATTGCTCGTGTAGATGAGGACTAGCAGAATCAGGGTCGTCACGGCGACTGCAACCGACATCGCGGCGAGCGTCCCGCTCCATTGCCGATGTGACGCCCTGAGCCAGGGCACAAGGAAGTAAAGGACAGCAACGCTTCCTAGAATGGACCCGATATAGATGCACTGGACCTCGAAGCCTGCAGAAAAGTCTTCAGAGAACTTTCGATATCCGCCACCGCTCACGAACACGCCGGCAGCAAACAGTGGCCCAGCCGTTCCCAGCGCAGCGACCCAGAACATCAACGCTGCGCCAATTCGCATCAAGGGATTCCCACGACGCCGACGGGCCGCCTCCAAGTCGATGTAAGCATGATCCAACACAACCCGGTTCAGCTCGTCGAGGTCGAACGGCTCGTGCCGATCCCTACGATTCGCCCATTCGGCTGGCCGAGGCGCCGCAGCCTTAGGCATCAGTTACCTTCTCCCACTCGTCCATCGCGTTTCGTGTCATACCCTTCACATCGGAGGCAACGAATCGCACACCGCCCGGAAGATACAACGTGAGTGTCGACAAGATAGCTGGCATCTTCGCCAACGTGAGATCGAACACCTCACGTGTTCCCGACTCCACGGTGACCATCACTCCACCGTCCTGATTCGCGAATACGTATGCTGCGGTAGAAAGATGCAGGGCGACGCCGTCGATCACCTCGTCGCGCGCGGCGATGCACTTCAGACCGGGACCAAGTGCCGACCCGCTCCACTCGTCGACGCCAAACCCTGCATCCTGCCATGCCTGGACCGTAACGGGAGGTCCAGACGCGAGCTCAACACGAATCCGGCTCGGTAGCGGCAATGGCAGCGGCCAGTGCAACATGGCGATCAGGGTCCCTGGCACGTGAGCGGCGTTGTACGCATCCCTCAGCGCCGCACTATTCAAGTCGTTGGCGGCCTCGTCCTGGGCCCATGCCTCGCCCCACCAGTTGCGTAGACGCTTCTCTTCCGTCTCGACCCATTGGTTGATGTCGGTCTCGAGGTCACACGCCGCATAAGTCCACCCGTCTTCCGGATAAACTCCTTCGATGCGCCAATTCTCGTCCACCGTTACACTCTTTTCGTTGTTCAAGCCACTCATTCGACAGAGTTCACGACGACATCAATTGACGACGTCGACGAACGAACCCTCAAACATCCCCGTGACAGTCTGGACACTGCTGTAGAAGGAGTTGCCGTACTTTGCCAGCGCACCCTGAACTTCGCCGGCAGCTGCCCACAAATTGGGATTGCTTGCAATTCGCTCGAAGTCTTTGATGTCGAGACCGGTGTGGAGTGCCGTCATCATGTCCGGGAAGGCCTTTCGCCCCGCCCATGCCATATCTCCGAATCCCGACCCAGCCTTGAAAGCAGCCGAGAACTTCGCGAACTTTGTGGCACTCGCACCCAAATCGGTCATCGCGTCCGCCATCGCCCCGAACTTTCCGAATGGAACAACATCAAGAGCGGCCAGCCCAAGTTCTAGAAGGGAACACTCACCGGCGCAGTACTGGACCGCGCGCATGGCGAAAACCGCGGCGGAAATTGCGAATGCGATCGCGGCGAAAGGACCAGTGAGGAAGATTCCCAGAACAAGGACGACGAGCGCCACGATCTCCAGCACGGCGATGATGTCGTCGAGAACTTCCCAGAAGCCGTCCTCGATCTTGCCCGACATCTCGTTGCCGATCCCGCTGACCGCAGCGTCGTACGCGTCTTCCCAGGAGTCGTAGTAGCCGTCCCAGGTCTCGGCGGCGTTCTCCCAGTCCTTGCGGGCCTGGTCCTTCGCCTCCTCGGCGTCTTCCTCCTGCTGCGCCTCCGGGCTGCCTTCCTCCGGACCGGCGCCCGGAAGATGGGTCGGCGCACCTTCCATGCTGTCGAACTTGGCCCACAGGTCCTCGCAGGTGTCGACCTGCGACCGGATCAGAGGCTGCCACTGCTGGAGCTCTTCGCCGTAGGTTGCGATGATCGGACCCACCGGCTTGTACAACTGCGCGGCCTCGCGGAGGGTCTCCCACGAGTCGCCGATCTTGTCCTGAAGCTTCTCGACCGCCTTGCCGTCCATCTCGCCGCTCGCGAGGTCGTGCGTGGCGATCGTCTGCAGCTCCTGGGCGCAATCCTCCATCATCCCGCCCAGGGTTTCGATCCAGTTGCCGCGCGAAATGACAGCGGAGGGGTCACCCTCGACCGTCCTGATTTCCCTACCCTTGGGAGACGAGTCCATCGCAGATGCGTTCCTTCGTTCGAGACTTGAGTCTGGGGATGCGTGCGCTCAAACCGCGGCGGGTGAGCTCGGGGCCGACCCGCCTGGGGCGCCCGGTGCCTGCACGGAGGAGTTCGACTGGAACTGGAGAGCGGTCTCGCTGTCCCAGTTCTCGAAGCCTTCGACTACGCCCTTGACGTGGTCATGCAACTCTTTCAGGCCCTCTTTGAGCTCGTCCCGCTTGTCGTCCCAGCGTTCCTCGAAGTCCTGCGCCTTGTCGCGTAGCTCACCGCGGCCGTACGGGTTGCCGATCGCTGCCTCGAGCGCTTCAGAATTGCCCGTCGCATTCTCGAACTCGTCGACAATCGCGTTTAGTTGCGTCTGGATTCTGGAGAGTGTCTCGATCTTGATCTTGACGTCCGCCATCGCCCGTTCCCCTTCGAACTTCCGTCAAATTGCCCGGTCAAAGTGCCGAATTATCGCCGCGGGCAGGGCGAATGTCTTTCACCCCGCCCCGGCCGCGATTCATCAGCCGCCAGCGAGCTGCGAGTCCAGGTCCTGGATCGCCGTGGCCATGTCGCGCAGAGCCTGAGCCATGTCCTCGACACCAGCGATAGCGTCCTTGAGGCCGGTGGTCATCTCGGAGTAGCCGTCCTGGAACTTACCGGACGCCTTCTCGGTCTTGAAGCCGTCCTGGACGAGCTCGTCGACGTAGCCCTGGCACTCGTCCAGCGCGGACTCGATCGTGTCCTTGCCCTGGTCGAGCTTGTCGGCCGTGCCGGTCATCTCGTCGTATGTTGCGCCGAAGTCACTCATCGATCATTACCTTCCCGCGATTTCCATTGCACGACACCCGTTGTGGGGCCGTTCGTCACCATAAGTCACGCGTCACACGGTCGTGAAGCGCAAACCCGACGAGCCGATGCCGTCATCGCGGACGCGGTCCGAGATCCGGGCGATCGACGTCGTCCCGGTAGTCCTACCCGCTTCGTCGAGTTCTAAACATCTTCGAAAGTAAAATTCTGCGGGCCCCGATTGGAGGTCGAGCAGTGCACCAGCGGGAGTCGACACACCGCTGCACCTGACCGATGCCCGAGATGGATAGGTGATGGGCCCGCAGATGCCGACCCACCACCTTGACCAACGCTGTGACTCAGCCGCCGGCGAGCTGCGAGTCCAGGTCCTGGATCGCCGTGGCCATGTCACGCAGAGCCTGAGCCATGTCCTCGACACCAGCAATGGCGTCCTTGAGGCCGGTGGTCATCTCCGTGTAGCCGTCCTGGAACTTACCGGACGCCTTCTCCGTCTTGAACCCGTCCTGAACGAGCTCATCAACGTAGCCCTGGCACTCGTCCAGCGCGGACTCGATCGTGTCCTTGCCCTGGTCGAGCTTGTCGGCGGTGCCGGTCATCTCGTCGTATGTTGCCCCGAAGTCACTCATCGATCATTGCCTTTCCCGCGATTTCATTACACGGTGCCCCATTGGGCAGCCGCTGGTCACCGTAGGCCACGCCTCACAGGCTTGTGAAGCGCAATAACGGATTCGTTGTCATCTTCATTCACAGTTCTCGTTGCCGCCCGCCAGCGGCATCCGCTGGGTCACCGATGAGACTGTCGCGACCCGACCGAGATATCCCGTAAGGCACACAAGAGCACGGGATAAGGGCGACCAGAACCAGCCGCTCACCTTACCTAGGCAACCGCACATCGATCGCGCGACAGGCCAATGTGCGCGTCCCGAGTCACGGAGTTGGGGGCCCTCAGAACTCGGGGAGTTCGTCCGGGTCGCCCCACGGAAGCTCGGAGCCGTCGTCACGGACGTAGTGGGAGGCCACTGCGGTCGCCGGAGCGGTGACGGTTCCGTCCAACGTGCCCTGGATGCCGCCGAGGTACTTCTCAGCGATCTTTCCATTGAAGACACCGTCGAGCAGGGCAGTCGGTCCGCCTGGGATGTTCTGGACCAGGACGTTGATCGACGACCCCGACCCGTTCCGGTGGATTCGAAGCATGATGACCTTCGGCCACGACAGGGCCTTGGTCTTCTGCCTGATGATCAGGGCCTGGCCCTCATTGTGCACGGCCCGGATCTCGTACTTCTTCTCGTGCTGCGCAACGCCGAGAGCAGCCTGGAAGGCCGCCTCTGGGGTGACGTCGACGTCAGCACTTCTCGCTCGTTCCGATCCCATGTGAACCCTTTGCTACATAGATGGATGAAAGCCGTGAAGTTAGACGCGACCCTGCGCATCGAACTTGTGCCACGTTCCGACGCGCATTCGCCGCATCCGATGACGCTGATCCGAGGTGAGCTCCACGATCCCCCGCTCACTGAGCACGTCGAGGACCTCTTCGCGCGCGGCGCTGTAGCGCCGCTGCGCACGATCGCTCTTCGGCACTCCTGCACGATGCTCCGACTTCGACACGAACTGGAGGATCGTCAGAGCGAGACCGAGCACGCCGGCGACCAACGCCGACCACTCGAGCCAGTCGCCGGGGAGATCGCCGTCGTAGGACTTCCCGACGACGAAGGTGACCACGACCGACACTGTCGCCACCAGACCGGACACGATCGCGATCGCCGACCGGGAACGCGTCTGCCACCACATGCTGAGCCAGGTCGCCGAGACGACGATGGAGATGATGAACAGGAAAGTCGCGATCAGCGTCAGATCATCCTGGGTGGAGGCATCCTCCGTCGTGGTTGCCCATGCGACCAGACCGGCCGCGAGCGCCGGCGCCAGCAGGAACGCACCGAGCGCCATCATCATCGCAACCATGACTACGCCGAGGGTCCAGTTCGGTCCACCGTCGTCTCCGCTCGGGGTGAGCCGCTCCGAGATGATCTGCTTCTCCAGGTCACCCCATTTGACCGGGGTGGCGACGTTGGCCGACCGTGCCCACTCACGTGCCGACGGGCCCTTGTCAAAGGACAGCAAGTTCAGGCCTTCCACAATCGATAGGAATCAGTCTCCGGGTCACGCGGTGCCGCGGTTCCACCGAAGCGTAGCGACGCATGCGTCGAGGAGCGCGCGGGTCGCCACCAGCGCGGGTGCGTCAGGTGCTACGTCCGGCGTACGCGCGAAGGCTGCCACCAGCTGCAGCGCCCTACGCCGTTGGGTGCCGGGGACCGGGGTGAAGTAGATCAGGGAGTGGTTGATGATGGGCTCACCATCGAGGTCGATCGTCCGCTCCCGCTCGAACCGCAACGTGCGCGGGTCGCCGAACAGCGGCTTCGCGCCGTACTTCTGGATGGCGTTGTGGGCCATCTTGTCCAATGACTGACCGGGCTCGCCCGTACGGATCGAGGCGTTGATCGAGGCCGGCAGGACGACGGCGTCGTCCGGCTGCTCGCCTGCCGGCGCGAAGAAGGCGAAGACGTCGTTCTTCCGCATCCCGCCGAATGCCTTGTCGAACATGGCCTTCGCCTCGACGAACAGATCGGGACGGTGAGCCTCCATGAACCGCTTCTTCATCCCGTTGAGGAGCTCATCGTGGCCACCATCGATGTCGAAACGAGCCCAGCCCCGCGGAAGGTCGATCTCGAAGTCCACGGTCTTACGTACGCCAAGTTGCTCACGTAGGTTCACAGCGTCGCCCCATTCGTCGCGATCGGCCAAGACTCGTCCACCGGCACACCGGGCAGAGGCACCGACTGGAACACCTTCCCGTCCTCACGGACCATCCGAAGTATGTCCTTGAGCGCCACCAGTCCGCGAACGACCGCGGTCGTCAGCTGCGGAATGCACTCGTCCACGCCGAGCAGCAGGAGAGCCTCACCATCGCTGAACGCGAAGTTCACCGACTCGATGATGACCGACCCACCCTCGAAGTTCAGCTCCTTGCGCGAAGACAGCTGGGCGCCGGGACCGATGTGATCGGCCTCGGCCGCGTGCACGACGCCGTCCCATTGAGACATGTCCGGGACCAACTCGCTCTCCACCACATGCAGGTGGCACATCACCGCAGCAGCCGACATGACCGGCCACACCTGGAACATGGCGTACGCCTCAGAGGTCTCGCGCTCGTCGAGGGCCATCTGCAGCAGCCCGCGGATGTCTTCGATCGTCGTCGCCTCACCATCCCAACGCGGCGTACCGACCAGCTCATCGAGCATGCTCGAGGTCTCGTCGACCCACCGTTCACGCTCCGCAGGCGTCAACCCTTCAGGAACAGGAAGCCACCCCGGAACATCCAGGTCGTCAACCAGCTCTACTGCCCACTTCGCCACTCTGCACCTCAGACGTTTGTTGCGCTTGAACCGAACCTAGAAACCAAGCCAGGCAGGCATGCCCGGGACCTTGATCTCAGGGATGTCGATCGGGATGGGGTCGAAGTGATCCGTTCCCTGCGTGAGCTTCCCGGCATTGCCGATGGTGCCGAGCGTCGCGCCGAACCGGGCCACCCCGAACTCGATCTTCGTCATGCCCCGGAACGCTCCCAGACCGCCCTTGAGAGCGTCGAGGTTGCCCATGTACATCTTCAGGTTGTCGGTCCGGAACGCCTTGAAGGGCTTACCGATCAGGCCCTCGAGAACCTCGGCGCCGCTCTTCACCTTGAAGGCGTCCTTGAGTCGGGCTGCCTTGGTCAGATCGCCGATCGGCCCCTTGCTCATGGCACCCCAGGTCCTGGACAGAGCGGTCAGCTTGCTGCCCTTCGCCATGTTGGCCAGATGGCCGAGCTTGGAAAGGTTCGACAGCTTCCCGATCGGAATGATGGCCAGGGCATCGAGGGCCAACTGCCCCAGACTCTGCTGCCCGCAGGCGAACTTGATGGCGGAAACCGCAAAGGCGGCGAGCGCGAGGATGGCTGCCAGCGCACCGAAACCGGTGCAGAAGATCGCGACCACAGCGATGATCAGAGCGGCCCAGGTCAGGACCTCGTAGACCGCGTCGATGAAGTCTCCGTAGTTGTCCCAGAAGCCGTCCTCGATGGATCCGGAAAGGCCGTCGGAGATCCCGCTGACGGCTGCGTCGAAGCCGTCCTCCCATACGTCGTACCAGGTGTCGAAGACTTCGGCCTCGGTCTCCCAGTTGTCGTAGGCTTCCTTCTTGGCCTTGTTGTCGGCCGCCTCTTCCTTGTCGGTGTCGCCGATGCCGAGAAAACCGCCGTCGTCCTCGGTCGTGCTGTCGTCCTTGTCACCGGGCAGGGCGTTGTAGATGTCCCAGAGGTCGCTGCACGAGGACGCGGTGCGGTCGATCAGCGGCTTGTAGGTCTCCAGCATCTCGCCGTAGGTGACGAGCACCGGACCAACGGGCTTGTAGAGGTCAGCCGCTTCTTCGAGGACCTTGTAGGAGTCTCCGATGGTCTCTTGGAGCTTCTCGATGGCCTTACCCTGCTGCTCGCCGCCGGCGAAGGTGTTCTCCTTGATGTCGCGCAGCGTGTCAGCCGAGGCGTCCATCATCTTGCCGAGCCGCTCGATCGCGGTCCCGCGCGCGATGATCCCCGAGGGCGAACCCTCGACCGACTTGATCTCGCGCCCCTTCGGGGAATCCTGCATGCCACCGAACATGTGGGGGTTGTCCTTTCCGTCAGGAGCGATTAAAGGCTGTGGGTTCTACTTCTTCTTGGGCTCGAACTGGAGGGCAGTCTCGCTGTCCCACTCCTCGATCCCGTCGATAACGCCCTTGATGTGCTCACTGACCTTCTTCAGGCTGTCTTTGAGGTCGTTGCGCTTGTCGTCCCAGCGCTCCTCGAAGTCACAGGCCTTGTCGCGCAGATCGCTCATGTCGAACGGGTCGCCGATGTCAGACTCGAGATCCTCAGAGCTGTCAGTGGCGTTCTCGAACTCATCGACGATCGAGTCCAATGACGTCTTGACCTTCTCGAGCTCGGAGATCTTGATCAAGATATCCGCCATGGCTGTGCACCTTTCGCGTGGTTACTGAGCACGCCGTCGAGTGTGGTCATCGCAGCGCGGGATCGAGAGAAAATGGAGAGATGGTGGGCCAGCAGACGCCAGCCCACCATCTGGCAAGCGTTGCTGTTCAGCCGCCGGCGAGCTGCGAGTCCAGGTCCTGGATCGCCGTGGCCATGTCACGCAGAGCCTGAGCCATGTCCTCGACACCAGCAATGGCGTCCTTCAGACCCGTGGTCATCTCCGAGTAGCCGTCCTGGAACTTGCCCGACGCCTTCTCCGTCTTGAACCCGTCCTGAACCAGCTCGTCCACATAGCCCTGGCACTCGTCCAGCGCCGACTCGATCGTGTCCTTGCCCTGGTCGAGCTTGTCGGCGGTGCCGGTCATCTCGTCGTAGGTTGCCCCGAAGTCACTCATCGATCATTGCCTTTCCGCAATTTTCATTACACGACACCGCGTTGCGGCACCGTTCG
This sequence comes from Nocardioides sp. NPDC101246, assembly GCF_044767415.1. Lineage (NCBI taxonomy): Bacteria > Bacillati > Actinomycetota > Actinomycetes > Propionibacteriales > Nocardioidaceae > Nocardioides > Nocardioides sp. NPDC101246. The sequence goes on from NZ_JBIWNX010000019.1 coordinate 58,355, forward strand.
TCACCATCACTCACGCATCACATGGTCGAGAAGCGTGAACTCGACGAGCCGACACCGTTATCCCGGGCGTGGTCCGAGATCCAGGCGATCAACGTCGTCGCGGTAGTTCTACCCGCTACGCCTGGTTCTAAACATCTCCGAAGGTAAAGGTTTCTGCTCACCTCGGTTAGGAGGTCGCAACAGCGCGCCAGCGGGAGTCGACACCGCAGCATCTGGCCGAGACGGGTGATGGTGGGCCCCAATGAAGCAAGCCCACCATCGTGACCAACGTTGTGGCTCAGCCGCCGGCGAGCTGCGAGTCGAGGTCCTGGATGGCGGTCGCCATGTCACGCAGAGCCTGAGCCATGTCCTCGACACCAGCAATGGCATCCTTCAGACCCGTGGTCATCTCCGAGTAGCCGTCCTGGAACTTGCCCGACGCCTTCTCCGTCTTGAACCCGTCCTGAACCAGCTCGTCCACATAGCCCTGGCACTCGTCCAGCGCCGACTCGATCGTGTCCTTGCCCTGGTCGAGCTTGTCGGCGGTGCCGGTCATCTCGTCGTAGGTTGCGCCGAAATCACTCATCGCTCATTACCTTTCCCGGGATTTCATGAGGTGACGCACGAGAGCACGCCGCTCGCCACCGTAGGGCACCCTTCATGAGGTTGTGAAGGGTAAAAACGGCTTCATTGTCGGAATTGTGCTGAGGTTCATGCAGAGCCTTCGGTGTCGCTCGCCAGGGGCATCTGCATGGTCACCGTACGACCGGCCTGGACGAAGATTCCGCGGCCCGTGGGGAAGTCGGTGCGCTTGAGCTTGCCGAACGGAACCTTGAACAGCGTGTCGCCGTCGTAGGTGTCCGGCTTGAGCACGATGCCCTGGCGGGCTGCCTTCCATTCACCCATGACGCCCGAGCCGCCGCCGGCCCGGGTGACGTCGGCGTCGCCGACGAAGAGGTGGTCGGAGTTGTTGATCGCCTGCAGCAGAGCGCGCATCGGGCGGTCGGCGGGACCGTCTGCCAGGTGGGTCATGTCCTCGGCGACGATCATGATGCGGCCGGGGAAGGACTCGTCGGCGACGATCTCGGCGAGCTCGGTGACGAGCGCCTTCTCGTCGTCGGGGCGGGTGGCGCTGCGTACCCAGGGCCGGAAGTCGCCGAGCAGGGCGCGACGGCTACCGAGGTGGAACAGCTTCACCTCGGGGTCGAAGCGTTCGACGGACTCGATGAGCGCCTTGAGGGCGTTCGTCTTACCGGACTGCGGCGGGCCGGTGATGATGAACGAGCCGATCGGGTCGAAGCCGCGCGCGGACAGGGTGTCGTCGGCGATACCGAAGACGGGCTGCCCGTTGGCCTGCGCCGGCATGGCCCTGCTGGAGATCTTCGTCGGCAGGGCACCGATCTCGCCTACCTCGGGAACACCCAGGGTGCGCAGCTGCGAGACCAGCTCGTCGAGAGCCTTGGTCTGCTCGGCGACGTTGGTCGTGCCGCCCAGGACGGCGAGCTGCACCTCGGCCTTGTCGACGACGGCGCGGCCGGGCACCGACTGCTCGTTGAGTACGTCCTTGGGTGCTCCGACCAGGACGTACTGGCTCGGGTCGGAAAGCCGCATGACGACACGGCGCGGGATGTTCGCGAAGACCGCGGTCGGCACCGAGCCGCTGCGGTCGGCGGTGATCACCGCATGGATGCCGAGCGGGCGGCCCTCACCGAGGACCCGCATGAAGGACTGGTAGAACGGCGCGCGACCGGCGGCGATCTCCCACTCCTTCTTGAACTCGGGGTAGTTGTCGATCAGGAGCAGGATGCGCGGCATCGACTGGTCGGCGATCTCCCGGTATTCGGTGAGGTTCGCGGCCGCGGCCTTGGAGAACAGCTCGGAGCGGCGGTCCATCTCCCGCTCGAGGGTGCGCATCAGCCGCTGCAGACGCTCGGCGTCGTCGCCGTCGATGATCGAGCCGACGTGCGGGAGGCGCTCGATCGCACCCAGAGCACCGGAGGCGAAGTCGAGGCCGTAGACCTGGACCCGGCCGAGCTCCGGCCGCGCACCGGCAGCGGTCGCGATCGTCTTCAACATGGTCGACTTGCCCGAACCGGAGGACCCGAAGATGAGCAGCGATCCGTCGCGGTCGGGGGTGAAGTAGATCGCGTTCTGCTGCTGACGCTCCGGGATGTCGGCGAGACCCAGCAGGATCTGTCCGTCGCCCTCCAGCGGCAGGTCCCGCATGTCGACCACGGACGCCAGGTCGTCGAGCCACGGTCGCCGTGGGGTCATCAGACCAGCGGTGGCGGAGGCCTTGATCAGGTTGGCCACGATCCGCTTCTGGTCGTTGGGGCCGAGGTCCTCGTCGTGCGAGTCGCTCTCCGGCGGACGCTCCGGCTCCCACTCCGTGATCGAACCGAACTTGAGCTCGGCCACCTTCACGTCGGCGGTGACGACCTCGTCGTCGCGTGTCCAACCACCCGCGTAGGCCGACTGGAACGGGGTCAGGCGGCCGGGTCCGGTCTTCGCGATGCCGCGCCCCGGCAGGGACGGCGGGAAGGTCCCGGCGATCGGGTCGTCGACGACGTCCTTGGAGTCGGTCTCGTCGGCCATACGCAGCGCGACGCGGAGGTTGGTGTTGGCCCGCAGGTTGTCCTTGATGACACCGGCCGGGCGCTGGGTCGCCATGATCAGGTGGATGCCGAGCGAACGCCCTCGCTGGGCGATGTCGACGACGCCGTCGACGAACTCCGGGACCTCACCGGCCAGCGCGGCGAACTCGTCGATGACGAGCACCAGCGCGGGCGGGCACTCCGGGTCCTGTCGCTTCTCCAGCTCGAGGAGGTCCTTGGCCTTCTTCCGGTTGAACAGGTGCTCGCGGTAGTGCAGCTCGGCCTTGAGGCTGGTCAGCGCACGGCGCACGAGGTGCGGGCTCAGGTCGGTCACCAGACCGACACAGTGCGGCAGCTCGATGCAGTCCGCGAAGGCCGAGCCGCCCTTGTAGTCGACGAAGAGGAACGTCACCCGGTCGGGCGAGTGGGCCGAGGCGATGCCGAGCACCCATGCCTGCAGGAACTCGGACTTACCGGCACCGGTGGTGCCGCCGACGAGGGCGTGCGGGCCCTGCGTACGCAGGTCCAACGTCATCGCGTCCGAGGCTCCCTGACCGATGATGGCGCGCAGGTTACCCGCCTTCTTCAGCCGCGGCCGCGGCCGGTCGGAGCGGTCGATGACCGAGTTGTTCTGCCGCCAGCGCTCCACCACGGAGTGCGGGTCCTCGGCCACCTCGTTGCCGACCAACGACAGGAACCCGACCGAGTTGGGCAGGTCGGAGGAGTCGTGGACGACCGTGCTGGCGTCCACCACCGGCGCGAGCCGCTTGGCGAACATCTCCATGTAGGCGTTGGAGACACCCTCCACCGTGACGCCCTCGTGGAGGTCACCGTTGCGGACGAGGCCGACGGTGGCACGCTCCAGGCCGTTGCTCACGTCCAGGAAGCTGCGGCACACGGCCGGCAGCGCTTCGACGGTGGAGGACATGAAGACGGCGTGTACGCCGACATCGGCACCACGCTCGAGGACCTGGACCAGCCGGGCGCGGTCCACCGGAGCGTCGTTGGTCACGAAGACGACGATCGAGACCTGCACCCGGGCGTTGGTCTCCTCCCCGGCGCGGGCGACGTCGGTGCCGTACTGCATCGGGTTCCACTTCTCGGCGAACGGGCCACGGTGCTCCGCGGTCCGGCCGGCGCGCATGATGTATTCCTCCAGCGCGCTGAGCAGGGCGTTGGCCGTCGGCGCGGAGTCGGCCAGCGGCATGTCCTTGAACCGGTTGGTCTCCGAGGTGGTGTGCGGCAGCCACTTGAGCCACTCGAACTCCTCGACCCAGTCCGGGTCGGCGAAGGCGACGGTGACGACCTCGTTGGGAGCGTGCAACCCGAAGAGCTGGACCGCGAGCCCACGCATCGCGTCGGCGGCCGGCCCGGCCGGCCCGGCGACACCCACGGAGCCGACCGCGGGGAGCGACTCCAGCAGCGGTACGTCGTCGACGTACTTGTAGCGCTCCATGAGCCGGTCGATCCGCTCGATGTATTCGGGCAGACCGTTCTGGGTGTCACGCTCGGCGATCGAGTTGCGCGACGGGGCGCGGGTCGTGCCGAGACGTACGGCCAGGAAGTTCCAGTGCTCGGGCCGCCGGGTCCACAGCCTCGGACCGAGCTGCATCGCCTGCTCGAAGACCTCCGCGACCGGTGGGACCTCCTCGTTGCGCGCCAGCTCCTCCTCGGGCTTGCTGCGGTAGAAGGTCTCCTCCAGCTTCTCGAACTGCCGCTCGAAGAGCTGGATCTCGTGGTCCTGTTTCGCTCCGGCCTGACGGCTCTGGTTGATGAAGTTGCCGACCGCCATCATCGGCGTCATCACGACCAGCAGCAGCGCCCGGGCGCGGCCGGTCATCGCGTAGATCGAGAGCGCCATGATGATCGGCGCGATCAGCACGAACCACGGGAACAGCTTCTTCTGCATCTCCGTGGGCATCCACGGCGGCGGGTGCTCGGTGCCGGGGTAGCGGACGTCGACCCGCGGGCTGCGGTTGAAGAGCAGGCCGCCACCGCGCTCGAGCACCGGGTCCTCGACGGCGGAGAGGAAGTCGGCCGAGAGCTGCATGACCAGCGTGGTGCTGCCGATGACGACGGGCGTGTCCGGCGCCAGACGTACGCGGGAGACCTGGGTGCCGTCGACGACGACGCCGTTGGCCGAGTTGAGGTCGACCAGCTCGACCGAGCGGTCCACCTCGATGCGGGCGTGACGCTTGGAGACCATCGGGTCGGCGAGCACGATCTCGTTCTCGGGACCGCGACCGATCGAGGCGTGACCGGTGACCAGCGGGAACGCCTGACCACGCACGGGCCCGTCGATCGCGCGCAGCACACCGACGCTCTTGCGCCGTGAGCCGGTCGCCTCATGATCCGGTCCCAGGTTGACCACCGCGGCGGCGAAGCCTGACCCGATCGGAGCCTCACCGATGGGGATGTCGTGCTGGAGCGGCTCCATCCGCTCCGCGGTCGGCGGGGCGACCGCCAGGGTCAAGACGTCGTGCTCCCCCGCGATGATCGAACGAGCCGGGTCCGCATCGGCGATGTGCCGAGCGACGTCACCCGCAGTCGCGGTCGAGTCGGCCGTGACGATCACATCCGCAGGCGCGACACCGGGCCGGTGGAGTGTGAGCTTGACCTTCATCCTTCGTTCCCCTCGTCAACGTTCAGAAAAGATCGTGCGGCTGGGGCGGCGGTCACCCGCGACGCACCAGAGCAGAGCGGTCGCCGAAGCGGATCATCGCGCCGACCGGCGCCAGCACCGGCTCCCAGGCGTTCAGCCGTCGGGTGGCACCCTCGTGGGTCACCACGGTGCCGTTGGTCGAGCCTCGGTCGGTGACCTCGACGCCGTCGCCGCTGGGGCGCAGGGACAGGTGGGTCTTCGAGACCGATACGTCGATGATCGAGACCGTACGCGCCCCCAGCGTGTTCTCCGTCACGGCGGGGTCACGGCCGACCAGCACCAAGCCGGTCACCGGGATCCGCTCCCCGGAGTCGACCTTGAGCATGATGCCCCGCTCGCGCGGCTGCGCCGGAGGCTGCTGGCCGCCGGATGTGGGCAGCGGCGTCGGAGCCGGGGTCGGCGTGGGAGTGGGCGTCGGGGTCGGAGGCGGCGTCGGGGTCGGCGCCGGGTGCGGGTAGGGCGTAGGCGTAGGGGTCGGAGGCGGCGGGGGAACCGTCTGGCCCTGGTTGGGCGTCACCGCGCGCGAGGGCGGGATCGCCGGGGTCACCGGCTTCGGTGCCACCGGTCCCGACGCCGGGGTCGCGAGCGCGCCACCAGGAGAGGCGCCCGGCTCGTCGTTCCTCGCCTTCGGGCGGGAGACGCCGAGCACGCCGGCGCTGACCCGTCCCGAGGGCCGGTAGCTCCCGGCGTCGTGGTCGTTGGGCGTGCTGAGCGAGGGCAGCGACTTCCGCTCGGCCACGGGCGCGGCCGCGACCGTCTTGCGGGCGATGCGCATCCGCTTCTCGTCGTAGGGGTCGAGGCCCTCGCGGACGTCGACCATCCAGGTCTCGGCGACCTTGTCGTGCCAGCCGCGGCCCCGCTCCTCCTTGTCGAACAGCGGTGAGGCGAGGAAGGCGATCGGCGCGATCGGGATGATCCCGGAGCCCCAGAGCACCAGGGCGCGGAGGAAGGCGCGGCCGACACCGGGCCGCTCGAGCGTCTTGACGTTGACCGAGCGGACTCCGGCGAGAGACTTGCCCAGCGTGACCCCGCGGCGGCCGTGGAAGACGATCTGGACGATGACGTAGACCAGGCTCAGCAGCACGGTCGCGCCACCCGCGATCGCTGCCAGCATGAAGTCGGGGTGGCTCAGGAACCGCGCGAAGCCGAACTTGCCCTGGATCAGCTTCAGCAGCAGCGGGAGCGTGAAGACGAGATAGGGGATCTGCAGGAGCAGGAAGCAGACGATGTCGACGGCGGCCGCGACCGCACGGCGGCCCAGCGGCGCGTCCTTCAGGCCGAGCGAGGCGGCGTAGGCCGGATCCGGCTTCCCGTCGGCGGTGAGACCCTCGATCCGGTCGTCATGTTCGGCGACCTCCCATATCTCCACCGCAAGAACTCCCTCACGCCCGATATCCGAGTCCCGACGTCCGAGAACTGCGGCGCTGACCAACGACGCCAGCAGGTTACCGGAATGTCCCGGCTCGGGCGCGATGGTGTCTGGCAGGATCGACGTATGTCAACACCCTCCGGGCCATCAGGGAGCCTCGAGCGCATCGTCTTCTCGGACGGCAGCACCGCAGATCTCGTACGCAAAGAGGACGGCTGGGCCATCCAGATCGACGGCGTAGCGCAGTCCCATCTCGGCGAAGACCCGGCGCAGCCGCCGAAGCTCGCCTCGATCCGGTGGATGCTGGCTGCGCTCGGGGACCAGGCACCTCGCAGCGCCGCCCACCTGGGCGGGGCGCTGCTCGCCCTCCCCCGTGCCGTCGCCCACCGGTGGCCCGCGACCACGCAGACGGTCGTGGAACTGGAGCCCGCGCTGGTCGAGCTGACCAGGTCACGGTTCCCGCTTCCTCCTGGAATCACCATGGAGACCGCCGAGGCACGCTCGTGGCTCGAGGCTCACCCGGGCTCGGAGCATGACGCCATCGTCATCGACGTCTTCGTCGGCAATCGGATCCCGCCTGCGTTCACGTCGCTGGAGTGCGTCACCGCGGCACGCAGCGCGCTGAGCGAGGAGGGCCGGCTCGTGCTGAACTCCGTCGCCGGGCCCGAGCTGCTCTTCACCCGTCGCGAGCTCGCCACGTTGCGTACGGTCTTCGGGCATGTCGCGATGATCGTGCAGGGGTCCGCGCTCGCGGGAGCGAGGTTCGGCAACGCCACGCTGATCGCCTCGGCGTCCCCGATCGACCACGGCGCGATCCGCGCCTCGCTCGCCGGCGACCCGTCGAAGGGCGCCCTGGTGACCGATCTCGACCCGATCATCGACGGAGCAGACCCGATCAGCGATGCCGACCAGCTCTGGTCCCCGGAGCCGAACCTTCCCGACGCGAGCGCCGCGCTGCGACTCCTCGAGCAGGCACGCCAGGCGGTCGACACGCTCAGATCCGCCGCGGACTGACGGCCATCGTCTTTGTCTAGCGAGATTCGGCCCTATCGCTCGGCAGATACCGCATCAGGCATCGACAGCCATTTCTTTTACCGAAACCGGCTTGTAACGTTCAAACAACCTGCTCGCGACTTGGGGGCGGGATGCTTGATGCGCAGGACAAACCACGATGCACACCATCTATCCGTTGTAGGGGGGACCTCGATGGAAACACTCACCGCCACCCAGCCTGAGGCCAACAGTGCCGCGAAGCAGCACAGCCTCAAGTTCCGTCACGCCAGTGCCCTGACGAAGCTCATGGATGAGCGCCAGGACCTGCGCGGTGTTCACGTGTTCGCCGACTTCGTCGACGACTCGGTGCGCTGGTCCGCCTGACCAGCAGCTAATGGGGGGATCCACTGATCCCGTTGCGCGAGGCCCGGCCGTGACGGCCGGGCCTCGGCTTGTTCTCAGGGGTCTAGGAGCTGCGGTGGACGATCCGGCCGCCGACCGTGGTCAGTACGACCCCACCGTGGGCGATCGCGGCGAGATCCCCGACCGAGGCCCGGAGCGGGTCGATGTCGAGCACGGCCAGGTCGCCGCGTGATCCGGGAGCGACCGTGGGCTGACCGTCGACCGACGCCGCCAACGCCTCCTGGACGGTGAGTGCCTGCTCCGGGTGCCACGGCTCCTTTCCGTCGCGCGAGCGCCCGACGGCGGAAGCGATGGCCAGCCACGGGTCGAGCGGCGCGACCGGAGCATCCGACCCGAGCGCGATCCGCACGCCCTCGTCGAGCATCCAGCGGGTCGCGAAGCAGCGGTCCTCACGCCCGGGCCAGACGTCCTCGGTCATCTCGCGGTCGTCGAGGATGTGCGCCGGCTGCACGGACGCGGTGATCCCGAGTCGAGCCATCAGCGGCAGATCCTCGCGACGTACGAGCTGGGCGTGCTCGATGCTCCCGCGCGCCCCCGTCGTCTCGTACGCCGCCAATGCCTCCGACACCGCCCGGTCACCGATCGCGTGGGTGGCGACCTCGAGGCCGGCGGCGCGCGCCTTCCTCAGGAGCCCGTGCAGCTCGTCTGGTGACTGGTTCGGCGCTCCACAGCTGTCCGGGTCGTCGGCGTACGGGTCGCAGCACCACGCGGTCCGCGTGCCGAGCGAGCCGTCGCTGATGATCTTGAGCGGTCCCATCGTCAGCCGGTCCTCACCCGCGATCAGCGGGTCCCCCGTGCGCCGCCCCTCGGCGATCGCCTCGTCCAGCTGGTCGGCGTACGTCGCGACCCGGACGCGCAGAAGGTCGCAGCCGTAGGCCCACCGCCACCGCCAGTCCTCGAGCCGGACGCCGACCTCGAAGTCGGTCATCCCGACCACGCCGAGAGCGGCGGTCCGGGTGAGCATCCGACGGTAGGCCGCCGGTGTGCTCCCGCTGGTCTCGAAGAGCTCAGCGACCCGCGGATAGGCCTGGTACCACTCCGTCTCCTGCACCATGTCCTCGCGGCGCGGCAGGTCCACGGCGTCGAGCGCGGCGGTGTTCAGCCAGGCGTGGTGGAAGTCGTGGTTGACCAGGATCGCGGGGATGCCGCCGGTGACCGAGTCGAGCTCGGAGACGGTGCCCCAGCGGTCCCAGGTGCCGGCCGAGTGGCCCATCCCGACGATCGCCTCGCCCGGCTCGATCTCGCGCGCGGCCGCGGCGACGCGCGCCAGTGCCTCGGCGGGCGAACGGGTGCCGTGCAGGTCAAGCCTGCTGGCCCGCAGGGTCCACTGAGCGAGGTGGGTGTGGGCGTCCCACAGACCCGGCACGACCCAGCGGCCGCCCGCGTCGTACGCCTCGACACCATCCGGTCGGGACAGGCTCTCTCCGACCGCCGAGACGACACCGTCGACGACGAGCACGTCGACCACCCCGGCGGGCACGTCCGCCCGAGGCGACAGGGGAACGATGCGTACGTTCCGGAGGAGAAGGTCGGGCATGAGCAGACGATAAGGATTCTGCCCATGCCCGAGCCAATCAGAAACCGGCCGGACTCAGCGGCGCTTGAAGATTCCCCTGACGAGCTCCCTGGCTGCGGTGCGCGCGGCCTGCTTGAAGGCCGTCGACTTCACCACGGTCTCGATCACGGAGTCGTCGTCGTCCTTCGACCGAGATCGCGAACCCGAGGACTTCTTCGGGGCGGTCTTCTGAGCCGTCTTCTGCGCAGCCTTCTCCTCGGCCTCGGCCTTCGCGGCAGCTGCCGCCGCGTCCGTCTTCGCCTTGAGCTGGTCGGCGGCGGACTCGACCTCGACGGACGCGGTGTACTTCGCCGCCAGCGGGGAGGCCGCCACCGCAGCCGTCATGGCCGCCGCCTCCGCCGGACCCATCAGCGACTCGGGCGCGCGCAGCCGCGTCCAGGCGACCGGCGTCGGCGCGCCGCGTTCGTTCATGACGGTCACGATCGCCTCGCCGATCCCGAGCGTCTGGATGACCGCCCCGAGGTCGTCGTAGGAGGAGGTCGGGTAGGTGTTGACGCTGGCCTTGAGGGCCTTGGCGTCGTTGGGCGTGGCGACCCGCAGCTGGTGCTGGATGCGCGAGCCGAGCTGACCGAGCACGTCGTCGGGGACGTCGGTCGGCTTCTGGGTGACGAAGAAGACTCCGACACCCTTGGAGCGGATCAGCCGGACCGTGTTGGTGATCTGGTCGAGGAACGCGTCGGAGGCGTCGTTGAAGAGCAGGTGCGCCTCGTCGAAGAAGAAGACCAGCTTGGGCTTGTCGACGTCACCGACCTCAGGCAGCGCCCGGAACAGCTCGGCGAGCAGCCACATCAGGAAGGTCGAGAAGATCGCCGGCCGGTCCTGCAGGTTGGGCAGCTCGAGCAGCGAGATGATCCCGGCGTCCCCGTCGTTGCGTACGAAGTCGGTGACGGCGAACGCCGGCTCACCGAAGAACTCGTCCGCGCCCTGGTCGGCGAAGGCGATGAGCGTACGCAGGATCACCCCTGTCGTCGCCGACGAGAGACCGCCCAGGTCCTTGAGATCGGCCTTGCCCTCGTCGGAGACCAGCCACTGCAGCACCGCCCGCAGGTCGTCGAGCCCGACCAGCTTCAGGCCGGCCTTCTCGGCGTAGTGGAAGACGAGGCCGAGCGAGGACTCCTGGGTCTCGTTGAGATCCAGGACCTTGGCGAGCAGCGTCGGCCCGAAGGCGTCGACCGTGACCCGGACCGGGATGCCGGTGCCCTCGCCGCCCAGCGCGAAGTATTCGACCGGGAACCCGCGTGCCTGCCAGGACTGCCCGACGGAGGCTGCCCGCGCGGTCAGCTTCTCGCTCGACGCGCCCGGCGCGGACAGACCGGAGAGGTCGCCCTTGATATCGGCTGCGAACACCGGGACCCCTGCTGCGGAGAGCTGCTCGGCCAGCAGCTGCAGGGTCTTCGTCTTTCCCGTGCCGGTCGCGCCGGCGACCAGCCCATGCCGGTTCAACATCCCCAGAGGAATGCGAATCGGCGTCTCCAACAACGTCTCAGCGTCCGCCATCAGGCCCCCGAGCTCGAGGGCCGAACCCTCGAATTGGTAGCCGGGCCCGACCGCTTCTGAGAGAGCAGCAGCATCCGTCATGACCAGGACTCTATGTTGGGATTTGGTTCGGGGGCGATACAGTCACGAGGGTGATCTTCAAGCGTGTCGGCGATTCTCGCCCCTACCCTGACCATGGTCTGACGACCAAGGGGTGGGCCGCGCTGCCTCCTCGGACTGTCCGCCTCGACGAGCTGGTGACCACGAAGGACACCCTCCAGCTGGTGGCGCTGCTCAACGAGGACTCGACGTTCTTCGGCGACCTCTTCGCCCACGTCGTGGAGTGGAACGGCGAGCTCTATCTCGAGGACGGGCTCCACCGGGCGCTCCGCGCGGCGCTCCAGCAGCGCAACGTGCTGCACGCCCGCGTGCACAGCCTCGGCTAGGACGTTCCGAGCGGTTAGGCTCGGCGCCATGCTCGATTCGGCCCTCACGGGACTTCGTACGTTCGTCATCCTCGCCGTCCTCGCGGCCGCGGTCGCTCTGGCCGGCGCCTGGGGATGGAAGGCGATGACCGCACCGTTCCCGCAGAAGGTCGATGTCGGGCCGTGCGTGGACGCGCCGGTCAAGAAGGGCTCCGAGGTCTACCCGTCGCAGGTGGTCGTGACGGTGCTCAACGCGAGCACCCGGGCCGGGCTGGCCACCCGGGCGATGACGGACCTCGTCGACGCGGGCTTCGTCAAGGGGTCCACCGGCAACGCGCCCAGCGGCACCAAACTGAAGACCGTCGAGGTGTGGACGCCCGACAAGAACGCTCCCTCCGCCGCGCTCGTCGCGAGCTGGCTCGGCGACGCGAAGATCGTCGAGACCAAGTCCGACCTCCCGGGAATCGTGGTCGTCACCGGCGAGAGGTTCCCCGAGGTCACCGGCGGCGACAAGACCGTCACCGCCAAAGCGGACGCCACGATCTGCAGCCCTCCGGTCGAGTAGGGCGCATCCCGATCAGCGCAGCCAGCCTGCGAGCCGTCCCTTCCGGCTGACCATCTCGAGGCGTCGTTCGGCGAGCTCACGTTGGTGGCGGGGCACGACGACCAGGACGACGTCGCGGGCGCGGAGGACGGTGGTGCTCTCCGGAACCATGGTGCGGCCGTCGCGGATCAGCAGCGACACCGAAGACCCCGTGGGCAGTCGGAGCTCGCCGACCTCGACGCCGTGCAGGCGGGACTCGGGCGGGATCCGGAGCTGGATCAGGTCGGCCGCGATCTGCTCCAGCGGCGCGACGTCGAGATCGAGCGAGCGCGGGTCGTTGGGGCGGGCGACCTCGAGCACCCGGGCTACCCACGGCAGGGTCGGGCCGGTCAGCAGCGTGTAGACGACGACCATCACGAAGACCAGGTCGAAGAGCTCCTCGGCCCCGTCGACGCCCTCGGCGAGCGGGATGGTGGTGAGCACGACCGGCACCGCGCCACGCAACCCCGCCCAGGAGACGAAGGCGGTCTCGCGCCACGTCATCCGGGAGACCACCGTGCTGACCAGCACTGAGGCGGGCCGGGCGATGACGGTCAGGATCAGGCCGGCGACGAGCGCGAGGCCGATCGTCTGGAGGTCGATGCGCCCCGGGGACAGCAGCAGCCCGAGCATCACGAAGAGCCCGATCTGGGCCAGCCAGGCGACGCCCTCGGCGAAGGACCTGGTGGCGCCGCGGTGCGGGAGCTCGGAGTTGCCGAGCACGAGCGCGGCCACATAGATCGCCGCGAACCCGGACCCGTGCAGCCACGTCGCTCCGCCGTAGGCCAGGAAGGCCAGCGTCATCACCGCCAGCGGATAGAGCCCGGCGGAGGGCAGCGCGGCCCGCCGCATCAGCCATGCTCCGCCGAACCCGACGAGCAGACCGACCATGAGGCCCAGCAGCAGCTCGCCGAGCACGACCCCGGCGACGACGATCGGAGGGTGCTCAGCGATCGCGCCGCTGGCGATCAGGGTCACGATCACCACGGTTGGGGCGTCGTTGAGCCCCGACTCCGCCTCGAGGACACCGGTCAGCCTCTTGGGCAGCGGCACCACCCGCAGCACCGAGAACACCGCGGCCGCATCGGTCGGCGAGGTCACCGCCCCCAGCAGGAACGCCAGCTGCCAGGAGAGCCCGAGCAGGTAGTGCGCACCCACCGCGACGATCCCGATCGAGATCACCACCCCGACCGTGGCCAGCATCAGCCCGAGGCCGAAGGCGGGACGTACGTCCTTCCACGACGTCGTCAGACCACCTTCGGCCAGGATCAGCGCCAGCGCTCCGAAGCCGACCGCGTGCGCGAGGGCGGCGTCGTCGAACCGGATCCCGAGCACCGACTCACCGAGCAGGACACCCATCAGCAGGTAGATGAGCAGCGACGGGAGCCCGGCCTTCGTCGACATCCGCACCGCGAGGATCGCCAGGAGCGTGACCACGGAGCCGACCAGCACGAACAGGTCGAACTGATGGACGTCGAAGCTCATGCGGCCGCCTCCGTAGCGCAAGCGCGAGAATACGGTGGCAGCCGCACGAGAGACTGGACTGTCGCTCGCTGGCGCTCGCTCACGGGTCCCCCTTTTGACCGCTGGGACTGCATCCTAGTGTTTGCTTCCATGGACCGTCTGACCGTCGCCCAACGCGCGAACGTGCCTCCTTTTCACGTGATGGACATGCTCGAGCGGGCGGCGCAACGGCAGCGGACGTACGCCGACCTCATCTCGCTCACCTCGGGCCAGCCGTCCACGGGAGCGCCGCAGGCGGTCAGCGCCGAGGCGGTGCGACTGCTGCAGAGCGGTGACCCGCTGGGCTATACGCCGTCGACCGGGATCCTGGAGCTGCGCCAGGCGATCGCGGGGCACCATCGGGCGTGGCACGGGATCGACGTCTCCCCCGAGGACGTGATCGTGACGACCGGTGCCAGCGGCGGTTTCCTGGCCAGCTTCCTGGCCGCCTTCGACGTCGGGGACAAGGTGGCGATGGCCCGGCCGTCCTACCCCTGCTACCGCAACGTGCTCGCGGCGCTCGGGTGCGAGGTCGTGGAGATCCCGACCGGTGCGGCCGAGCGTTTCCAGCCGACGGTGGAGCAGGTGCAGGAGCTGCACGAACGCGTCGGGCTGAAGGGGCTCGTGGTGGCCAGTCCGGCCAACCCGACCGGCACGATGCTGCTGCCCGAGGAGCTGGCCGCCCTGGCTCGCTACTGCGAGGAGGCGGGGATCCAGCTGATCTCGGACGAGATCTACCACGGGCTGACCTACGGCGGGGACGGCAGCCGTGGCCGCAGCGCCTGGGAGACCTCGCGCGACGCCGTCGTGTTCGGCTCGTTCTCGAAGTACTTCTCGATGACCGGCTGGCGCATCGGCTGGCTGCTCGCGCCCGCGCATCTGCGCCGCGCGATCGACGTCCTGGTCGGCAACTTCACCATCTGCCCGCCGACCCTTGCTCAGCACGCCGCCGTGGCGGCGTTCACCCCGGATGCGTACGCCGAGCTCGACGGTCACGTGACCCGCTACGCGACTAACCGCGGGGTGCTCCTCGACGGCCTCCGCTCGCTCGGGGTCACCGAGATGGCCCCGGCCGACGGCGCCTTCTACGTCTATGCCGACGTCAGCCGCTGGACCGACGACACCATGGCCTGGTGCCACCAGATCCTCGACCGCACGGGCGTCGCGATGGCTCCTGGCGTCGACTTCGACCCGGTCGACGGACACCGCTTCGTACGTCTCTCCTTCGCCGGATCGGCGACCGAGATCGAGCAGGCCCTCGATCGTCTCTCGACGATCCTGACCTGACCCAGGCCGTCGAGACGGACGGAATTTGAGAAAGTTCACGATTTTACGTTTAGAAGCTCTCCAGCGGGGTAGGACCATCACAGAGACCTGTCCGAGGAGGGATATGTACGGCGACAGCGACGTGATCCGTCGTCGGGTGAGCCGCCTGCGAGAGCAGGCGGATGACATCCGCGCGAGTGCTGACAAGCTGGTGGTGCAGGCCGAGGCCGTGCCATGGCACGGTCGGGCTGCAGAGTCCCTCCGTGGGCGGATGAAGGAGCGTGCCACTGCGCTGCGGAGCTCGGCCGAGCAGCATGACCGCGCGGCTGACGCCATGGCCAAGCACCTCAAGCAGGTCGACCTGTTCAAGGAGCAGATCGCCGAGGCGGAGGCTCGCGCCGAGACGCTGATCGCCGAGGACGCGCTCGAAGGATTCGAGGCCCCTGAGCCGGGCCACAAGGACTGGCTGGAGGTCACCTTCCGATGACCACGATCGACCTGGGACCCGCTCCGGCGGCGCCGACCGAGCCGTGGGCAGGGGTGCCCCGCCGAGTCGGCCTGACCCTCACCGAGCTCACCCACGCCTGCGAGAGCATCGGAGCTCCGCTCCCGTTCGAGGTGGCGACACACCTCGATGACGGGCTCGACGCCCGCCTGGGACAGACCCGCTCGGCAGCCGAGGCCGAGGCCCTGGACCGCGCCGTCGCCGGCTTCGGCGAGGGCAGCACCTCGCTGCGGCGCCGCGACCTCCTCGACGCCGACGGGACCCTCGACGCCGGGATCGCCGGCGCGCTGGGGCTCCTGGCGACCCCGGAGGTGGTCATCGACCTCGATGTCGTCGTCGACGGCCTCCGCGGCCGCGCCTGGCACCGGCAGAAGGGGGAGGCAGCCGCCTCGCTCGCCACCGTGGACGGACTCGTCTTCGAGCTCTCCTGGTATCCCTCGGCGGCCTGGTCGACCGAGCTCGGCCGCACCGCGACGGTGCCGGGTGAGACCGCCCGGCTGACCTCGGCGGTGCCCGAGCAGCTGGAGGTCCCGTTCGCGACCGCTGACGCCGTCTTCGAGGCGCTGCGCACCGGGCGCGGCGACCTGGTGCCGGTGCTGACCGAGGGCGACGTGGTCGTCTCGAGGGCCCTCGAGGCGCTGCACACCGAGTCCCACGGCCGGCTGCGCGCCATCGTCGCGACGACCGCCGATCCGGAGAACCCGCTGATCGGCGCGGTCTCCTGGACGCTGGTCAACGACGGCTGGCGTTCGATGCGAACGGTGTCGCTCGATGGCGAGCTGACACTGCTGATCACCAGCGTGGAGCCGTCCGAGCTCGCCGCAGACCTTGCCCCTGTTCTCGCGGAGGTGGCCCGATGAGCCCTACGTCGTCCAACGATCCGATCAACCGCCTGGGACCGGTCCCGGGTGGCGCCCCCGACTCGGTGCCTCCGCCCGCGGGTCCGGAGGACAAGTACGCGCAGATCCTCGGCCTTGCCAGTTCCATCGGCGACGCCGGCGCGCAGCTGCGCGAGTGGGCCGAGCTCGGCGCCGAGATCCTGACCGACGACGACGTCACCTCCTCCGCAGAGCTCTCCGCGAAGACCTGGGAGCCGGCCGAGGAGGAGATCCGGGCCGCGATCTCCGAGAAGGGTGGCGTCCTCGGGCTCGGTCAGGCGCTCGACGCCGACGCGCTCTCGGTGCGGGCTACCGTGCAGACCTATCGCTGGATCGACGAGCTCCAGGCCGCCGCCCGCAGCACGCTGGGCGCCATCGCGGCCAACGCACTCGACTACCTCGCCCCCGAGGTCGAGCTCGGCGGGTCGCTGCTGTCCGCCGGCCTGATCGAGACCGACGCGCTCGACCGTGAGGGCGTCTCCGCCTATCTCGGCGAGCTCGCCCAGGGTCATCCCGAGCTGATGGACCACATCGCCACCGGCGGCGGGCTGCTCGAGTCGCTCGAGCTGCGCTCGCTGCTCACCGCCGACTTCCCGCGCGGCGACGACGCCGGGGCGGCCACCGCGGGCGCGCTGCGTGCCGCCGGCATCGACACCTTCACGACCGACGCCGGGCACGCGCTGCGTGACGTCGGTGGGGCGCTGGCCGCCACCGAGGAGGACACCCCCGCCGGAGACGTCACCGCCGCCACCCCGGCCACCATCGAGGAGCTGATCCGCACACTCGAGGCCACCGAGACCGGCGTCGCGGTTCAGAAGACGGCCCCCGGCCGCTACATCGCCTATCTGCCGGGTCCGTACGCCGGCAGCCGGCGCCTGAGGCTCGTCTCGGGTGACCTCTCCGACTACATCGCCACCGCGTCGCGGACCATCGAGGAGGCGGTCGCGGCCGGCTCGCACGTGATGCTGGTCGGCGCCGCTGCCGGTGGCACCGCGGCGGCCTCGATCGCGGCGACGGCCGGGGCTGCGTACGTCGTGGACCAGGTGGTCACCGTGGGTGCTCCCGGCGCGGCAGCGCCGCGGGTTCCGGAGACCACGCGGGTGTTGTCGCTGGAGGACCGCTCCGACCCGGTCGCGCTCCTCGGCGGGCTCATCAACGCGGGCGTCGGACACCGGTTCACGGTCGTCTACGACGGCACCACGGCGGAGGAGAGTCACTACGTGGCCGGTGGACGGGCCGCCGACAACGCCAGCCACGACGAGCTCCGGGACGAGATCGGGCGGATCCGCAGTCTGGGGTACCTCGCGTAATCGGACTCAGATGGAACCGGCCGCGAACAGAGGTACGGGCGGACTACGGGATACTTCACGTCGGCGTGGCGCCTAGGAGCGCAGAAACGTGGCCGGATGATGTGGCTCGAGGTCAGCTCGGACAACATCCCATGCCCGGGTCTTCGCCGTTCCACGCTTCCTGCGGCTGGTACGGGTGAGTACGGGTCGAGTACGGGAACTGCGATGCCGGCACTCGCCCTAGCGTTCCCCTGAGCGGGGCACAGATTCTTCGCCTGAGGTGCTCCCGCCGAAATCGAAGGGAAACCAGATGAGAAGAACACGCAACCTGCGCATCGGCGCAGCAGGCATCATCAGTGCGCTCGCCGTCGCGCTCATGCTCGCTCCGGCTGCACCGGCCTCTGCCGCGCCGTCGGCCTCTGCCGACCAGTACAGATTCGAAGTGACCGTCGTCAGCAAGTCGGTCACTCGTGGCGTGACCCAGTACGGCGAGCAGTTGGGCTCGTGCGGCTCACCGAGCAGCACCGTGGAGTGCGGCATCAGCGTGACAAGATCCGCAACCCGAAAGATCGGGGTCTCCGCCGGCGTCAGCGTGGCCTTCGTCGCGGGACAGCTGGGGATCAGCAGCGCAAAGACCGAGTCGATCTCGATCCGTTGTACCGGAAAGCCGACGCGCACACACCGCTATGTGGTGGCTTACACCGTGTCGGATGTCTGGTCCTACACCGTGCGCACCAGGAAGTACGACTACTTCACGGGAAAGCTGGTCTCGACGACCAACTCCAAGCAGCGGGCGTACGACCCGAAGGGCTTCCGCTGTGCCCTGTCGAGCTCGGCAGCCTGATCACATGGTCACCACCAACCTACAAACCCCCGTACACACGCGAAGCCGCCGCACGCTTGTCGCGATGATCGCTGTCGGGATGGTCTCAGCGATCGCATCCGTGCTCGGCACAGTGGCGACCGCGGCACCTGCATCGGCCATCACGACCTACAAGGTGACTGAGATCAGCCGCTCCGCGGGCATGGTGAACATGAACAACATGCTCGCTCAGTGCTCCGGAACCCCTGGATTCGTCTGCATCATCGAGCGAAGCCTCTCGGCCACCCGCGAGATCAGCCTTTCGCTTGGTGTGAGTCGCGGAACCGTCGCGGGCGCCCTGAACATCTCGAGCGCTACGACGAGAACCGTCGCCGTCAGCTGCAAAGCAACGATCACTTCGAGTCGGCCCGTCCTGAAGGCGTACCCGATGGGCACCCAGATCTTCTACAAGGTCACCAGGACCCAGAACGGAGCCAAGAAGACATCGGGGACGCTGATGGCGTTTGTCCCGAGCGGCGCAGACACCTACTGCACACATCTTCGAGGCTGATCGTGAGGACTCCGAGCCAGCAGTCAGGAGAAGTCAGATGACACTTCCAGCTTCCACTCGGCGATTCGCCGCGGTCCTGGGCATAGCTTGCATCACGCTCTTCGGCACCGCCGCTGCATCGCAGGCGGACACCCGCAAGGCGGTGATCTCGTGCCCCGGCGCGGACGGGTCGATCATTCAGGTGACGAGCGCCGGAGCGACCTCCATCGTGATCGTCGACAGCGACACCGGCGAGCGGACGACTCGCAAGAGTCTCGGAGGGGTGCTCCAGATCCGGAGTACGGTCACCCGAGGAACGGTGGCGGCGACCGCACCGACCGTCACGGGCGTTACCGTCACGTGCGCGCCAGATTGGGGCAAGAGTTCCTGACCCCCGATGCCCGGCGATCTCGGGATGACCCCCGGCAACCACGGCCGCGTGGCTGTCGGGGGGTCATCGCCCGAGCGGCAGAGTTGCCCGACAGGCGTGAGTCGATACGGTGTAGGACGCGCACTCTGACGCCTACCCGGATCGGTCCCTGTGAAGTCCATCGTCGTCCACGCCGGCCTCCCCAAGACGGGCACCTCCGCGGTCCAGGCGTACTTCCACACCAACACGGAGAAGCTCGCCGGAGCCGGCATCTTCTACCCTCAGCACACCGTCGACAAGAACGGCATCAGCGCCGGGAACGCCGGCTCGCTGATGGAGCGCTCGGGTCACCTCTTCGTGGCTTCGCCTCGCGAGGTCACCAGGACGCTCGAGGAGTTCGAGGCGAGCGGATGCCACACCCTGCTGCTCTCCTCCGAGGCGTTCCTGCCAGAGCTGCCCGGGATCACCGAGCTGCTGCCGCCGCAGGCCCGGTTCGTCCTGTACGTCCGCGATCCCCTCGCCTTCCTGGAGTCCGACTACAACCAGCGGGTCAAGCGGCTCGGGCACGTCGATCCGTTCGAGGCGTCCCCCGATGGGTACGGCGGATGGCTGGGTCACCAGCACCTCTACAACGCGCTCGACTCCGAGGCGGTGCGCTCCCGGCTCGTCCTCCGGCCCTACCTCCCCGAGCTCTTCGTCGGCGACAACCTGCTCACCGACCTGCTCCACACCACCGGGATCGACGCCACCGAGCTCGGCGATCTCTCCTTGAGGCAGGTCAACCTCTCGTACTCGCTGCACGCGCTCGAGATCAAGCGCGCGCTCAACGTCCTCCCGCTCGGGCCTCAGCTGCAGGAGCGCCTCGACGTCCACCTCCAGTCCTGCCCCCTCGGGCCGACCAGCTACACCCTGATGCCTCCCGCCGACCACGAGCGGCTCCGCAAGATCGCCGACGACGAGCTGCACGCGTTGGCGCTGCGGTATGACATCGACTCCCTCGAGCCCATGCGGGAGCTGTTGCGCCGGAAGCCGCAGAAGCCCTTCCACCCGCAACAGCTCACCGACGACGAGGTCGACGCGGTCGTACGGCACATCGCCACCGTCGGCAAGCGGCTCGCCCGCCGGATCGCCCAGACGCTTCACGAGCACCCCGAGATCGAGCTCGTCTACCCCTCCCTGCGCGACTCGTTCGCCGCCGCTGCCGCCGACCTGGACGCAGCGCCAGCAGGCCGGCAGCACTGGTGGCAGCGCCTGCGCCGCACCGACTGAGCCACCCCCACGCCGAGTCGGCGCAAACTGACCGGATCCCGCGTCGGGGGGGGGGGGGGGGGCCCCCGCCACCCCCCCCGCGGGGGGGGCCCCCCCCCCCCCCCGCGCGCCGGGGGGGGGGCCGCGCCCCCCCCCCCCCCCCCCCGACGGGGAATCAGGTCAGGACAAGCCGACTCGGCTACGTCAGGTCGGCGACCACGATGGTGTGGTTGTCCGGTTCTCCTGCGGCGACGACAGCGGCGGCCACCGCGTCGGCAACCGCCTGCGGGCCGGCCTCGGCGGTGATCAGGGCGTCCAGGTCGTCGACGTGGGAGTGGACGCCGTCGGTGGTCAGCACCAGCCTGTCGCCGGGCAGCAGGTCGAGCGACATCTCGTCGGCGACGACTCCGGGGACGAGGGCGCGGTTGAGCAGCGCCCGGTGCTCGTGGGAACGAGCCTCGTCGGCGGTCAGCTGGCCGGCCTCGACCATCGCAGCGACAACCGTGTGGTCGTGGGTGACCTGGCGTACGGCTCCGTCTCGCACCAGGAAGACCCTGGCGTCGCCGATGTGGGTGACCCGCGCGGTCGAGCCGTGCAGGTCGACTGCGGTCAGCGTGGTGCCCGACTTCGGCACCTCCGCGAACACCTCCTGGATGGCCGACCGCAGCCCGCCGGCGGCGTACGCCGTCAGGGCCGCAGCGGCAAGATCGTCGCGGTCGCCGAAGCCGTCGGCGACCGCGATCAGCTCGGAGGTGACCAGGACGGCGTCCTGCTGGCTCGACCGGGCACCGGTCTCGTGGCTGACACCGAACTCGACGTTCAGGGTCTCGGTTGACGTGGTCATCTGTTGTGCCTCGCTCCTCAATCGGTGGACGAGGACGGAGACCATCGTGCGACGCGTGGACGTGTCGGCCTCGACCTGGCGCCAGTAGGTCTCGACCTCGACCGCCGCGAGTGCGGCGGGCATGTCGACGACCTCCCGGATCCGGGCCAAGGGCATCCCGACCAGGCGCAACGCGGCCACCAGGCGTGCGCGTTCCACCTGGTCAGGCGCATAGCGGCGATAGCCGGAGACCGCGTCCACCTCGGCAGGAGGCAGCAGGCCGAGGTCGTCGTACAACCTCAGCGCCTTCGGCGTCAGCCCGGTCTCCCGGGCGAAATCGCCGATGTTGACAAGCCCCTCCAGGCCGCTCATGTTCACCATCCTCCCCGGTGAAGGTCACCGGTGGAAGCAGATTGGTGCTTCCCCTTGGGGCAACCTCAAGCCCCGGTCTGCTCGGCCCACTTCTCGAGCAGCCGGGCGAGCGAGCGCCGCTCGGCCGCGGTGAAGACGGCGAGCAGGCGGTGCTCGTTGGCGATGTGGTCGGTGAAGGCCGCGTCGATCAGCTCGCGCCCGCGCTCGGTCAGCGCGATCCGGCGCCCACGACCGTCCTCGTCTCGGCGGTCCCGGCTGACCCACCCCTGAGCCAGGCAGCGGTCGACCCGCTTGGTGACCGCCCCCGAGGAGACCATCGTCTGCTCGCCGAGCTCCTTCGGAGTCAGGGCGTACGGAGCGCCTTGCCGTCGCAGCGTCGCCAGCACGTCGAACTCGCCCTCGCCCAGTCCGTGCTGGGCGTAGACGCCGACGAGCTCATCGGTGAGGCGCAGCCCGAGGCGGTGCAGCCGGGCGATGACGGCCTGCGGGGTGATGTCGAGGTCGGGACGCTCCCGCTCCCACTGCGCCATCACGGTCGAGACGTGGTCTGCCATGACACTGGAATATATCTGACGAGGAAGATATTATCTCTTCCATGGAAAGTAGATTCGTGACCCTCGCGCTGACCGCGATCGCCCCGGTGGCCTGGGGGTCCGGCTACTTCGTCACCGCCACATTCCTACCGCCGGACCGGCCGCTGTTCGGCGCCATGGTCCGGGCGCTGCCCTTCGGCCTGCTGCTCCTGGCACTCCGGCCAGGCCTGCTCCACGGCTCCTGGTGGTGGCGCACGGCAGCGCTCGGGCTGCTCAACTTCGGGGCGTTCTTCGCCCTCGTCTTCGTCGCCGCCTACCGGCTCCCCGGCGGCCTCGCCGCCACCCTGACCGCGGTCTCTCCGATCGTGGTGATGCTGCTGGCCTGGGCCTTCGCCGGCGAGCGGCCGCGGGTCGGATCGCTCGCGGCCGGCGTCGTCGGTGCCATCGGCGTGGCCCTGCTGGTGCTCCGCGGCGGCGCGAGCCTCGACCTGATCGGGGTCCTGGCCGCCTTCGCCTCGGTCGCCGTCTTCTCCACCGGCTTCATCCTCGTCAAGGTCTGGCAGCCGCCGGTCGGCCTGCTCACCTTCACCGCCTGGCAGCTCGTCCTCGGCGGCCTCGCCCTCGCCCCGGTGGCCCTCCTCGTCGAAGGCCCACCGCCCGCGCTCGACCTGCCGGCCATCGGGGGCTACGCCTACATCGGCATCGTCGGCACGGTCGTCGCGTACGCGGTCTGGTTCCGCGGCGCCCGGCGGCTTCCCGCCGCCGCGGTGTCCCTGGTCGGCCTGCTCAACCCGGTCGCCGGGATCCTCATCGGCCTCGCCTTCGCAGGTGAACATCTCACCCCGGCCAGCGGGCTCGGGATGGCGTTGGTGCTCGGTGGCGTACTCCTCGGACAGCCCGCGGTGCTCGACCGGATCAAGGCCGGGCGGCGGCCAGAACCGGTCTCGTGTGCCGACGTTGGAGCCGCCGGATAGGTTCACCTCCATGAAACTGCGTGCGCGTGCGCTTGAGCTTCTCGTCTTCACCGTCGGTGCCGGCACCTTGGGCTCAGAGATGGCCGCGGCTCGGCTGCTCGCGCCGTGGTTCGGCGACTCGACGATCGTGTGGGCCAACACGATCGCGACGGTGCTGGTGGCACTTGCGATCGGCTACTCCGTCGGCGGCAGGATCGCCGACCGGAACCCGCATCCCTCCGGCCTCGCCAAGATCGTGCTCGCCGCCGCCGCCCTCCTCGCCGCGGTGCCGTTCGTCGCCGACCCGTTCCTCCCGCTCGCGGTCAGGGCGGTCGACCAGCTCAGCATCGCGACCTTCGCCGGCTCGCTCGTCGGCGTCGGCGTGCTGCTCGCGATCCCGCTCTTCCTGCTCGGCATCGTCAGCCCCTACGCCGTCAGGCTGAGCGTTGAAGCCGTCGAGGATGCCGGCCACGCGGCCGGGCGCCTCTACGCGATCTCGACGGTCGGCTCCCTGGTCGGCACCTTCGCCGCCTCGCTGTTCCTCATCCCGGTCGTCGGGACGCGGCGTACGTTCCTGATCTTCGCTCTGCTCATGGCGATCTGCGCGATCCCGCACCTGGTCAAGCGGCGGCTGCCGGCCGCGGCCGTACCGGCCGTGATCCTCGCCCTGATCGTGCTTCCGACCGGGTCGATCAAGACGCTGACCAGCAACGGCGGCAAGGTGATCTGGGAGAAGGAGACGGAGTACCAGTACGCCCGCGTGGTCGAGTACGACGACGGCAGCCGCTACCTCGAGCTCAACGAGGGCCACGCCGTGCACTCTGTCTACAACGAGGGTGAATGGCTCACCGGCGCCTACTGGGACGAGATGCTCTCGTTGTCGTACGCCGGCGCGGAGGCGCCGAAGTCGGTGGCGATCCTGGGCTCGGCCGCCGGGACGACCGCGCGACAGTTCGGACACTTCGCCCCCGAGACACGGGTGGACGCCGTCGAGATCGACGAGGACGTCACCGAGGTCGGCCAGAAGCTCTTCGATCTCAAGGACCAGCCGAACCTCCACCTCCACACCGCCGACGCCCGCCCGTGGCTGCAGAAGCAGACCCGGAAGTACGACGCGATCATGGTCGACGCCTACCACCAGCCCTACATCCCGTTCTACCTGACCACGAAGGAGTTCTTCGCACTGGCGAAGGACCACCTGAACCCGGGTGGCGTGCTCGTCGTGAACTCAGCCCACCCGGAGGGCTCGACAGCGCTGGAGAAGGTCCTCACCGCAACCCTGCGGACCTCGTTCGGCGAGGCCGTGTGGCGCTCGGACTCCGGCCCGACCAACACCCACCTGATCGCGACCGTCGATCCGGAAGCCGACCCCGCCGCGAGCCTGACCGCCACCGCCGAGGAGCAGCCCGCCGATCTCGCCGGCACCCTGACCGACTCCGCCGCCCGGCTCGAGCCGGGCGTCCGGGGCGGGACGGTCTACACCGATGACGTCGCGCCGGTCGAGTGGCTCACCGACCTCAGCCTTCTCGAGGTTGCCTGACCCGCTGGGGCGTTTCACCTCACCGATCGGTGTCTTGCGCAGGCACCCGACGCAGACCTGGTTGGGCGCGACCTTGCTGAGCCTTCGCGGCGGCAGCACGTGCCACGTGCCCAGCCGGCGGCCGCACATGGTCATCACGTACCCGTTGCTCCTCTTGACCGAGCGAAGGTGCCAGAAGCTGCCTCGGTCGGTGCGGTAGACCAGTGGGTCCTTGGCCAGGACCGGCGGCCTCACGCTGGATCGCATGCTGAGTCTGTCGTCTACGAACACGAATTCCCCCCAAGGAATGTCGATGGCTCTCGTCGTTGAGTGCCTCGAGACGCCGGTCTCCAGCGGGGGCCAGGTGCCCAACGCCCCGAGGCTTGTTCGACCCTAAGTCCACTCATTGCAACGGGTCAAGGCGGAAAGGGTGGGGCTATGCGGCTATTCGGGATCTGTACGCCTCAGTAACGTGTTCTCCCATGAGCAACCCCCGTCCGCGCGGCCTGCCGAAATACCTCCACGTGGCCGACTATCTGCGGGCCCAGATCGACGACGGCACCTACCAGCCCGGCGAGCGTCTACCGACCGAACCCGAGCTGATGGACACCTTCCCCTACGACCGCGCCACGATCCGGCGTGGTCTGGCGGTGCTGCGCAACGAAGGCCTGATCACCAGCGAGCAGGGCCGTGGTGTCTTCGTACGCGACGCCACCAAGACCCGCTACGACCTGATGAGCATGCTGATCACCGACCGGAGCCACCCGGCGAAGCCGGACGCGGCCTACAACCAGCCCCCACGCGGTCCGGACGACGGCCTCTCGATCGAGCACTCCTACGAGGTGATCGCGGCCGGCGAGAAGCTGGGAGCGGCCTTCGAGATCGATCCGCGGAGCGAGCTCCTCAGCACCACCTACACCTTCTACATCAGCGGCGACGACACCGCCGAGTACCGCACCACGGCCTACATCCCCTATCCGCTGGTCATCGACACCCCGCTCGCCACCCCGACCGACGACTGGCCGCAGCCGCCGATCAAGGATCTGCTCGCCACCGTCGGCGTGAAGGTGACCACGGTCGCGATGGACATCGAGTCGCGGATGCCGACGCCGCAGGAGACCTACGACCTGCAGATCCCCGACGGCACCCCGGTCCTCTCCGACCGGCGCCGGTTCCTCGCCGAGGACCGGATCGTGTGCGTCACCGACTCGGTCGGGGTCGCCGACCGGATCGTCTACGGGCTCGACCTGAAGCTGCAGTGAGGCCGCCACGACCCGGCATCAGGCCAGGTCGTGGACGAACTCGCTCAGCTGGGTCAGGTTGCGGCACTCCCGCATCTCGATGATCGATCCGTAGCGCGTCGCCTCGGAGTCGCCGGTGTCCCACTGCGTACGGACCTCGGGGTTGAGCCAGTGGGAGTGCCGTGCCGCGTCGGCCATCGCGCGCAGCGAGTCGACGGCGAGGTCGGAGTAGTTGGACCGGGCGTCGCCGAGGATCAGCAGTGACGACTTGGGGCCGAGGGCGTCGGCGTGCCGCTCCTGGAAGAGGGAGAAGGCGCGGCCGTAGTTGGTGCGCCCCATCCGGGCCGCGTGCTCGGTCGCCTTGGTCAGCTCGGTCATCGTGTCGACCAGGTCGGCGCCGGGCTTGAAGTAGGACGTGACCTCGTGGATCTCGTCGACGAAGGTGAACGCGCGCACCTTGCCGAACTGCTCGCGCAGCGCGAAGACGAGCATCAGCGTGAACGTCGCGAAGTTGGACACCGAGCCGGACACGTCGCACAGGATCACCAGCTCGGTGCGGTGCGGCCGCTTCGGCCTGAAGCGCAGGTCGACGGGAACCCCGCCGGTGGACATCGAGGACCGGAGCGTACGCCGCAGGTCGACCGCTCCTCGCCGGCGCGCGTGGTGCTCCTGGGTGAGCCGCGTCGCCAGCCGGCGCGCCAGCGGGTAGATCTCGCGCCGCAGCGCCTCCAGGTCGGCCCGCCGCGCATGCAGGAAGTCGAGCTTCTCGATGGTGGGGCGTACGGCGATCTTGGCGATCTGCTCGGGGCCCTTCTCCTCCGCGATCCGGCGGCGGGCGTCGGCCTCGACCAGGCCGGCGAAGCGGTCCATCCGTCGGGTGCCGACGCGCGCCGCCTCCTCCTCGGTCCAGCCACCCTGCTGGAGACCCTCGATGAGCCGGGCGGTCAGCTCGTCGGTCGAGAGCCGGCGCAGCGCGGTGTAGGACGACCAGGAGCTGAGCCCGGGCCCGCGGCCGGGCATCGCGCCGAAGCGGGCCACCGCCTCGGCGGCAAGCTGGCGGAGCATCTCGACGTCGTCGGCCTCCAGCGCCTCGGCCAGCCGTGAGGAGAACTCCTCGAGCGCTTCCGGACCGTCCTTGGTCACCCCTGCGGCCGCCGCCTCAGCGTCCATCCCCGAGCCGACCATCCGTGGGAAGTAGAGCTCGAAGAGCCCGTCGAAGGTGGCCCGCTGGTTGGCGCGCTTGACCAGGGTCGCGGCGTACGCCTCCTTGACCTGCTGACGGTCGGTCCAGCCGATCAGGCCGAGAGCGGTGACCGCGTCGAGGCCCTCGGAGAGCGACACCGGCAGCCCCGCTCCCCGCAGTGCTTCGAGGAACTCGATGTGCCGGTCGAGGAGAGTCACCTCTTCAACCGCAGCTCTCGGACGGCGCGGTCGACGTCGGAGGAGTGCTTGAGGACGACGCCGAGGGTGTCGGCGACGGCCTTGTCGGAGAGGTCGGTGATCTCCAGCGCGATCAGGGTGCGCGCCCAGTCGACCGACTCGGCGATGCTCGGGGCCTTCTTGAGCTCCAGCTCGCGCAGCCGGCCGACGACGGAGACGAGCTGGCGGGCGACCTTGTCGTCGAGCCCGGGCACCTGGGAGAGCACGATCTCGCGCTCCCGGTCGGCGTCGGGGTAGTCGAGGTGGAGGTAGAGGCAGCGTCGCTTGAGCGCCTCGGAGAGCTCGCGGGTGGCGTTGGAGGTGAGCACGACCAGCGGACGGCGGGTCGAGGTCATCGTGCCGAGCTCGGGGATGGTCACCTGGAAGTCGGAGAGCACCTCGAGCAGCAGCCCCTCGACCTCGACGTCGGTCTTGTCGACCTCGTCGATGAGCAGCACCGTCGGCTCCTCGCGGCGGATCGCGGTGAGCAGCGGCCGGGTCAGCAGGAACTCTTCGGAGAAGATGTCGTCGTGGGTCTCCTCCCATGCCTGGCCGTCGTTGGCCGCCTGGATGCGGAGGAGCTGCTTCTTGTAGTTCCACTCGTACAGCGCCCGGGCCTCGTCCAGACCCTCGTAGCACTGCAGCCTGACCAGCTCGGCCCCGGTCGCGCGGGTGATCGCCTTGGCCAGCTCGGTCTTGCCCACGCCGGCCGGTCCTTCGATGAGCACCGGCTTCTCCAGCGCCCCCGCGAGGTAGCTCGTCAACGCGGTCGAGTCGTCCGCGAGATAGCCGACGTCTCCGAGACGGGTGACGGCCTCGGCGGGCGAGGAGAACCAGGAAGACGTACGCGAAGGCATGACGCGACACTAGCGACTCTGCACCTGGTCTGCCCCCGGTGTCCGGATGGGACCTTCGTCATAGTGCCCGAACGCAGCCGTCACCGTCGGGCCGATCCGTCGTTGTCTCAAGCGTGCACTCGGACACCCCGCGACCTCTGACGCTGGTCGTCGCCGCCATGAAGGTCTGCGCGCTGACCGCGCTGGCGGCCTTCTGTCTGGTGGCCGTGACCACGCCGTCCGAGCCGCGGTCGCTGGCTAAGCGGGAGCAGCCCGAGCTCGCCGCCATGCTCGAGCAGCACCACTGCGTGGCTCCTCCGACGATCGCGCCCTGGCGCCGGCAGAGCGCCATCATCCGCTCCCCGCTCGGCGAGCTGAAGCACGTCCCGCTCGACGTCGGCCAGCTGATCGAGCAGGGCAAGGCGCGCGGCGAGCTGATCGCCTTCTGCGCCGACCCCGCCCCCTAGGGCGTGTCTCCCAAATCCACGCCCGCCGTGTCTTTGGGAGACACGCCCTAGGCGCCGACCGCCGCCATCGCGTCGGAGAAGACGAGGAGCACGCGGCCCAGCGCCGCCCGGTCGCCCTCGACCCGCAGATCGCCCTTCTCCAGGGCGTCGGCCAGGGGCTGACCGAGGAGGGCAACTCCCGCCCAGGCTGTTGAGTCGCCGGTGACGCTGATGTCCGCCCGGGCGAGCTCACCGACGTCGAGATCGAAGCCGTACTCGTTCCAGTCCAGCCGGAACTGCAGAGGCTCCACGTCGGGGCAGCGAGCGTCGGTCAGCCTCCAGGTGGCCCGGAGCGGAGTCTGGGTGGGCAGGCTCTGGGGCGGGACCATCGTGCGCATCGCGACCATCACCCCGCTGGGCGTCATCCCCGTCGACGGGACCGGGAAGTGCGCCGAGCCTTCCAGGGCCCACAACGACAGGACGCTGAGGACCTTCTCCAGCTCCCGGCCCCAGTCGGTCAGGGCGTACGCGGTGGTCTTGGTGAGGTAGCCGAGCTCGGTCTCCACCACGACGCCCGCGCGCTCCAGGAACTGCAGCCGGTCGTTGAGCTCCTCGGTGCTGGCCCCGATCAGGGACGACCTCAGATCAGGAGCCGTACGCGGCCCGAACATCAGCTCGCGCACCACGATCAGGCTCCACCGGTCACCGATCAGGTCCAGTGCGTGCGCGGCCGCGCACGCGTCTCCCAGGTCCCCGTAGGACAGGTTCAGGGTCACGTCGGTCCTCTCCGAGCAGCCGGATCCGTCGAGTCCAGTGAACCACGTCACACCCGACGGCGACGCTGTTGTCCCGACCGCCGGGCGGAAGAACGTCAGCTGGCCTCGGCGAGCGTGTCCGCGAACAGCCCGAGCACGCGATCCAGCGCGGCACGGTCACCCTCGACCTTGAACCCGGCCTCGGCGATCGCGGCATCCACGGGGAAGCCCATGAACACGACACCGGTCCAGGTGGTCGAGTCGCCCGCGATGGTCACGTCGGCGTCCTCGAGCGTGCCCTCGGCGAGGTCGAACTGGTTGCCGCTCCACACCAGCCGGAACTGCTGCGGGTCGGCGTCCGGCCGACGTGCGTCGGTCAGCTCCCAGGTGACGCTGATCGGTTCGGCGGTCGTCGCGCTGCCGGCCGGCACCATCGTGCGCATCGCCACCATCACGCCGCTGGGCGTCATCCCCGCGGACATGATCGGGAAGCGGGTCGAGCCGTGGGCCCAGCGGCCGAGTGCTCCGAGGATCGTCTCGAGCTCGCGTCCCCACGGGGTGAGGGCGTAGGCCGTCGTCTTGGTGATGTAGCCGAGCTCGGTCTCGACCACGACACCGGCGTGCTCGAGGAACTGCAGCCGGTCCTTGAGCTCGTCGGTGCTGACCCCGATCACGGAGGATTGCAGGTCACGTGCCGTACGCGGCCCGAACATCAGCTCGCGCACCACGATCAGGCTCCACCGGTCACCGATCAGGTCCAGTGCGTGCGCGGCAGCGCACGCGTCTCCCAGGTCCCCGTACGTCAGGTTCAGGGTCACGTCGATCCTCTCCGAGTCATTCGAACCCATCGAGAGTAGTGAGCCCGAACTACGGGTCATCAGTGCCAGAGGTCCCGCCGTGCCGGTGAAAATGCTGAACCCGATGCGAGGGCGCTACGCGATGGCGCCGTACGCAGCAGCCACCCGCTCCACCGCCCGCCGGTCTCCCTCGACGGCCATCGAGTCGACCGGGCTCCCGGCGAAGACGACGTCCGCCCATGCCGACGAGTCGCCGGAGACGGTCGCCGCGGGCGCGTCGTCCGCACCCACGGTCAGCTCGAAATGGTCCTCGTCCCAGTGCAGCCGGTAGCGGCGTACGCCCGCGGCGGGACGCCGCTCGTCGTGCAGCTCGATCACGATCCGGACGGGGCCGTCATCCCATGCGGCCATCGTGGCGTAGGGGGCCATGGTGCGCATCGCCACGATCACCCCGTCGGGGGTCATGCTCCCCTCCGGCACCGGGAAGCCGGGCGAGCCCTGCGCCCAGCGACCGAGCGACCGCATCACGTCCTCCAGGCCCTGTCCCCACTCGGTGAGCCGGTAGACGCGGGTCTGTCCGAGGTCGTCGAGCTGGGCCTGCTCGACGACGCCGGCGTCCCGCAGCGCCCGCAGTCTGGAGGTCAGCACGGCGGGCGTGATCCCGACGACGGCCGAGGCCAGGTCCGCGAACCGGCGCGGACCGAGCAACAGCTCGCGCGCGATCACCATGCTCCAGCGGTCCCCGATGACGTCCATGGCGTGCGCGGTCGCGCAGGCATCACCCAGGTCGGCGTACGTCTGCTTCTTCGGCATCGATCCTCCAAACTCTCTTCACAAGAGTATCAACTATGTTTAACGTAGTTTTTATGAAGCCGACCATCCCGCTGCCACCGGTCGTCGACCGGACGACCTATCTGCACGAGCGCGAAGCGCTCCTCGACCGCGAAAAGGCCCACACCCGCGCCGGCGACGTCCTCGCCGCGGCCCGGCGAAGGCTCCCGATGACCGAGGTCGACGCGGCCGCACCGCTCGTCGGCGCCGACGGACGGATGAGCCTGCTGGACGCCTTCGAGGGGCGCGACCAGCTCTTCGCGAGCTACCACATGTGGCACACCGGCCATGCCGCCGCCGACCAGTGCGAGGGGTGCACGTTCTTCAGCGGCGGCGTGAGCGAGCTCGGCTACCTGCACTCGCGAGGAGTGACGTACGCCGTCTTCTGCCAGGGGCCCTATCCGGAGAGCTCCCGCTACCGGGACTTCATGGGGTGGGAGATGCCGTGGTACTCCGTGCCCGAGGAGTCGTGGGACGTCCTCGACGCCCGCGGGTTCTTCGGGGGCAAGGTCTGCTACCTGCGCGACGGCGACCGGGTCTTCGAGACCTATCGCACGACCGGACGCGGCGTGGAGCCGATGTCGGCGTCGTACGGGATCCTGGACATGACCGTCTACGGGCGGCAGGAGACCTGGGAGGACTCACCGCAGGGCTGGCCGCGGCTCACGGGCATCGACGGCAGCCAGTTCCGCAGCGAGCAGGCGTCGACGACCAACCATCGAGCCGGCGTGAGCGGTCGCCCGACGGCGCAGTGGTCGCGGCTCGCCGCCGGACGCGACGACGACCTCGGATCCGACACCGCCCCCACGGCCGACCACTGCTGTCACTGAGGAGCTCCGGATGCGTACGACGATCGCCCTGCCCACCCGGGACCGCGCCCGGTCCCACGTCTTCCTCCGCGACGGCCTCGGCCTCGAGACTCCCGGAGAGCTCGCCGACGACGGTGTCCCCGAGCCGCTTCGCGCGACCCTGTCGGACTCCTGCGAGGTGATGATGATCCCGACCGGCGGGTTCAAGTGGGTCACCGGACAGCTCGGGGACGAGCCGATGGACGCAGCGACCCTGCCGGAGGGTCCGAGGCAGTGCCTGGTCACGATCGAGCTCGGCTCGCGCGGCGATGTCGAGGCCCGCTACGCGGCCGCGACGGCGCTCGGCCGCGGCGTACTCGAGCCGGAGTCGGCGCCGTGGGGTGAATACCGCGCGCTCGTCGCGGACCCCGACGGCCATCTCTGGCAGCTGACGTCCCACTGAGGCCCGGTCGTGCCGCCCCTAGAATCTCCCTATGGCCGGAGACGACACACGGATGCTGCTGCTGGGAGCAGTGGCGCTGTTCGAGCCCGTCAACGGCTACCAGATCCGGCGCGAGCTGATGTCGTGGCAGGTCGACCAGTGGGCCAACATCAACCCCGGCTCGATCTACCACGCGCTGACCTCGCTGACCGAGAAGGGCCATCTGACCAGGCACGATCTGGTCGACAACGGGCGAACGGTCGCGGTCTACGAGATCAGCACCAGCGGCCGGGCAGAGCTGGAGCGCCTCGTCACCCGCTCACTGCAGGCCGTGGACGTCTACAACGGCGTCCCCTTCTACGCCGCGTTCTCGCTGGTGCCGCTGCTGGAGCGGCGGGCCGTGATCCAGCACCTGAGCGTCCGGCTGAAGAACCTGGAACGCACGATCAAGGAGCTCGACGCCGCGGTCCGCGTGAACGCCCGCATGGTGCCGCCCCACACCGTCGCCGCGCTCCACCTCCAGCTCGACAAGCTCCGCTCCGAGCGGACCTGGCTGGTGGAGGTCCTGGACGACGTACGCAGCGGCAAGCTCTTCTTCGCCGGCGACGCTCCCGACTGGGCACCGGCCGCGGACGACCCGGGATGGCAGATGGACGCCGACCGGAAGCGCTACCGGGAGATGCTGCGCGGCTGAGCCGTCGCGGGTCGCGCTCGAATTGGTTTGACAACCCGGGATCAAAATTGAACACTCACGGTATTCAAGTTTGAACAGCCGGGTAAAACCGGGTGATTGTTGTCGGTGGTCCGTGCTTGTCTGGGACATGCACGCACAAGGGAGTGACACATGATTCACGCACGCGGCTTGAGGCACACCTTCGCCTCCGGCCATGGCAAGCAGAAGAAAGAAGTCGTCGCGGTCGACGGGGTCGACCTCGATGTCGAAGAGGGCGAGGTGGTCGGCTTCCTGGGCCCGAACGGCGCCGGAAAGACCACCACCCTGCGCATCCTCACCACCCTCCTCAAGCCCACGGCAGGCACCGCCACCGTGGCGGGCTTCGACGTGGCCAGGCAGTCCATCGACGTCAGGCGAAGCATCGGCTACTGCTCCCAGGTCGGATCGACCTTCTCGGGCGCCTACGCCGGCGACGAGGTCGTCGACCACGGAATGCTCTACGGGATGTCCAAGAAGGACGCGGTCGCCCACGGACAGGCGCTCTTCGAGAGGCTTCAGCTCGAGGGGCTGTGGCGCCGCAAGCCCCGCAACATGTCCGGCGGGCAGAAGCGCCGCCTCGACATCGCGATGGCGTTGATCCACGCCCCCAAGCTGGTCTTCCTCGACGAGCCGACCACCGGCCTCGACCCGCAGGCGCGGGCCAACCTGTGGGATCACATCGCCTCGCTGCGTACCGACCACGGGGCGACGGTCTTCCTGACCACCCACTACCTCGACGAGGCCGACACCCTCGCCGACCGGGTCATGGTCATCGACCAGGGCCGCATCGTCGCCAACGACACCCCGGAGAACCTCAAGGCCGCCGTCTCCGGCGACCTGGTCTCCCTGGAGGTCGCCACCGACGAGCAGGTCGCGATCGCGCGCGACAAGCTCAGCTCGATCTCGGAGACCATCGAGGTCGACGAGCGGCTGGTCAGCGGCCGGGTGCCGCGGGCCGGGAAGGCCGTGCCCGGGCTGCTGCGCGACCTGGAGGCCAACGGCGTCTCGCTGGAGTCGATCGAGGTCGCCCGGCCCACCCTGGACGACGTCTTCCTGACGTTGACCGGACGATCGTTGCGCGATGCCGACGCAGGCGCACCCGAGGCCGACGAGGCCACCGAGCAGAATCAGGAGGCCAAGTGATGAGCGAGCGCCAGCGAGCGACAATGGGCGTCAGGCCGCCGCGTCCGTATTCTTCGCACTGCTCTACGGAGGTGGCGGCATGACCGAGTTCCAGCAGCCCGTCCTCAAGTCCGGCTTCTTCCGGGAGTCGATGGTCGTCTTCAACCGTCAGCTGCGGATGAACCTCCGCAACCCGGCCTGGGTGCTGATCGGGGTGATGCAGCCGATCCTCTACCTGCTGCTCTTCGGCCCGCTGCTCGAGCCGCTCATCGAGGAGCTCGGCGGCAACGCCTACAACTGGTTCGTCCCCGGCATGCTCGTCCAGCTCGGCATCTTCGGCGCGATGTTCGCCGGCTTCTCGCTGATCGGCGAGTGGCGCGAGGGCGTCATCGAGGCGGAACGTGTCACCCCGGCCTCGCGCGGCGCGCTGCTGTTCGGGCGTCTCTACCGCGACCTGCTGCAGATCCTGGTGCAGGCGATCATCCTGGTCGCCCTCGGCCTGGTGATGGGCATGGACTTCAAGCCGGTGGGGATCCTCGTCGGGATCGCGATCACCGTGATGATCGGTGGTGCCGGAGCCGCCGCCTCCAACGCGTTCGCGCTGCTCGTCAAGAGCGAGGACGTCATGGCGCCGGTGACCAACATGCTGCTGATGCCGATCCTGCTGCTGTCGGGCATCTTCCTCCCGATGAGCTTCGGCGCCGGGTGGCTCGAGGCGCTGGCCGACGTCATCCCGACCAAGCACATCGTCGACGCGGTGCGCGCCTCGTTCTTCGGTGATCTCGGGGTGGGCGACATCGGCTGGGGCCTGGGCTGGACCGTCGCCCTGTTCGGTCTCGCGGTCTGGTGGGGCATCTCCACCTTCCGCAAGGAGAACGCCTGACCTCTCGGGTCTCTCCTGCACTTCTCGGGTGTCGCGATGCCCGGGAAGCGCAGGCCCGAAAGTTCGTAGAGTCCGGCCGTCCGGGGATCCGACAACCCGGCAGATCTCAGCTGAAACACCGGCCGCCTCTCAGCGGTGACTCAGCGAGGGGTGGCAAGGTAGGAGTGTGAACAGCCCTGCCACCCCCCGTGATGGGTCCAGCGACAGCACCGGCGACAAGCCGCACGTGCTGGTCGTCGACGACGACAAGGCCGTGCGTGAGTCGTTGCGCCGGTCGTTGGAGTTCAACGGCTACGTGGTCGCCCTGGCCGGCGACGGCGCCGAGGCGCTCGCCGGCATCGCCAACCACGACCCCGACGTGGTCGTGATGGACGTGATGATGCCCCGCCTCGACGGCATCGAGGCCACCAAGGCGCTCCGAGCCGCCGGCAACGACGTACCGATCCTGGTGCTGACCGCCCGTGACGCCGTCGGCGACCGGGTCGACGGACTGGACGCGGGGGCCGACGACTACCTCACCAAGCCGTTCGCGCTCGAGGAGCTCCTGGCCCGGCTGCGCGCGCTGCTGCGCCGGGCGGCCCCGGTCGGGGAGGACGACGAGGAGACGCTGCACTTCGCCGACCTGTCCATGAACACCACCACCCGTGAGGTGACCCGGGGCGAACGCGCCATCGAGCTCACCCGCACCGAGTTCACGCTCCTGGAGATGTTCCTGCGCCGGCCCCGCCGCGTACTCGATCGGTCGTTCATCCTCGAAGAGGTCTGGGGCTACGACTTCCCGACGACCGCCAACTCGCTCGAGGTCTACGTCGGCTACCTGCGCCGCAAGACCGAGGCCGAGGGTGAGACCCGGCTGATCCACACCGTACGCGGCATCGGCTACGTCCTGAAGGAGCCGTGAGCAGCGCCGTGACCATGCCGGCAACCAGCTCGCGCTACCGCGGCTCTCTGGCGGGCCGGGTCACTCTGCTGACGACCCTCGCGGTCGCCGGGTCGATCGCCCTGATCGCGGTCGGGCTCTACTTCGTCGTACGCATCCAGCTGCAGGCCAACATGGATGAGTCGCTGCTCACGCGGGCCACCTCCGCCGCGGCCAACACCGCGTCGATCCAGGACGCACGAACAGGCGCGGCCTTCCCGACCTGGGTACTCAACGCCGGCGACATCCAGGTCGCCGAAGTCGACGACTCCCACAACTACTGGTCGCCGACGCTGGGCACGTTCCCTCGACCCGGCGTGCCGGAGGAGGCGGTGGCCAAGCGCGAGGCCAAGCAGTCGGTCCGTACGGTCTCCACCAAGGTAGGCGTCTTCCGGGTCGTCACCGTCCCGATCCCCGACAGCAACTCCGCGCTGATGCTGGCCCAGTCGCTGGGGCCGCAGCAGGAGATGTACAAGCGGCTAGGGCTCGTCGTGCTCTTCTTCGGCGCCGCAGGTGTCGTCGCCGCAGCGTTCGCGGGCTGGCTCGTGGCAGCGGGCGGACTGCGGCCGGTGAGGCGGCTGACCGCCTCGGTAGACCGGATCGCGACGACCGAGGACCTCACCCCGCTCCCGGTCGAGGGGGACGACGAGATCGCCCGGCTGGCCACGTCGTTCAACCGGATGCTGTCCGCCGTCTCCGCCTCGCGGGACCGGCAGCGACAGCTGGTGGCGGACGCCTCGCACGAGCTGCGTACGCCGCTGACCTCGCTCCGCACCAACGTCGAGCTCCTCACCCAGGCAGACGCCTCGATCTCGGGTGAGCAGCGGGCCGACCTGCTGGGCGACATCCGGGCCCAGATCGAGGAGCTCACCAACCTGATCGGAGATCTCGTCGAGCTGGCCCGCGACGCACCGGCCGAGCCGACGCTGGAGACACTGGACCTCTCCGAGGTCGTGGACCGGGCGATCTCCCGGGTACGACTGCGCGCACCGTCGGTGACCTTCACCGAGGAGATGGCGCCCTGGTGGGTCATGGGCGATGCCAGCTCGCTGGAACGTGCGGTCACCAATCTGCTCGACAACGCCGCCAAGTGGTCGCCCGAGTCGGGCACGGTGCACGTCTCCCTCCACGCCGGGGTGCTCAACG
The DNA here is from genome assembly GCF_044767415.1 of Nocardioides sp. NPDC101246. Taxonomy (NCBI): domain Bacteria; kingdom Bacillati; phylum Actinomycetota; class Actinomycetes; order Propionibacteriales; family Nocardioidaceae; genus Nocardioides; species Nocardioides sp. NPDC101246. The sequence continues at coordinate 95,383 of NZ_JBIWNX010000019.1, forward strand.
TCGACGACGAGGGACCGGGCATCGCCGAGGACGACATCCCCTACGTCTTCGACCGGTTCTACCGCTCGACCGAGGCCCGTTCGATGCCCGGTTCCGGGCTCGGCCTCGCTATCGTCCGGCAGGTCGCCGAGCGCACCGGCGGATCGGTCTCAGCAGCCCGTTCCCCGCAGGGTGGCGCACGGATGACCATGCGACTGCCCGGCTCGGCCTCTCCTCGGCCGACCGAAACGCCCACGACTGTGTCGAACGATTGAGGGTTGAACTCTTGAAGTACGCCGTCCTCGCGCCCGCTCTGCTGGCGCTGCTCTCCCTCGCTGCCTGTGGAGCCGAGGAGCCCTCCGATCCGGACGCCGCCGCCTCCGCGTCGGCCTCGGGGGATGCCTCCAAGGAGACGTTCAACCCGTGCGACGGGCTCGACATTACCCCGGTCGAGAAGGCCCTCGGCGCCCAGCTCCGCGTCGAGAAGGGCACCTCGGCGGCACCCCGCTGCGCCTTGCTTCCCGAGGAGTCGGGCGGGACCGCGTACGAGCTGAACTACCTGCCCTTCGACGGCACCCTCGCGGAAGCGTGGAAGACCATGGACGTGAAGTCCAAGGAGGTCAGCGAGCCCGAGGTCAAGGGCGCCGAGGACGCCCGGCTGGTCAAGCAGCAGGGCGTCAACTCGTACGCCGTCACCGGCTTCGTCCAGAACGGCACCCTGATCCAGAGCTTCAACTCCGTCGACCTGGAGCCGTACGACGGCGACGCCATGGATCGCGCCGCCCAGGCCCTCCTCGAGCAGCTGAGCGCCAACGCCCCGTAGCCTGCGCGCCCTCTCGGCTAGGGCTTCTTCGTCTCGCGCCAGGAGCGCTCGAAGGGGAGGCGCCAGGCGTGGGGGGCGATCAGCTGGTGGATCGAGTTGGGGCCCCAGGAGCCGGGTGCGTAGAGGCGTACGGGCGGAGGGTTGTCGAGGAGCGGCTGGGAGATCTCCCAGAGCGTCTCGATGCCCTCGGCGGTGGTGAACAGCGTGTGGTCGCCACGCATGGCGTCGTGGATGAGGCGTTCGTACGCCTCGAGTACGCCGGTCGAGGAGCTCGTCTCCTGGGTGGCGAACTGCATGGAGAGCTTCTCCAGCTTCATGCCGGGCCCGGGGCGCTTGCCGTAGAACGACAGCGACATCTTCGACTGGTCGGCGAGGTCGAAGGTGAGATGGTCGGGGCCCTGGGTGCCGGCGCCGGAGTTGGCCGGGAACATCGTCAGCGGCGGCTCCTTGAACGCGATCGAGATGATCCGCGCGCCCTCGGCCAGCTTCTTCCCGGTGCGCAGGAAGAACGGCACGCCCGCCCAGCGCCAGTTGTCGATGATCACCTTCATCGCGATGAAGGTCTCGGTGTCGGAGTCGTCGGCGACCTCGTTCTTGCCGCGGTAGCCGGAGTATTGACCACGCACCACGTTGCGCGGGTCCAGCGGCCGGATCGACCGGAAGACCTTGTTCTTCTCCTCGCCGATCGGGTCGGGAGCGAGCGAGGTCGGCGGCTCCATCGCCATGAACGCCAGCACCTGCATCAGGTGGGTCACGACCATGTCGCGGTAGGCGCCGGTGCTCTCGTAGAACGCGGTGCGTCCCTCCAGGCCCAGCGTCTCGGGGATGTCGATCTGGACGTGGTCGATGAAGTTGCGGTTCCAGATCGGCTCGAAGAGACCGTTGGCGAAGCGGAAGGCCAGGATGTTCTGCGCGGCCTCCTTGCCGAGAAAGTGGTCGATCCGGAAGATCTGATCCTCGGAGAAGACCTCGTGGATCTTGGCGTTGAGCTCCTTGGCCGACTCGAGGTCGGTGCCGAAGGGCTTCTCCATGATGATCCGGGCGCGCTCGACGAGGTCGGCCTCCTCGAGCTGACGGATCACGTCCTGGGCCGCCTTCGGCGGGACGCTGAGGTAGTGGAGGCGGCGCACGTCGCTGCCGAGCCCCTGGAGCTTCTTCTCGGCGAGCTTCACCGCGTCGGCGAGCGCGTGCGGCCCCTCCTTGGTCGAGACGTAGGAGAGCATCCCCCCGAACGCCGCCCAGCGCTCGTCGGTGATGTCGCCCTTGCCGAACTCCTCGCACGCCTCGCGAGCGAACTCGATGAACTGCTCGTCGGAGAGATCCTCGAGCGATGTGCCGACGATCTGGGCATCCGTCATCAGCCCGGCCTCGTTGAGTCTGAGCAGGCCAGGCAGGAGTTTGCGGCGCGCCAGATCACCCGTCGCACCGAAGAGCACGATCACATGTGGCAGCGCTTTGTCATCGATGGTCGCCATGATGAGTCCACGGTAGTCCTCGTTTTATGAACGATCCAATAGACAACGGCCGCCGTCTCAACGTGTCGCCGTCTTTTCACCTGTTTGATCATCTGCCGAGGGAAGCGCGCACCCGATCGGCCTTCAACCGCGCCTCGGCGGCCTCCTCGGCGACGTCGGATCTGACCGTGATCCCGCCGCCCGTGCCGATCTGCCAGGTGTGGGTGTCGTGGGTCGTCAGCGTGCGGATGACGACGCCCAGATCGGCCGGCCCGTCGCCGGAGATCCAGCCGAAGGCACCGGCGTACGCCGCCCTCGGCCCGCCCAGCTCGCGCTCGGCGCGCTCGATGACCTCCATCGTGCGCAGCTTGGGCGCACCGGTCATCGACCCGGCGGGGAAGAGCCTGCGCAGCGCCCCGATCGTGGTGATCTCCTCCCTGAGCCGACCGCTCACGGTGGTGACGAGCTGGTGCACGCTCTCGTAGGACTCCACCTGCATCAGCCCGGGCACCTCCACCGTCCCCGGCTCGCAGACCATCGCCAGGTCGTTGCGGAGCAGGTCGGTGATCATCAGGTTCTCGCTGCGAAGCTTCGGATCGGTCCGCAGCAGCTCCGCGTTGGCGGCATCCTCCTGTGCGGTGGCGCCGCGCGGGGTCGTGCCCTTGATCGGCCTCGTCTCGATCGTGCGGTCGGCGTCGATGACGGCGTACCGCTCGGGGCTAGAGCTCAGCAGCCACGCTCGATGGTTCGCGAGGTCGTGCTGAAGGAACCCTGCGTACGGCGCGGGGTTGATGCTCCGGAGCCGCAGATAGGTCTCCACCGGGTCGGCCTCGACGTCGACCGTGGTGCGGTAGGTCAGATTGGCCTCGTAGGTGTCGCCGGCCCGGAGGGCCTCCTGGACCTGGTCGAAGGCGGCGGCGTAGGCGGCATCTCGGTGTAGTCCGGTAGCGAACTGCCTATTACTCGCCGGTATATGGGCAGTTCGCTCCCGGACTACCCCGACATGGTCGAACATCCGCACGTGCGACGGGCGCATCCAGACGGCGTCGGGTACGTCGGTCGACGGGGTCGCCGGGAGGTCCGCGCGGCAGGCGTAGCCGAGGTAGCCGAACCACTGCTCCCCCGGGCCGACCTCGCTCTCCAGGACCTGCCAGATGTCGTCGCCGACCACCTCGAACCGACCGCCGGCGTGGCGCAGCACCTCGCGGCGCGAGGCGGAGTACGTCAGCGAGACGTCGTCGTCCTCCAGCCAGCCGATCAGGGACCGGGTGCCCGACCACTCGCGGGCGCCGCCGCCGTCGAGCCAGACGCAGCGGGGGTGGGCGGCGGCGACCTCGGCGAAGAGGTCCTCGACGCTCATCGTGGCTCCGGTCGACCCAAGAAGTTGGCGACCATCGCCGCCCCGTGCTGGGAGAGCACCGACTCGGGGTGGAACTGGACGCCCTCGAGCGGCAGCTCGCGATGACGTACGCCCATCACGACCCCGTCCTCGGAACGGGCCGTCACCTCCAGGACGTCGGGGATCGAGACGGCCGCCAGGGAGTGGTAACGGACCGCCTCGAGCGGCGACGGGATCCCCGCGAAGGCCCCCCGCCCGTCGTGCGTCACCCGAGCCACCTCGCCGTGGGCGGGCTCGATCCGGCCGACGACGCCGCCGTAGGCGGTCACCAGGCCCTGCATGCCCAGGCAGACCCCGAGGACGGGCCGCCCCGCGTCCAGGAGTACGTCCCGCCCGACCGCGAAGTCCGCCGGCTCGGCCGGATGGCCGGGCCCGGGCGAGAGCACCACATGGGTGTAGCCGGCCAGGTCCCCGAGCTTCACCTCGTCGTGCTCGACGACGTCCGGCATCTCACCGCTGACCTGCGCGATCATGTGGACGAGGCTCCACACGTAGGAGTCGTGGTGATCGACCACCACCACCCGCGCGCTCATTGTGCGAGCAGGTCGCTGACGACGTCGTGGATGAGGTCGTAGCCGCGCTCGGTGAGGACCGACTCCGCGTGGAACTGGATGCCGGCGTAGTGGGGCCCGGAGATGGCGTGGATGTCGCCCGACTCGGGATCGGCATCGACCGACACCCCCGCGGGCAGCTCGGTGGATCCCACCCGTCCGACGAAGGTGTTGTAGAAGCCGACCCGCTCGCGACGCGGCCGTCCGCCGAACCCGAGTCCGACGCGGGTCTGGGTGCCCTGGAAGACGATGTCCTTGTAGTGCAGCCCGATCCCGAGCTGGTGGCACAGCGCCTGGTGGCCGAGGCAGACCGCCAGGAACGGCTGCTCGGTCTCGAGCAGCGAGGCGACCGCAGCGCGCAGCTTGGCCATCTTCGGGTCGGAACCGTCGCGCGGGTCGCCCGGTCCGGGCCCGACGATGACGAGGTCTGCTCCCGCGAAGGCACCGTCCTCGTAGTCCTCGTGCCGGACGACCGACGAGGTCATCCCGAGCACCCGGAGGACGTGGCGCAGCATGCGTACGAAATCGTCCTCGCCGTCCAGGATCACCGCGTGCTTGCCGGCGAGGTGGGCCGAGGGCTCCTCGTCGGCCTGGTCGGTGAGCCAGAACGACGACAGCCGGCGGTTGCGGGCGGCCAGGGTCAGCAGCAGGTCCTCGTCGTTGACCAGCTCGGAGACGTCCTGGGCGAGCGTGGGCGCGGCCGGCACCAGCCCGAAGGCGGACAGGATCCCGCCGGCCTTGGCGTGCGTCTCGGCGACCTCGTAGTTCGGGTCGGAGTCGCGCACCAGCGTCGCTCCGGCGCTCACCTTGAGCTGGCCGTCGACAGAGACGTCCGCGGTGCGGATCACGATCGGGCTGTCGACGGTCGGTGCACCGGACTCGTCACGGCCGAGCAGCGCGAGGGCGGCGCCGTAGTAGCCACGGCCCTCCGGCTCGTACTTCTTGATCAGCCGGCAGGCGTTCTCCACCGGCGAGCCGGTGACGGTGGCGGCGTACATCGTGTCGCGCAGGATCTCGCGCGGGTCCCGTGCCGAGCGACCCGCCAGCAGGTACTCGGTGTGGATCAGCCGCGACATCGGCTTCAGGAACGGCCCGAGCACCTGGCCGCCCTGGTCGCAGATGTCGCACATCATCTTGAGCTCCTCGTCGACCACCATGAAGAGCTCGTAGACCTCCTTCTGATCCGTCAGGAAGTCGGTCAGCTGCCCCTTGAGGTCGTGGGCGATCTTCTCCGGCGTTCCCTCGAGATCGCGCGGCAGCCGGAACGTGCCGGAGATCGGGTTCATCCGGACGTCGCCGCCGTGGACGCTCACGTGCCGCTCCGGCGAGGCGCCGATGAGGTAGCGGTCGCCGGTGAAGAAGCAGTAGGTCCAGTACGCCCCGCGCTCGCGCTCCAGAAGACGACGCAGCACGGTGAGCGCGCGGTCGTGGTTCCAGTCGTCGAGCTGGGCCCGGTAGTGGCGGCCGATCACGAAGTTGGCGCCCTCGCCCTGGCCGATCTCGTCCTCGATGACGGTCTTGACCAGGTCGGCATAGGTGTCGTCGTCCACGTCGAACCCACCGCGGTCCACGAACTCCACGGGGACGTCGGGAAGCGCCTCGACCGCCTCGGCGACGGAGAACTCCCACTCGCGCTCCACGTCGACGACCACCAGCGGCGTGCCGTCGTCGTGGGCCTCGAAGCCCCGCTCGCTCACCTGCCGGAACGGCACCGCGAGCAGCCGGTCGGCCACCTTCCCCGGCTCCGGGGCGCCCTCCTCGAGAGGTACGTCGAGCAGCGACTCGACCACGGACCGGGTGCCTGCCAGCATGCCGACCGTGTCCCGGTCACCCGCCCGCGAGGAGCGGCGGATGATCGCCCACGCCTCGTGCCCCGTGATCTCCTCGATCGCGGTCTTGGCAGGCGTCTGGGTCGTCATGGGATGAGCCTAATCCGCGCGCTGACGCCGGACCCATTCGATTCGGATGGTGAAAGCGGGTTCCCGTGCAACCCCGCAACGCCCCCGATCCGTTGACAGTGCGTGAGACGTTCCCAAGACGCCGAATTCGAGGCCTTCGTACGCCGCCACCGCGCGCCGCTCGTCGGCACTGCCCGGCTGCTGACCGCCGGCGACGCCCACCTGGCCGAAGACCTGGTCCAGACGACGCTGGTCAAGGTCTATCTGGCCTGGGGACGAGCGTCGCAGCAGCCCGCTGCGTACGCTCGCCGCACCCTGGTCAACTGCCTGACCGACCACCGCAGGCGCCCGTTCTTCCGGCGGGAGCAGGGCGCGGTCTCGCTGCCCGAGGCCCCGGTCGAGGACCCGGCGATGGTCGATCCCGAGCTGGTCGCCGCGCTGGCCGAGCTCCCCCCGCGGCAGCGCGCGGCCGTCGTGCTCCGGCACGTCCACGACCTCTCGGTCGACGAGGTCGCCGACGCGCTCAACTGCTCGACCGGAACCGTGAAGTCCCAGACCGCTCGCGGCCTGGACAAGCTCCGGGCGCTGCTCACCCCCACCCAACTGACAGGAGACTCCCGATGAACGACGTGATCGACCGCCTCGCCCGCCTGACCCCGTCCCCGGCCGCCCCGACCGAGGATGCCGCCGCCGACCTCCGCCGCGGCCATCAGGCGCTCTCCCGGCGCCGGATCAAGCGCGGCGCGCTCGGTGCCGCCGCCCTGACCCTCGCCGTCGGCGGCGCGTTCGGCGGGATCGCGCTGACCTCCGACAACGGGGGCACGCCGACGGTCCAGGCCGCCGACAACGTGCGCCTCGTCGACTACGACGGGACCCAGGTGCCCGGCTACACCGTGGCGAAGGTGCCCGAGGGGTTCGTGCTGCAAGGATCCGACCAGTACGTCCTCGCCGTCGCCCGCCCCGACGACAAGTCCTCCATCAGCGACTTCCAGGACAAGATCGTGGTGACCCTGGAGTCGACCACGTCCGAGGCCGAGGACTCGACCGACACCACCGTCGGTGGCCGGCCCGCCACGCTCGTCACCACCCCCGACGGCGCCACGATGCTCAAGTACGCCTACCGCGACTTCACCGTCGTCATCCAGATGTGGAACACCATCCACCTCACCGACGAACAGCTCGTCGAGTTCGCCGAGGGCCTCGAGGTCACCGCGGACGCCAAGCCCTCGGTCGGCTGACGTCTGCTGCGGCCCGCTACATCAGTCGACGGCACCTTGTGAATGATTCACAAGGTGCCGTCGACTGATGTAGTCGCGACGTACCACCCGCGCAGCTAGGCTCCGCGGGTGGTCGTCAACGATCTGAGCAACGACGAGTTCGAGCGCCTCTACGGCCCCTGGGCCTCACGTACGCCGGCCGATGTGGCTGCTCTCTTCGAGGGCTATCCCGGCACCTGGTGGATCGCCGGTGGCTGGGCGATCGAGGCGTTCACCGGCATCGGGCGCGACCACGAGGACACCGACACCTGTGTGCTCCGCAGCGAGTTCGCCGTGCTGCGCAAGCATCTGGCGGGGCGCTTCGACGTATGGGCCGCCGGCACCGCGGCGCTGCGTCCGTTACTCCCGGACGACGATCCCGACGGCGCCGCGGACGATGTTCTGTGGGAGACCGAGGGTCAGGTCTGGACGCGGCGGAGCGCCCAGGACCCGTGGGAGTACGACCTGCTGCTCAACCCCGGCACCGCCGACGAGTGGGTCTATCGGCGTGAGGAGTCGATCCGGATGCCGATGTCCGAGGCGGTCTGGGAGCGCGCCGGGATCCGTTATCTCCAACCCGAGATCCAGCTCCTCTACAAGGCCCCGGGGCTCCGCTCGAAGGACCAGCTCGACTTCGACAACGCGGTGCCGCTGCTCGAGGACCGCCGGCGCCGCTGGCTGCGGCGCGCGCTCGAGCAGACCCTTCCGGACCACCCCTGGATCGCCGCCCTCTAGGAGACGGTGGTCAGCAGCTGGGTCGCACGGGTGAGGACGACGTAGAGCGTGGCGCGGCCGGTGGCCGACTCGCGTTCGATCTCGTCGGGGCTGACCACGACGATGCCGTCGAACTCGAGGCCCTTGGTGTCCAGGCCGGTGAGGACGACGATGCGGTCCTCGCCGGACGGCACCGAGGTCGGGTCGGCCGCGGACGCCGCGGCGCTGGACGCGTCCTCAGCGAACTCGGACCAGGACGCTAGCCACGAGTTGACCTCCGAGCGGCGCGCGACCGGGACGACGATGCCGACGGTGCCGCCGACCTGCGACGCGATCTCGCCGACCGCCTCCCGGGTGGCCTGCTCCAGGTCGACCGCATGCTCGATGACCCGCGGCTCGACGCCGGTGGAGCGGACCGCGGTGGGCAGGTCGGCGTCGAGCCCGACCCGCTCGGCGTAGGCGGCGGCGAAGCCGTAGATCTCGGCAGAGTTGCGGTAGTTCGTGGACAGGTGGAACGCGTGCACCGGCTTGCCCTCGAGCGCCTTGGCCCGGGCGGCCTCGGCCTCCGCCGCCACCGGCCACGAGGACTGGGCGGGGTCGCCGACGATGGTCCATGAGGCCGTACGTCCCCGCCGGCCGACCATCCGCCACTGCATCGGGGTGAGGTCCTGGGCCTCGTCGATGAGGATGTGGGCGAACGGGTCGTCGTCGATCCGGTACGTCGGCGGGCGCCAGCCCCGGCCCGAGGAGAACTCGCGGTCGGAGGCGGTCATCAGCTCGGCGATGTCGATGCCGCTCTGGTCGGCGTCCCGCTCGTCGGCGACCTGCTCGGGGATGTCGCCGATCGCGTAGCGGAGCTCGTCGAGCAGCGGAATGTCCTCGATGGCCAAGTCGGCGTCACTCAGCCCCCGGCCGGCCCACGACTTGAGGAGCAGCTGCTGCTCGTCGTGGGTCAGGACTCCCTCGGAGACGCGAGCGAGGAGCTCCGGGTCACGGAGCCAGCCGAGCACCTCGCGCGCCTCCAGCGCCGGCCACCAGGTGGCGGCGAACTCCAGGAAGGCGGGGTTGTCGAGCATCTCGTCGTTGAAGACCTCGCGGCCTCGCTCGCGGCCGCGCTCGCCGCGTACCTGACGCCAGAGGATGTCGAGAAGCAGCTGAGGTACGCGGCGCAGCTGCTGGTTGCGCCGACCCTGCCCCATCAGCTGGCGCCGCAGGTCACCGAGGCGCTTGCCGTCCAGTCGCAGCGAGTCGTCGCGGTAGAAGACCTTGAACTCGCGCGGGGAGCCCGGCGCCTGCTGGCGCGAGGCACGTCGCAGCACCTCGGCCATCCGGGCCGAGCCCTTCACGTCGGCGACGGCGGGGTCGTTGTGCCAGGTCGCGCGCACGCCGTCCACGACCTCACCCAGCGAACGCAGCGCCACCGCGGTCTCACCGAGGCTCGGCAGGACGCGTTCGATGTAGCGCATGAAGACGCCCGACGGGCCGACGATGAGCACGCCACCGGACTCGTAGCGGCGACGTTCGGTGTAGAGCAGGTAGGCGGCCCGGTGGAGAGCCACCACGGTCTTGCCCACGCCAGGACCGCCGGAGATGGTCGTGACGCCCTTGCCGGGCGCGCGGATGGCCTTGTCCTGCTCGGCCTGGATGGTCGCGACGATGGAGTGCATCGTGCGGTCCCGGGCGCGGCTGAGCTGGGCGATCAGCGCGCCCTCGCCGACGATCGGCAGGTCGGCGCCGGAGCTCTCCAGCGCCTCGGCGTCGAGCAGCTCGTCCTCGACACCGATCACGCTCTTTCCCTCGGAGCGGAGCACCCGCCGCCGGATCACCGACCTCGGCTCGACCGCGGTGGCCTGGTAGAACACCGCTGCCGCCGGCGCCCGCCAGTCGATCAGCAGCGAGTCACGCTCGGCGTCGCGCAGACCGATGCGGCCGACGTAGCGCGGCTCCGGGTCGACCGACGGATCGAGGTCGAGGCGGCCGAAGACCAGCCCCTCGTGAGCAGCATCGAGCTGCGCGATGCGTCGCGCCGCCTGGAAGGCGAACGCGTCGCGCTCGACCAGTCCGCCCTCATGCCCCAGGCGTCCACGGTCGCGGCCCTCTGCGGCCAGCTCCTGCGCAGCGCGCGCCGACTCCCCCAGCTGGAGGTAGACACGATCTACGAACCCCTGCTCCTGAGCGATCTCGCGCTCAGCCAGCTTGTCGTTCAACTGGATGTTCCCCCGTCACAAAGATCCACACCCGCCGTGCGCCCCCCATGGCGCACGGCAAGGAGGTAACTCTACCCCCGACGTGGTGTTATGCGGGCACGGGTGCCGCCAATCGGCTACCGCTTACGAGACAGGAACGCGGTCATCGCCTCGCGGGCCTCGTCGGAGCCGAAGAGGCGGGCGGAGAGGGCGGCCATCTCCTCGCCGCCGGCGTCGATGTGCTCGACCAGGCCGCGGACCATGAGGCGCTTGGTCTCGCGTAGGCCCTGGGGGGAGCCTTCGAGGAGCGAGGAGGTGATGGCGGAGACCTCGTCGTCGAGCGACTCGGCCGGGACGGCGGCGGTCAGGATGCCGATGCGGGCGGCCTCGGCGGCGTCGAACTTGTCGCCGGTGAGGAAGTAGCGGGAGGCGGCGCGGGCGTCGATCCGGGGCAGGATCGAGAGGGAGATCGCGGCGGGGGCCAGCCCCAGCCGGACCTCGGTGAGCGCGAACGAGACGGTGTCGGCGGCGATCGCGATGTCGGCGGCGGCCACGAGCCCGAGGCCGCCGGCGCGCACGGGGCCCTGGACCTTCGCCACGACCGGCTTGGTCAGGGCGACGATGGTGCGCTGGAGACGTACGATCCCGCGGGTTCCTTCCTCCATCGGCACCGTCGCGGCCTCGGAGAGGTCGGCGCCCGAGCAGAAGACGGTGCCGGTTGCCTGGAGCACGACCGCCTTGACCGAGGTGTCCTTGTCGGACGCGTGCAGCGCCTCGAACAGCTCGGTGACGAGCTGGCGGGAGAGCGCGTTGCGGTTGGCCGGCGAGTCGAGGGTGATGGTGGCGACACCGTCGACGACCTCGAGGTGGACGAGCTCTGCGTTGGTTTCTGGCGACTCAGTCATGGGGCAGACCTTACGGTGATTGACTGGACCTGTGGACCCGGTCCTCGATGCGTTCGCCGCCATCCCCCGGGAGGGCTTCCTCCCACCCGAGGAGCGTGGCTTCGCGGGCTTCGACGAGCCGCTTCCGATCGGCCACGGGCAGACCAACTCGCAGCCGCGAACCGTGGCCGACATGCTGCGACTCCTCCAGGTGGAACCGGGCGACAAGGTGCTCGACGTCGGCTCCGGGTCGGGCTGGACCACCGCCCTGCTCGCCTACCTGACCACCCCCCAGGGCAGCGTCATCGGGGTCGAGCTGGAGCCGTCCCTGGTCAGGTTCGGCCGCCGGAACCTGGCCGCGACCGCCCAGCCGTGGGCCCGCATCGAGAAGGCGAAGCCCGGGGTCCTCGGGTGGCCCCGGCAGGCTGCGTACGACCGCATCCTCGTCTCCGCCGAGGCCGACGCGCTGCCGAACGAGCTGATGGACCAGCTGGCCGCGCCCGGTCGGATGGTGGTCCCGGTCGCCGGCCTGATGATGCTGGTCGAACGCAACGAGACCGGCACGGCGCGGCTCAGCGGCCACGGCTGGTATCGCTTCGTGCCGCTGCGCAGGCACCTCTAAGGCGTACGCCGCTCCGGCTCGCCATCGTCGGGATGCGGCAGCGCGCGGAGCTGGCCCGGCGGCACCGGGGGCGGCGGCTTGGTCGGCGGCAGGGGTTGGCTGAACTCGTCGCGGCGACGGATCTGCCGAGCGGTCTTGCGGAGCCAGGAGGGGTCCATGACGATCTCGTGGCTGTTGCCGTCGGGCCCGTCGAAGGTGACCGCGACGGTCTCGAAACCCTTGTGGCGCTGCATGAGGGCATAGCTCGCGTAGGCGCGGCGGTCGGCCTCGGTCAGCTCGACGTCGTCGGTGAAGAGGGTCAGCAGCGCGCGCGGCCACAGGTGACGGGAGTAGACGACGTTGACCTCGATCGAGATCACCACCATCAGCGCCGCGATGTAGAGGAAGGCGACCAGACCGAGGACCAGCGCGAAGGTCTGGTTCATGCCACGGGTGGCGGCGAGAACGTGCTGGACGAACTCCGCACCGAAGTACTGCAGTACCTGCCACAGCAGCGCGAACGTGAGCGCCCCCGGAAGGGCGTGGCCGAGGGCATGGTCGCGCGTGGTGGCCATCCGGAAGACGACGCAGAGCATGCCGGTGACGATCACGACGGTGCCGAGGATCACCAGCCAGTAGCCGACGTCGACCGCCTTGAACCCGAGGAAGTCGGTGCGGCTCAGCACCAGTGACAGCGCGGTCACCGAGATGATGGCCAGACCGCCTGCGGCGAGCATGAGCAGCGACCGGACCCTCAGCAGGATCGGGTTGGGACGGCTGTTGCGCGGCACGGACCAGGCTGTGTTGACCGCGTTCTGCAACGAGAGGCCGAGGCCGAGCGCACCGTAGAGGGCCGTGATGCCACCGATGATGATCGCGCCGGTCGATCCGGTGAGCTCCTTGCGGCCGAGCTGGTCGCCGATGATCGGGAACTGCGCCAGCGCGGTGTCGAGGACCGCCTCCTGTAGGTCCGGGTTGCCCTCCAGCACGAAACCGAGGATCGAGGAGGCGAGCAGCAGGATCGGGAAGACGGCAACGAACGCGTAGTAGGTGATGATCGCGGCGAGGTTGTTGCCCTGGTCGTCCCAGAACTTGTACAGCACAGCCAGCGGGAACGCGACCGGCGGGAACCGGCGCTGAGCCCGATCCATTGCCGTCGCCGCTCCAGCCATAAGGGTCAGGCTAACCCCTGTGCAACCCGATAGATTGAACCTCGGTCAGGTCAGCAGGCCAGCACACTCGAGGAGATGACCCACCAGATGTCCAACTTCGGCCCGCCGCCGGGGCCGCCGCCAGGCGCACCGCAGGACCCCGCTCGTGGACCGCAGCCGCAGGCCCCGCCCTGGGCACAGCAGGCGTACGTCCCCTCCGGCCCGCCGCTGGCGGCCTGGTTTCAGCGCATGGCCAGTGGTCTCGCGGACGCCGTGCTGCTGGTGCCGTTCTATCTCGTCGCCAGCGTGGGCGGCGGCCTGGCTCGTGAGTCCGGCTTCATCGTCACCGGGCTCGGAGTCCTGGCCATCGTGGCCGGATGGTTCGGCTTTCTCGCCTTCGCGATCTGGAACCAGGTGATCCGGCAGGGCCGCACCGGGCACACGATCGGCAAGCGCCTGCTGCGCATCAAGCTCGTCGGGAAGGACCCCGGGTCGGCAGCCGGCGTTCCGCTGACGCTGTTCCGGCAGGCTCTGAACGCGATCGGCTGGGTGCTGATCTTCCTCACGTACTACGGAGGCTTCGCCTTCCTGTTCTTCGGCTCCGTCGTCTGCCTCGTCAACTACCTGTGGCCCCTGTGGGACAGGCGGAGGCAGACGCTCGCCGACAAGCTCGTCGGGACGCTGGTCGTCGGGGAGCCGCGTTCCTAACGGCAGGTGGCCCAGGCGTGTGCGCTGACATTTGGGTTCCGATGTGGCCATACTCGGCCCCATGTCTAACTACGGCCCGCCTCCTGGCGCCCCGCAGGACCCCTCCGGCCAGCCCCTGCCGCCGACTCCGCCGCCGGCGCCGGCCTACGGTCAGCCCAGCGCTCCGCCGCCTCCGCCCGTGCCGGGTTACGGCGCCGCTCCCGCCGCTCCGACCGGCTACGGCGCCGCCCCGGCCGGCTACGGCTATGGCGCCCCGACCCCGCCGTACGCCTCCTGGGGTGCACGCGCGGGTGCCTTCATCATCGACGGACTCGTCGGCGCGGTGGCCATGATCCCGTTCTGGATCGGCTACGGCCTGCTCATCGGCGGAGCCGCCGCGGGTGGCTCCTCGGAGTATGACCCGAACACCGGCATGTACACGCCGGCCGGCGAGCCCAACGGGGCCCTCATGGCCATCGGCGGGCTCCTCATGTTCATCGGCTTCCTGGTGAGTCTCGCCTTCCTGTTCTGGAACTACGGCCTGAAGCAGGGCAAGACGGGCTACTCGATCGGCAAGGGCGTCCTCGGCATCAAGGTCGTCAAGGAGGCCGACGGCCAGGTCCTCGGCACCTGGTTCTCGATCGGGCGCTTCTTCGTCCACTACCTCGACCAGCTCGCCTGCTACATCGGCTACCTGTGGCCGCTGTGGGACGACAAGCGCCAGACCTTCGCCGACAAGATCCTCAGCACGATCGTGATCATCGAGCCGAAGAAGTAACACCCGTCGGTCGAGCCGCCGGAGCCGCTAGGCGGAGGCGTGTCGAGACCAACACAGTCCCATCGTGCGCGATAGGCGACCGTGTTGGTCTCGACACGCTCGCTGGCGCTCGCGGCTCGACCGACGTCTAGTAGGACTTCGGGAGCCCCAGGGTGTGCATGGCGATGTAGTTGAGGATCATCTCCCGGCTGACCGGGGCGATCCGGCCGAGGCGGGCGGCGACGAGCTGGTTGGCCAGGCCGTACTCGACCGTGAGGCCGTTGCCGCCGTGGGTGTGGACCGCGGCATCGGTGGCGTTGCAGGCGACCTCGCCGGCGGCGTACTTGGCCATGTTGGCGTACTCCCCGGCGCCGGCGTCGTCACCGGCGTCGTAGAGCGCGGCGGCCTTCTGCCACAGCAGGCGAGCCTGCTCCAGCTCGATCTTGACCTTCGCGAGCGGGTGCGCGATGCCCTGGTGGGAGCCGATCGGGGCGTCCTTCCAGACCGAGCGGTCCGCCGCGTACGCCACTGCCTTCCCCAGTGCGTAGCGCGCCATCCCGCAGGAGAGGGCGGCGCCCATGATCCGCTCGGGGTTGAGGCCGGCGAAGAGCTGCCAGATGCCGCCGTCCTCGTCGCCGACGAGGGCGTCGGCGGGGAGGCGTACGTCGTCGATGAAGAGCGTGAACTGCTTCTCCGGCGCCTCCCAGGCCATCGGGATGACCTGCTTGGTGAAGCCCTCGGAGTCGGTCGGGACCACGAAGAGGGCCGGCTTGAGCTTGCCCGTCTTGGCATCCTCGGTCCGGGCGACGATGAGGACCGAGTCGGCCTCGTCGACGCCGGAGATGAAGGTCTTCTGGCCGTTCAGCACCCAGCTGTCGCCGTCACGCTTGGCCGTGGTGGTGATCTTGTGGGAGTTGGAGCCGGCGTCGGCCTCGGTGATCCCGAAGGCCATCAGCAGGCTCCCGTCGGCGATGGCGGGAAGCCAGCGCTTCTTCTGCTCCTCGGTGCCGCAGCGACCGATGATCGAGCCGCAGATCGCGGGGCTGACGACCATCATCAGCAGCGGGGCGCCGGCGGTCGCGGCCTCCTCGAGCACGGCGGCCAGGTCGCTCATGCCACCGCCACCGCCGCCGTACTCCTCGGCGATGTTGACGCCGAGGAACCCGTGGCGGCCCATCTCGAGCCACATCTCGGTCATCTTGCCGCCCTCACGGGCCTGCTTGGCGACGAAGTCGTGACCGTACTTCCCGGCCAGCTTCGCCACCGCCTCGCGCAGCGCGGTCCGCTCCTCGGGCTCTGTGAACGCGGTGGTCATTCTGCCTCCTCTACGACGGCCAGCACCTCGCCGGCGGCGACCTGGCTTCCTGGTTTGACGTTGATCTGAGCGAGTACGCCGTCGGTGGGCGCGGTCACCGTGTGCTGCATCTTCATCGCCTCCAGGACCAGCAGCGGCTGGCCCTCGGCGACGCTGCTGCCGGCCTCGGCGAGCACGCTGACGACCGATCCCGGCATCGGCGCCAGCAGGCTTCCCGGCTGGGTCTGGGTGGCCGGGTCGGTGAACCGCGAGCGCTTCCGCAGTGCGGTGTGACCGAACGGCGCGTCGACGTCGATACGGTCACCGTCGACCGAGATCTCGTACGTCGCGCGCAGGCCGTCCTTCTCGAGCACAACCCGGGTCTGACCTGCGTCGATGACCTCGAAGCCGTCGATGCGATAGCCGTCGCGGGTGCCGTACCACTCGACGACGAGGCCGTCCTCAGTGCCGTCCTCGAAGACCGTCCGCTGCGGCTGGTTGGTGACGTTGCGCCAAGCCACCGGGATACCCGGCCGCCTGGTCGCCTCCGCCAGCGCGACCGCCGCGGCGACCGGAGCGCCGGGGTCCTCCGTGTGCGGAAGGAATTTTTCTTCCGCGAGAAGAGCCGTGCTGACCTCACCGGACCGGAAGGCCTCCGACCCGAGGATCCCGACCAGCTGCTCCCGGTTGGTCACCAGCCCGTGGATCTTGGCCGTACGCAGCACCGAGACCAGTCGGCGGATCGCCGCGTCCCGCGTGGGCGCGTGCACGATCACCTTCGCCAGCATCGCGTCGTAGAAGGTGCTGACCTCGGAGCCCGAGGTGTAGCCGGCATCCACCCTGGCGTCGCCGGCGAACTCCAGCTTCGTCAGGACGCCCGACTGCGGCTGATAGTCGGCGGTCGGGTCCTCGGCATAGAGCCGCACCTCCACCGCATGCCCGACGACCCCGCTGGTTGAGCCGCCGGAGCCGCTAGGCGAAGGCGTGTCGAAACCAACACCTCCACCTTCGGCCACCGCGATCTGCAGCTCCACCAGATCGACCCCGTGCACCAGCTCGGTCACCGGGTGCTCGACCTGCAGGCGGGTGTTCATCTCCAGGAACCAGAACCGCTCCGAGGCGGCGTCGTAGAGGAACTCGACGGTCCCGGCACCGCGGTAGTCGATCGCCGCGGCAGCGTTCCGGGCGGCCTCGTGCAGCGCCGACCGGACAGCGTCCGGCAGCAGCGGGGCCGGGGACTCCTCGACGACCTTCTGGTGGCGACGCTGCACCGAGCAGTCACGCTCGCCGAAGACGGCGACGTTCCCGGCACCGTCGCCGACGACCTGGACCTCGACGTGGCGGCCGGCCTCGACGTACGGCTCGACGAAGACAGTTCCGTCCCCGAAGGCGGACGCGGCCTCGGCCTCGGCCTTGGCGATCTCGGTGCCGAGAGCGTCGAGCGAGCGGACGATCCGCATCCCGCGCCCGCCGCCGCCCGCGGAGGCCTTGACCAGCAGCGGAAGGTCGGACTCGACGGGCGAAGCCGGTGCCTCCAGGACCGGGACCCCGGCAGCGGCCATGATCTTCTTGGCCTCGATCTTGGAGCCCATCTGCTCGATCGACTCGGGCGCGGGTCCGATCCAGACCAGGCCGGCTGCCTCGACGGCACGGGCGAAGTCGGCGTTCTCCGACAGGAACCCGTAGCCCGGGTGGATCGCGTCGGCACCGGCCACCTTCGCCGCCTCGATGATGAGGTCGGCGCGGAGATAGGTCTCGGCGGGGGCGTTGCCAGGGAGACGTACGGCATGGTCCGCCTCCGCCACGAACGGCAGGGCCGCGTCGGCGTCGGAGTGCACCGCGACGGTCTCGATCCCGAGCTTGCGGGCGGTACGGAAGACGCGCGAGGCGATCTCGGCGCGGTTGGCGACGAGCAGACGAGAGATGCTGTTTTCGATGGGCACGGCAATCACATCCTGAAGACGCCGAAGTTCATGGCGCCCTCGATCGGTCGGGTGGCGATGGCGGAGAGGCAGAGGCCGAGGACGGTGCGGGTGTCGCGCGGGTCGATGACCCCGTCGTCGTAGCCGAGGCCGGAGAGGAACATCGGCAGCGACTGCTCCTCGACCATCCCCTCGACCATCTCCTTGACGCCCTTGAAACCCTCGGCGTCGAAGACCTCGCCCTTCTTCTCGGCCGACTCGCGGGCGACGATCTCCATCACGCCGGCGAGCTGGGCCGGCCCCATCACCGCGGACTTCGCGGAGGGCCAGGTGAAGAGGAAGCGGGGGTCGTACGCACGGCCGTTCATGCCGTAGTTCCCCGCGCCGTAGGACGCGCCCATGATCACGGTCAGGTGCGGGACGGTGGAGTTGGAGACCGCGTTGATCATCAGGGCACCGTGCTTGATGATGCCGCCCTGCTCGTACTCCGTGCCGACCATGTAGCCGGTGGTGTTGTGCAGGAAGAGCAGCGGGGTGTCCTTCTGGTTGGCGAGCTGGATGAACTGCGCCGCCTTCTGGGCCTCCTCGCTCATCAGCACGCCGCGGGCGTTGGCGAGGATGCCGATCTCGTAGCCGTGCAGCCGCGCCCAGCCGACGCAGAGGCTCGAGCCGTAGAGCGGCTTGAACTCGTCGAAGGGCACCTCGTTGTCGGGCCCGGTCCCGTCGACGATCCGCAGGATCGCCTCGCGCGGGTCGAAGGGCTCCTTGAGGTCGGTCGGGATCAGGTCGAGCAGGCCGTCGGGGTCGAGCTCGGGCTCGTAGCTCGCCTTCGGCTCGGGACCGCGCTTGCGCCAGTTGAGCCGGGCCACGACGCGCCTCGCCTGCCGGATCGCGTCGTGCTCGTCGACGGCGAGGAAGTCGGAGGAGCCGGAGATGCGCGAGTGCATCTCGGCGCCGCCCAGCGACTCGTCGTCGGTGTCCTCGCCGGTGGCCATCTTCACCAGCGGCGGGCCGGCCAGGAAGACCTTCGCCCCCTCCTTGACCATGATCACGTAGTCGCTCATGCCGGGGACGTACGCACCTCCGGCCGTGGAGTTGCCGAAGACCACCGAGATGGTCGGCTGCTTGCGGGCGGAGGCCCGGGTCAGGTCGCGGAACCCCTTGCCGCCCGGGATGAAGATGTCCTTCTGGGTGGGCAGGTCGGCGCCGCCGGACTCGGTCAGGTTGATCGTCGGAAGACCGTTCTTCTCGGCGATCTCGGCGGCCCGGAAGGAGCGCTTGAGGGAGTAGGGGTTGAGCGCCCCGCCCTTCACCGTCGGGTCGTTGGCGACGATCATGCACTCGATACCCTCGACCACACCGATGCCGGTGATGATCGAGCCACCGACCGGGAAGTCGCTGCCCCAGCCGATCAGCGGCTGGGTCTCCAGGAACGGGCTGCCCTCGTCCAGGAGCAGCTCGATCCGCTCGCGGGCGAGGAGCTTGCCGCGGGCCTTGTGGCGGGCGACGTACTTCTCGCCGCCGCCTGCCGCTGCCTTGGCGTGCTCGGCGTCCAGGGCGTCGATCTTCTCGAGGAGCGCCTCTCTGTGTCCGCTCATCGGTCCAGTCCCAACAGCTTGGCGGCCAGGTCCGTCATCACTTCGGTGGCTCCTCCTCCGATCGGCAGGATCCGGGCGTCGCGGTAGTGCCGCTCGACCTCGGTCCCGTGCATGTATCCCGTCCCGCCGTGGAGCTGGACGGCCTGGTCGACGACCCAGGTGCAGGCCTCGACCGCTGTCTGCTTGGCCAGCGCCGCCTCGGCGATCGTGGCCTGGGTCGACCCCTCGCGGTCGTATCTCGCGACCACGGCGTGGGTGTAGGCCTTGGCCACCTCGACCTGCCGGTGCATCTCGACGAGCTTGTGGCGTACGACCTGACGCTTGATCAGGGGCTCGCCGAAGGTCTCGCGTTGGCGGCAGTAGTCGATGGTGAGCGCCAGGCAGCGGGCGGCGGTGCCGTAGCCCTGCACGGCCAGCGCGATCCGCTCGGTCACGAACGCCTCGGCGATGTAGATGAACCCGGCGTTCTCGTCGCCGACGAGGTTGGCCGCGGGGACGCGTACGTCCTCGAAGGCGAGCTCGGCGGTGTCGGAGCAGTGCCAGCCCATCTTGGCGAGCTTGCGGGTGACCGTGAAGCCGGGGGTGTCCTTGTCGATCACCAGCAGGCTGATGCCGCCGGCGCCCTTCCCGCCCGTGCGGACGGCGGTGGTGACGAAGTCGGCGCGGACGCCGCTGGTGATGAACGTCTTGGCGCCGTTGACGACGAACTCGTCGCCGTCGCGTGTTGCCGTCGTGCGGAGGTGGGAGACGTCGGAGCCGCCGTCGGGCTCGGTGATCGCGAGGCTGCCGATCTTCTCGCCGGCCAGGGTCGGCCTCACGTAGGTGTCGATGAGGTGGGGCGAGCCGTGCTTGGCGATGTGCGGCAGCGCGATCCCGTGGGTGAACAGGCCCGCGAGCAGACCCGAGGAGGCGCCCTCGGACATCAGCCCCTCGGTCACCGCGACGGTGTCGGCGAGCCCACCGCCCTCACCGCCGGCCTCCTCGGGGAAACCGATCCCGAGCAGACCCTGCTTGGCGGCGGCCTGGTGGAGCTCGCGCGGGATCTCCTGGTTGTCCTCCCACTCCTGCAGGTCGGGGAAGACCTCGCGGCGGGCGAACTCGGCGCCGAGCTCGAAAAGGTCGTTGCTCACAGAAGCCCCTCCGGAATGTCTACGTAGCGGCTCCGGGCCCACTCGCCCAGCCCCTTCGCCTGCGGGTCGAACCGCGTCGAGGCGGCCACGCCGTCCCCGAGCAGGTCATGGATGACGATGTTCACGCCCCGCAGGTGCGGCAGCGGCGTGATGTCGATGGCCAGGTCCTCGGACTCGGGCAGCAGCTCCCGTACCCACTCCGGGGTGACGGTGTCCAGCAACCACTCGACGGCCGCCTCCGGCCGCCCCTGCGGCACCCAGAGCCCGAGGTTGGCGTCGCCGCCCTTGTCCCCGGACCGGGCATAGACCACATCCCCCAGCGCTCGCCGAGACGTCGCTCCGGTCGGCCGAGTGGTCACCTCGTCCGCCGGGGGTGACGCTTCGGCCGACGCGCGTGACGCTTCGGCCGACGTACGTGACGCCTCGGCGTAGGCGAGGGGGGACGGGACCTCGTAGGTCGAACCGTCAGGGAGGTGGACGGTCTCGGTGGCGCGGTCGCGCCGGACGTACGCAGCCTTGTATATCCCGAACGGAGACGGCCGTCCCGGAGGCGCGGTGACGTGGAAGCCCGGGTAGGAGGCGAGCGCCAGCTCGATGGCCGGGGCGGTCAGCGCGCGCCCAACGGCGTCGGCGTCCGCGGCGCGTGCGGAGAGCCGCAGGATGCAGGCGGCCCCTTCCTCGGTCGGGGAGTCGGGCGCGGGGATGCGGTAGGTCGACCAGGTGTAGTCGGGCCCGATCGGGAGCTCGGCGTCGAGCTGGTCGCGCAGCCAGGTGGCCTTGGCGTCGATGTCGGGGCCGGTGAGTACGAACTCGGCGGAGTTGCGGTAGCCCCCGAGCGAGTTGACGGCGACCTTGAGCGTCGCCGGCGGCGGGGTGCCCGTCACGCCTGTGATCGCCACCCGGTCGATCCCGACCTCCTCGAGCCGGATCGAGGTCAGGTCGGTGGTGACGTCGGGACCGAGGTAGAGCGGACCCTGGATCTCGTAGAGGAGCTGCGCGGTGACCGTGTCGACCGTGACCGTACCGCCGGTCTCGTCCTGCTTGGTGATGATCGAGGAGCCGTCGACGGCGATCTCGGCGACCGGGAAGCCCAGCGGACGCGCCCGGGCCTGGGGCGACATGGTCAGGAACCCGGAGAAGTTGCCGCCGGTGGCCTGGGTGCCGCACTCGATCACGTGGCCGGCGACCACGGCACCGGCGAGCTCGTCGTAGGAGTCGCGCTTCCAGCCGTGGTGGGCGATCGCCGGCCCGACGACGACGCTCGCGTCGGTGACGCGACCGGTGACGACGATGTCGGCGCCGGCCTCGAGCGCGTGCGCGATCCCGAAGGCCCCGAGGTAGGCGTTGGCGGTCAGGGCGTCGGGGTGGGAGTCGAGCCGACCGCGGAGGTCGTCGCCGTCGACGTACGCCACCTTGGCGCGGGTCCCGAGCGCCTCGATGGCGGCGGCGAGCCCGGCGGGGTTGAGACCGCCGGCGTTGGAGACGATCTTGACCTCGCGCTGCAGGGCCAGGTCGATGCTGTCCGCGACCTGGCGCAGGAACGTCTTGGCGTAGCCCGTCGTCGGGTCCTTGAGGGCGTCCTTGCCGAGGATGAGCATGGTCAGCTCGGCGAGATAGTCGCCGGTGAGCACGTCGAGCCGGCCGCCCTCGAGCATGTCCCGCATCGCCGAGAACCGGTCGCCGTAGAAACCGGAGCAGTTGCCGATGTTGATCACTTCTTGGGCCTCCCGTCCCCGGTGGGACCGGCGAACGCCTGGGCGATCGTCAGCCACTTCTCGGCGTCGTCGCCGGTGGTCTCGAGCGCGGTGTCGTCGCGGTGGATGCGCTGGGTGACGAGGCGTGCGAAGTCGTACGCCGGGCCACGGACGCTCTGCGCCGCATCCTCGGGCCCCCACTCCCAGACCTCACCGGACGGTGCGGTGAGCGACACCCGGAAGAGGTCGCTCGGCGGGGTCAGGCCGTGCACCCCGTAGGAGAAGTCACGGGTGCGGGTGCCGAGGTGGCAGACGTGCTTGATGCGGTCGCTGGGCTCGTAGGTCAGACCGAGCGCTTCGCGCACGTCCAGCCCGTGGGCCCAGGTCTCCATGAACCGCGCGGTCGCCATCGAGGCCGGCGACATCGGCGGCCCGAACCAGGGCAGCTTCTGCCCGGCCGGGACGTTCGCCAGCGCTCCGGCGAGCTCACCGCGTACGCCGTCCCAGTGCTCCAACAGGTCCGTCGCCGGCATCGTGGCCAGCGCCAGCGCGGCCTCGTCGACGTAGCCCTCGGGATTCTTGAGCGCCTCGGTGACCAGCTCGTCCCACGCGGTCGCGTCACCCGCCACCCACTCGGTCGCGGCGAGCGCGGCCTCGTCGGTCCAGGCCAGATGGGCGATCTGGGCGGCGACGTCCCAGCCCGCGGCCGGCGTCGCCTCCCGCCAGCCCGACTCGCTCAGGCCCGCCACCACCTGGCGTAGCTCGAACCCCTCCGCGGAGAGGTCCTTCAACAGGTCGTCCAGCAGGCTCATCGCAGCTCTCTTTCCATGACCTCGGCCCAGTGATCGAGGATCCGCTCTCGTCGGGCAGCGTCGTCGGTAATCGTGTCAGCCAGAGCCAGTCCGCGGACGAGATCGAGCGTGGCCTGCACGAGCTCGCGCACCCCAGGCTTCGACTCGTCCACGTCGAGCAGCTCGACCGTGGCCCGGTGGAGCTCGCGGCCGATGCGCTGCTCGAGCGGACCCACCGCCGCGGCCAGCTGCTCGTCGGTGCGGGCCGCCACCCACAGCTCCAGGGCAGCGGCGAAGACCGGGGAGGTGACCTGCTCGGCGAGCATGGCGAGCACGTGGCGCGTACGCTGCCCGCCCCCGGGAAGCGCCCCGGCAGCCTCCTTCAGCGCCTCGCCGCGGGCCTCGGTGATGTGCTCGACCGCCGCCACGACCAGGTCGTTCTTGGCCGGGAAGTGGTGCAGCTGCGCTCCGCGGGAGACCCCGGCACGCTGGGAGACGAGCGTGGTCGAGGTGCCGGCGAAGCCACGCTCGGCCAGCAGCTCGACGGTGGCGTCGAGGAGGCGGGCCCGCATCGCGCGGGTGCGCTGCTCCTGAGGAACGCGGGTGGCCTGGCTCACAGGCACGCACTCTGCCGCGCCAGAAACAAACAGTCAACCCTGACTGTATATTTCTGAGACGACGCCGCGACAGGCGGAAGCGGAACGTCCGGAACCGCTCGTAACGTCGGTCCCATGGCTATCGCACGCACTCCTCAGTGGGTCATCGACTGTCCCGACACGGCAGCCCTGGCCACCTTCTACGCACAGCTCCTCGGATGGGAGTCCAAGGTCGACGACGACGGCGGCTGGGCCAGCGCCTGGGGCGACGGCGGATCGCTGGACTTCCAGCGCGTCGACAACTACCAGGCTCCGAAGTGGCCCGGCCAGGACGTACCTCAGCAGACGCATCTCGACGTCACCGTCGACGACCTCGACAAGGCCGAGGCCGAGGTCCTCGCGATCGGCGCCACCAAGCACGAGGTCCAGCCCGGCGAGTCCTTCCGCGTCTTCCTCGACCCCGCCGGCCACACCTTCTGCCTCTGCCGGGCCTGACAAGCCCCGCCGAGTCGGCAGAAACGGCGGGCCGAGAATGCAGTTGTGGGGGGGGGGGGGGGGGGGGGGGGGGGCGGGGGCCCGCCGGGGCGGGGGGGGGGGGGCGGGGGGGGGGGCGCCCCCCCCGCGGGGGGGGGGGGGGGGGGCGCGCGCGGGC
>NZ_JBIWNX010000020.1:0-116941 GCF_044767415.1 Nocardioides sp. NPDC101246
TCTCTGACAGGCTCGCCGAGCTGGACCTCTGATACCCGCAAGTCCCGCTCCGGGGGGGGGGGGGGGGGGCCCCGGGGGTTGTTTGGGGGGGGGCCCCCCCCCCCCCCCCCCCCCCGGGGGGGGCCCCCCCCCCCCCCCCCCCCCCCCCGGTCTGCTGTTGTCAGGACTTTTTTCATGCCCTGTTTATGGGCTGTTTACAGGTGTTCACCATGGGTATCTGCACGTTGCTGCAATGCGAAGAGTTGGGTCGTTACGAGCACCACGTAACGTGATTACGTGGTTGGCCGAACGCTTCGGGCTGCGGCCGCAGGGAGGGCGCAGGGCGTTCACCGTGGCCCCACAGGGCCGCATGATGACGGGAGTCAGTTCGTGAACCGAACCATGAAGAACCGTGCCATCAAGGCGCCGGCGGTCATCTCCGCCGTAGCCGTCGGAGCAGCAGCCTCGGCGATCGCCTTCGCCGTCCCGGCCGGTGCCGCCGACAGTCCGGCGCCGCTGCGCGGCGCGGACGCCTCGACCGCGATCGAGGGCCAGTACATCGTCGTGATGGAGAAGCAGGGCCGCAGCGACGTGGCCAAGTCCGAGGCCAAGTCGGTGCGCAGCGACGCCCGCGACGCCGGTGGAGACGTACGGGAGGTCTACAACACCGCGTTCAACGGCTTCTCCGCCTCGCTCGACAAGGAGGCGCTCGCCGAGGTCCGCTCCAACCCGGACGTCGCCTACGTGCAGGCCAACCACCGCTACACCACCTCGGGTGACCAGGCTGACCCGACCTGGGGTCTGGACCGCGTCGACCAGGCCGCGCTGCCCCTCGACTCGAACTACCACTACGAGCAGACCGGCGCGGGTGTGACCGCCTACATCATCGACACCGGCGTCGCGACCGACCACTCCGAGTTCAGCGGTCGTATCGGTGAGGGCTTCGACGCCGTCGACGGCGACACCGACCCGACCGACGGCAACGGCCACGGCACCCACGTCGCGGGCACCGTCGCCGGCACCACCTACGGCCTGGCCAAGGAGGCCACGATCGTCCCGGTCCGCGTCCTCGACGACAACGGCTCCGGCACCACCGAGGGTGTCGTCGCGGGCATCGAGTGGGTCACCGAGAACCACACCGACGGCCCGGCCGTCGCCAACATGTCGCTCGGTGGCGGCAACGACGCCGCTCTCGACGCGGCCGTCCAGGCCTCGATCGCCGACGGCGTGACCTACGCCGTCGCGGCCGGCAACGAGAGCTCGGACGCCTGCGGTTCCTCGCCGGCGGCTGTTCCGGAGGCGATCACCGTCGGTGCCACCGACGACACCGACGCCGCCGCGGACTTCTCCAACACCGGTGAGTGCCTCGACATCTTCGCCCCCGGCGTCGACATCACCTCGGCCTGGAACGACGGCTCGACCAACACCATCTCCGGTACGTCGATGGCGACCCCCCATGTCGCCGGCGCCGCCGCGCTCTTCCTCGAGGCGAACCCCTCGGCCACCCCGGCCGACGTCGCCACGGGCCTGACCGGCGCCGCCACCCCCGACGTGGTCACCAACCCGGGCACCGGTTCCCCGAACCTGCTGCTCACCACGCTGTTCTGAGCCACCGGCTCTGAGCTCAGGGTGCTGGGGCCGTCCGGGAGGGGCGGCCCCAGCACCTATTTCCGCTCCGCTACGACGGCTTGGTCCACGCGATGGTGTGCCGGAAGCCGAGGCGGTGCCGGATCGAGGCGCCGGGCATGACATCGGTGAGGATCGCTCGCAGGTCCTCGAAGGGCATCGTCGGATCCTTGACGGGGACCGGCGGTGCCGGAACGCCGTCACCGCTGGGCCACGGATGCTTGACGTACCCGATCATCGGGTTGGTCACCGCGGAGGCGAGGTCCCACAGGTGATCCGTCGCGCTCTGCGGGGGAGCGAGCCCGACGGCCAGGAACCGTCCGCCCGGCTCGAGGGTGCGGCGCACCTCCCGGAGCGCGTCGGCGACGTCGAGATGATGCAGGACCGCGACCATGGTCACCAGGTCGACCGGGCCACGACCCTCGATCCAGGTGCCGTCGTGGATGGTGACGTTGGACAGCCCCGCGCAACGCGTCGCCGCCTGCCCCCGCATGGCCCCGTCCCGATCGGTGCCGTGGACCGCGGTGAACCTCGGCGACAGCGCCGCCACGAGCTCGCCGCGTCCGCAGCCGACGTCCAGTGCTCCGCGACGCTGCGTCGGCAGGTTCGCCAGGACCCAGCTGTGGAAGTGGTCGTTGTGGCTCCAGGGGTGACGGGCATTCAGATTCGCGACCGTCGTCTGCACTGCCCCTCCGGCGAACTCTCGTGCCCACGTCCTCAGCGCCATGCCCGGCATTGTGTCCCACGGCGCGACGTTTGGTCGGGCATCGCCGGGGCGGCGTACGCTTGGGGTTGATCGTTCCCGAGCTTTGAGGTGCCCATCGTGACCGTCGCCCAGAGCGACCTCGTTCCTGATTCTGTCTTCCCTCGGCTGGAGCCGCGCCTGGCGCTGGTGTCCAAGCCGATCCAGTACGTCGGTGGGGAGCTCAACTCGACCGTCAAGGAGTGGGACGAGGTCGAGGTGCGGTGG
Source organism: Nocardioides sp. NPDC101246 (assembly GCF_044767415.1). Taxonomy (NCBI): domain Bacteria; kingdom Bacillati; phylum Actinomycetota; class Actinomycetes; order Propionibacteriales; family Nocardioidaceae; genus Nocardioides; species Nocardioides sp. NPDC101246. Next base: position 2,576 of record NZ_JBIWNX010000020.1, read on the forward strand.
GCGCTGATGTACCCCGACGCCTACGAGGTCGGCCTGCCCAACCAGGGTGTCCAGATCCTCTACGAGGTGCTCAACGAGCGTGACTGGATCGCCGCCGAGCGCACCTACGCCGTGTGGCCCGACCTCGAGAAGATCATGCGCGAGGGCGACGAGCAGGGGCCGATCCCGCAGTTCACCGTCGACGCGCACCGTCCGGTGAAGGCCTTCGACGTCTTCGGGCTCTCGTTCTCGACCGAGCTCGGCTACACCAACATGCTCAACGCGCTCTCGCTCGCCCAGATCCCGCTGCACGCGGTGGACCGTGGCGACGACGACCCGGTCGTGCTCGCCGGCGGCCACGCCGCGTTCAACCCCGAGCCGATCGCCGACTTCCTCGACGCCGCCGTGCTCGGTGACGGCGAGGAGGTCGTGCTCAAGATCTCCGAGGTCGTGCGCGAGTGGAAGCAGGACGGTCGCCCCGGCGGCCGCGACGAGCTGCTGCGTCGGCTGGCCGTCTCCGGCGCCGTCTACGTCCCGAAGTTCTACGACGTGACCTACGCCGCCGACGGGGCGATCGAGGCCGTCGTGCCCAACGTGCCCGGCATCCCGTGGCGGGTGCGCAAGCACACCCTGATGGACCTCGACGCCTGGCCCTACCCGCGCAACCCGCTGGTGCCGCTGGCCGAGACCGTCCACGAGCGGTTCTCGGTGGAGATCTTCCGTGGCTGCACCCGTGGCTGCCGCTTCTGCCAGGCCGGGATGATCACCCGCCCGGTGCGCGAGCGCTCGATCACCACCATCGGTGACATGGTCGAGAACGGGATCCGGAAGTCCGGTTTCGAGGAGGTCGGGCTCTTGTCCCTGTCCTCCGCCGACCACACCGAGATCGGTGACGTCGCGACCGGCCTGGCCGACCGCTACGAGGGCACCAACGTGTCCCTCTCGCTGCCCTCGACCCGCGTCGACGCCTTCAACATCACCCTGGCCAACGAGTTCTCCCGCAACGGCCGTCGCTCCGGTCTGACCTTCGCCCCCGAGGGCGGTTCCGAGCGGATGCGCAAGGTGATCAACAAGATGGTCACCGAGGAGGACCTGATCCGCACCGTCGGTGCCGCCTACTCCCACGGCTGGCGCCAGGTGAAGCTCTACTTCATGTGCGGCCTGCCGACCGAGACCGACGAGGACGTGCTCCAGATCGCCGAGCTCGCCAAGAAGGTCATCGCCAAGGGCCGCGAGGTCTCGGGCCGCAACGACATCCGCTGCACCGTCTCGATCGGTGGCTTCGTACCCAAGCCCCACACCCCCTTCCAATGGGCCTCCCAGCTCGACCACGAGACGACCGACGAGCGGCTGCAGAAGCTGCGCGACGTGGTCCGCTCCGACAAGAAGTTCGGCCGCGCGATCGGCTTCCGCTACCACGACGGCAAGCCCGGCATCGTCGAGGGCCTGCTCTCCCGCGGCGACCGTCGCGTCGGCCGAATCATCGAGCAGGTCTGGCGCGACGGCGGCCGTTTCGACGGCTGGTCGGAGCACTTCTCCTACGACCGCTGGATGACCGCCGCCGAGACCGGCCTCGCCGGCACCGGCGTCGACCTCGACTGGTTCACCACCCGCGAGCGTGAGTACGACGAGATCCTCCCCTGGGACCACCTCGACTCCGGCCTCGACAAGGACTGGCTCTGGGCCGACTGGGAGGACGCCCTCGCGGTCGCCGACGGCGAGGACATCGAGGTCGAGGACTGCCGCTGGACCCCGTGCTACGACTGCGGCGTCTGCCCGGAGATGAACACCGAGATCCAGATCGGCCCCACGGGCCAGAAGCTCCTGCCGCTCAGCGTCGTCTGAGATGGCGACGGTTGCCGCGCGGGCGGCGGAGGCGGCGGATCCGGGCACTCCGGCCGACGTGCTCGCCGCCCTCGCCGCCGACCGGGCAGTCAAGGTACGCATCGCGCTTGCTCGCAACCCGGCCGTCTCGACCGAGATCTTGCGTGCTCTGGTCGACGACTCGCGTTGGGAGGTCCGGTTCACGGCGGCGGAGAATCGCAGCCAGGATGCGGTGAGGGTCGCCTTGGCGGCGACGCATGTCGATACCAGAGAGATCGCCGCACAGCGGTGCGACCTTGCTCCGGCAGAGATCGAGACGATCCTTCGTGACCCAGCCCGCCAGGTGCGTCAGCAGTTGGCCGATGCGACGGATGACCCTGAGATTCTCTCCCGCCTAGCTCGTGACGAGCATCCTTACGTCCGGGCCTCAGCCGTCCTGAACGATCACATGTCCACGGCGGACACCGAGATGCTTGCCGAGGACCGCATCGCCCGCGTGCGTGGGGCGGCCGCCGCGTCGCGGCGTCTGCGACCGGCGACGCTCACCAAGCTGGCGTCCGATCGGTCGGTCGACGTCAGGTGGAACGTGCTGGCCCACAACCCCGAGCGCCTGGACCTCGCTGCGCTGATCGCCGAGGACGACGACGAGACGAACTCCGGGCAGGCCCGTTCGCAGCTCGAAGACCCACGAACATTCACCGAGCACCTCGGCGACGTCGACCTGATCAGATGAGGCAAGCCGCCGTCACTTTCCCGCATGTGCGTGGAAGTTACCGAGACCGGCGCCGATTTGGCTCCCACAACCGCGCATGTGCGGGGTTATGGCGGTCCGTGAATCGGCTGAACTGGGAGAGCGATGACCGGCAGGGACCGGCAGGTTGTCAGGGGCGGGTGGCGCGCATCGTGCCGGTGATGGCGTCCTCGGAGACGGCCCAGCAGGCGACCCTGTGGGGCTTGTCTGCGGAGATCGAGAATCCGTAGCGCGAGGCGGCCTCGTCCGCGGGGACGCCGAGGTATGCCGCCACGGAGCGGTTGCAGAGCGGGTCGGCGTCGGTCTCGGCGTCGTCGAACCGGTCCGTGTCGGAAAGGGTGTAGGTGCCGGCGACCTCCACCCGGTGTGGCTCGTTGCACAGCGTGGTGGTCGGTCTCTCGACGCTCAGCAGGCAGTCGCCGGTGACGAGCTCTTCCGGAGGCAGCGGCCAACCGACGTCCTCCGTGGTCTCCAGGGACTCGGGATCGTCGATGGGATGGGTGGTCACCGCCAGGATCAGGCCGAGGGCAAGGGTGAGGGTCAGGTGCGCTGCGGCGCTCGACACGGCGATCCACGCCGGCAACCTGCCGTGGTCGATGCCGTGGCGTGATCGGAGGAGCACCAGGACGGCGAGGGTTGTGCCGACGAGCGTGCAGGCCAGGCCCAGGAAGGTATCCAGGATGCCGATCACCATTCCGAGCGGAGGGACCCACACGAGGTTGAGCGCCAGCGCGATCCAGGCCAGTGTCTGCGACTGTTCGGCCTGGGGCTCGACCGCCAGAGGTGGGGCATCCATGGCGCAGAGGCTAGGTCCTGAGGCGGCTCGGAGTCCTGCGAATCACAGTCGGCATACCTGATCTGACCGACCCGCCAGATCGGGACCGACCGTCTCGATCCTGGAGCCGTCAGTAGATGGCGGCGGTCGCCTCCACCTCGATGAGTACGTCGGGCCGGAACAGCCCGGCTACCTGGACCAGCGAGCTGGCAGGCGGGTGGGCGACGTCGACGAACTCGTCGCGCACCGACCGGATCAGCGGCAGCTCGGTGGTGGAGACGACGAAGTAGGTCAGCTTCACGACGTCCGCCCAGGTGGCGCCGGCTGCGGCCAGGGCTACGCCGAGGTTGATGAAGGTCTGCCGGGTCTGCGCCTCCCAACCCGCCTCGACGGTGCCGTCGGCGGTGATGCCGATCTGACCCGAGGTCACGATCAGCCGAGCGCCGGGATCGGTGATCACGACGTGGCTGTAGCCGGCGGGTGCGGGAAGGTCTTCGGGGGTCAGGAAATCCATCCGCCGAAGGTAGACCCGACTCGGTCTCTTTGGCGACCAGTTACGACTGCTCAGCCGACCGGGCGGACCCAGCGGCGCCACTCGGCCTGAGACTCGTAGCCCGAGCTCTTCCACAGCGACTGGCCCAGGTCGTTGCCCTCGAGCACCATCGCATCGATCCGGCTCGCGCCGAGGCCCACGAGGCGGTCCTCGGCGTGGGAGAGCAGGCGGCGGGCGAGCCCCTGGCGGCGTACGTCCGGGTGGACCGCCAGGCGGTAGAGGTGGGCGCGCCAGCCGTCCCAGCCGGAGATCAGGGAGCCGACGACCCGGCCCTCGGCGGTGACCGCGACGGTGCAGGCATCCGGGTCGCGCGCGATCAGTGCCTCGACCTTCGCCGCCGAGTCGGTCGGCCGCGAGTCGTTCTCCGCGGCCACCTCCCACAGCTCGATCAGCACGGGGACGTCAGCAAGAACGGCAGGTCGCAACTCGATCACGGCGGGAAGTGTCCCACGCGGTCGCCCAGCCCCCGATAGGTTGCGGCCATGACGGACAACAGTGCGCTGGGTCGCAGCTATCTCGAGCTCCTCGAGGCCAGGGACTGGGACGCCTGGGCGAGGCTGCTGGACGAGGACGTCGTCTACGACATGCCGCAGACGCGTGAGCTGGTCATCGGGCGCGCGTCGTTCCTCGAGTTCAACCAGACCTACCCCGGGGAGTGGCACCTCACCCCGAAGGTGGTGATCGCCGACGATGCGCGCGCCGTGGTCTGGTTCGACTGGCGGATGGGGGAGGAGTCGGGGGAGTCGCAGACGTTCCTCGAGATCACGGACGGGCGGATCACCCGGGTGACCGACTTCTGGCCGGAGGCGTACGAACCGCCGGAACGCGCCGTGCCCGTCGAGCGCTACTGACTCAGCAGTCCGCGGCACCGCGCATGGCGAAGTCGATGCTGACCGCGTGGTGGTCGGAGAGGCCGGTGGGGGTGACGTTGCCGTCGCCGGCCGAGAGCCATGAGTTGGGGAGCAGGTAGTCGACCCGGCCGCCGCCGTCGTGGCTTGCGCCGAGAGCGGCGCCGGCGTCGGACAGTGTGGCCAGGGCGGTGCCCAGGACGCCGGAGCCGTCGCCGGCGTTGAGGTCGCCGCCGAGGAGCTTGGCGCCGTCGTAGGCGTTGACCTTGGACATGACCGCGCCGATCTGGGCCTGCCGCAGCGAGTCGGAGGTGTGGTCGAGGTGGGTGTTGAAGACGACCAGGCGCTGGCCCTCGACGATGATGTTCGCCCGCAGCACGCCGCGCTGCTCCTTGCCGTCGCGGTTGGGCAGGTGGGTGTTGCCGGATTCCGTAATGGGGAAGCGCGACAGGATCGCGGTGCCGTAGCCACCGCGGTCGGTGATGTAGTCGTTGGCGCCGAAGACCGACTGCATCCCCAGGTGCGAGGCGATGATCGCCGGCTGGTCGACGTTGCCGGAGCGGCGGCGGTTCTGGTCGACCTCCTGGAGGAGTACGACGTCGGCGCCGGAGGCCCGGATCACGCTCGCGATGCCGCCGAGCTCGCCGGGGGAGACCCGGCCACCCTTGATGTTGAAGGTCATCACCGTCAGTTCGCGCGGGACCGCGCACGGGTCGATCTTCGGCTTCTTCGGTGCCTTGTCGATCGCCGGCGGCGCGTCGAGGGTCTTGAACTTCGGTAGCGGCTCGGACAACGTCGAGGCGGAGGCCGACGGGCCGGGGTCGGTGGGTTCGGTGCTCGGCGAGGAGGAGGCCTCCGCGGAGGCCTGCCTGGAGTCGTTCAGCCGGGGCGCGAGGACGGTCAGCGCGGCGATGGCGCCGACCGTGAGGACCACCGCGAGGATCGGCAACAGCTCCTTGAGGCGTACCGAGAACTTCCTGCTTCTGTGGTGGCTCACCGCGCGAGTCTCCCATTTTTCGTATGCGAGTCGTTACATTCCGTTGGCTTTGCATTCGCCGGATGGGTCATCGTGCCCGCGGACCGCCATAATCGACCTCGTGCGTCAACAGCCCGAACAGCAGGCCCCGCCGGTCCAGCGTCTCCGCATCCGCTACGCGAAGCGCGGCCGGCTCCGGTTCACCAGCCACCGCGACTTCAGCCGCGCCTTCGAGCGCGCGGTCGCGCGTGCCCGGATCCCGGTGGCCTACTCCTCGGGCTTCAACCCGCACCCGCGGATCTCCTACGCCGGCGCGGCCCCGACGGGAGCGGCGAGCGAGGCCGAGTACGTCGAGCTGGGACTGCGCGAGACGGTCGACCCGGCCGCGACCAAGGCTGCCCTGGACGAGGTCATGCCCGACGGTCTCGACCTGCTCGATGTCGTGGACACCGCCACCTCGCCCAAGGGTGCGCTGGCCGACCTGCTCACCGGCAGCGAGTGGATCATCGACCTCCCGACGGCGCCGGAGGAGGCCGCGGCGGCGGTCGAGGCGTTCCTCGGCGCCGAGGAGGTCATCGTCTCCCGGATGACCAAGAAGGGTCTGCGCGAGTTCGATGCCCGAGGAGCGGTCGTACGCCTCGCATCGGCGCCCCGCGAAGGCGGCTCCCGGCTGGAGCTCCTGCTCAGGCACGGCACCCCGACCGTACGTCCCGACGACGTCGTCACCGGCCTGGAGCGCATCGGTGGCCTGAAGGTGGGCCCCGAGCACGGCGGGCTGCCGCTCCTGACCCGGCTCAGCCAGGGAGTCTTCGACGAGGACTCCGGCACGATCGGCGACCCGCTCCACTAGCCTGTCTTCGATGAGGCTCTGCCGATGAGAATGGTCACCGACCGTGAGCGCCGGGCGCGGCTGGCCCGCAGGCACGGGCTCGCCCCCGCCCACAGGTACGCCGACGTGGCGGCCGCGACCCAGGCGATGACCGCATGGCACGCGACCGAGGCCGCGACCGTCCACCTCGCCCTGCGCGCGCGGGTGCGGGATCTCCGGGTCGATGACGTCGAGCGCGCGCTCTACGAGGACAGAAGCCTGGTCAAGCAGCTGGCGATGCGGCGCACGCTCTTCGCCTTCCCACGTGACCTGTTGCCGGCTGCGCTGGGGAGCGCCTCGGCCCGGGTGGCGGCGCAGGAGGAGAAGAACCTCCACAAGTGGCTGACCGCGGGTGGCATCGACGAGGACCAGGACGGCTGGATCGAGAAGGCGTACGCGGCGACGCTGGCGGCACTCGCCGCCGGCGAGCCCCGCACCACGACACAGCTGCGTGAGCTGGTGCCGGAGCTCGACGCCCGCTTCCGGATGGGCACGCCCGGCAAGAAGTGGGGCGGCGAGTTCCCGATCGGCCGCTGGGTGATCGGCACCCTCGCCGCGCAGGGCCGGCTCGTGCGGGCGACCAACGTCGGCCACTGGCGGCTCAACAAGCCGGCCTGGACGCTCACCGAGTCCTGGCTCGGTGAGGCGCCGTCCCCGCTCGCGCCCGCCGACGGCTACGCGGAGCTCGTCCGCTGCTGGCTCGGGACCTTCGGTCCGGGCACCGAGGCCGACCTGGTCTGGTGGCTCGGGTCCACGAAGACGGCCGTGCGGGCCGCGCTCGCCGCGGTCGGTGCCGTGGAGGTAGGGCTCGAGGGCGGTGGCACCGGATGGGTGCTTCCGGACGACCCGATCGCCACCTCGCCGGAGCCCGAGATCGAGCCGTGGGCCGCGCTGCTGCCCACTCTCGACCCCACCGTCATGGGCTGGAAGGAACGCGGGTTCTACCTGGACGCCGAGGATGTGGCGTACCTCTTCGACTCCAACGGCAACGCCGGCAACACCGCCTGGTGGGACGGCCGGATCGTGGGGGCCTGGGCGCAGGACGAGGACGGCCGGGTGCACCCGATCGTGCGCCACGACATCGGCGATGCCGGGAGGAAGGCGCTGGCGGCCGAGTCCGAACGGCTCACCGAATGGCTCGACGGCGTCGTGATCGTGAACGTCTACAAGTCGCGCCAGATGAAGGAAGCGAAGCTTCCCTGAGTTTCGTTGGCGTCCAGATATCGGTCTGTTGACAGGGTGTATGCGATACTCCGAGACGACTGCTCAAACAATCGGGCCCGCCCCGAGGAATGGACAGTCCGACGACGCCTCGCCGGCGTGAGCCCTCCGGGGCCGCACTCCGGCACACAGGGGTAGGGCGTCACCAGACCGCGACGCAGGCCTAGCAGGTCAGTGAGAGCGACTCGCCCGGGAAGGTCCCGGACGGCCGAGCGACCGCGGCAGGTGACGAACCGCTGCCTGTGACGCACCGCTGCGGAGGATGCCGCCGCCCTGACAAGCTTTGCGCCGCGACGCGGCTGCTACGTGGAAAAGTTAGATACTGCGCAGCGCCCGTTTCCCGGCACCTGACTATCCGGCACCTGTGAAGGTCCTGGATGAGGAGAACGGCATGGCCGACGAGACCACTGTCGAGAACACCGAGAACGGCGCTGAAACAGCGCAGGCTCCGGTGACCGACACCCCCACGACCGACGCGGAAGCGACCGGCGAGACCACTCCCGCGAAGAAGACCGCGGCGAAGAAGACCACGCGCAAGCGCACCACCAAGAAGGCCGCCGCCGCGGCCCCGGCCGAGGCTGCCGACGCCCCCGCCGACGTGACCGCCGAGGCTGCCGAGAGCGCCGAGGCCCCCGCCAAGAAGACGGCGGCGAAGAAGACGACCCGGAAGCGTACGACCAAGAAGGCCGCCCCTGCGCCGGCTGAGGTCGAGACCCCCGAGGCCACCACCGCGCCGGAGGGCGAGACCTCCGAGGCTCCCGCCGAGACCGTCGAGGCTCCGGCCAAGAAGACGGCGGCGAAGAAGACCACCGCCAAGCGGACCACCACGAAGAAGACGGCCGCCAAGAAGGCCGCCGCGCCTGTCGTAGAGCCCGTCGTCGAGGCCGTCGAGACCCCTGCGGAGGAGGTCGACGAGGAGACCCTCGAGGAGACCGAGGCCGAGCAGGCCGGTCCGCCGGCCCCCGCGGTGCTGTTCCAGGCGCCGACCAAGACGACCACCCGCAGGCGTACGCGCAAGACGGCCGAGCCGAAGCCCGTCGTCGAGGCTCCCGCCGAGGACGAGCCGCAGGCCGCTGAGCCGGTTGCCGAGCCCGCCGCCGAGCCCGCCGCCGAAGCGAAGGAGGAGGCCCCGACCCGGACGCGCAAGCGGAACGTACGCAGCGCCGCCCCGGTCGAGGAGAAGGCCGCCGACGAGGAGCAGCCCGAGGCCACCGACACCGAGTCCGAGACCGACACCGAGGCCGGCAACGAGAACGAGTCCGGCAACGAGTCCGACGAGAGCTCTGCCGATGACGGTGAGGGTGGCGGCAACGGCCGTCGTCGTCGCCGCCGTGGCGGCCGCCGCCGTCGCAAGGGTGCCAACGGCGACGCCGACGGCTCCGACGCGGCCGACGCCGAGGACAGGTCCGAGGAGTCCGAGAGCGACGAGGCAGGCAAGGACGCCGACGCCGACGCCGACCAGGGCGAGGGCGGCACGTCCTCGCGCCGTCGCCGTCGTCGCCGCCGGGCCGGCGAGGCCTCCGGCGACGCCGGGGACGACCCGGAGAACACCGTCACCAAGGTCCGCCAGAGCCGCACCGGCGAGGACCAGATCACCGCGCTGTCGGGCTCGACCCGCCTGGAGGCCAAGAAGCAGCGCCGCCGGGAGGGCCGCGAGGCCGGTCGTCGTCGCGCCCCGATCGTGAGCGAGGCCGAGTTCCTGGCCCGGCGCGAGTCGGTCGAGCGGGTCATGGTGATCCGTGAGCGCGAGGATCTCACCCAGATCGCGGTGCTCGAGGACAAGGTGCTCGTCGAGCACTACGTCGCCCGCGAGAGCCAGACCAGCCTGATCGGCAACGTCTACCTGGGTCGTGTCCAGAACGTGCTGCCGTCCATGGAGGCCGCGTTCATCGACATCGGCAAGGGCCGCAACGCGGTGCTCTACGCCGGTGAGGTCAACTGGGCCTCGCTCGGCTGGAAGGAGGGCCAGCCCCGCAAGATCGAGTCGGTGCTGACCTCCGGCCAGAAGGTGCTCGTCCAGGTGACGAAGGACCCGATCGGTCACAAGGGCGCCCGCCTGACCTCGCAGATCTCGCTGGCCGGCCGCTTCCTGGTCTACGTGCCCGACGGCACCACCTCCGGCATCTCCCGCAAGCTGCCCGACACCGAGCGCAACCGCCTCAAGACCCTCCTGAAGGAGATCGTCCCCGACACGGCCGGCGTGATCGTACGCACCGCCGCCGAGGGCGCCGCCGAGGAGGAGCTCACGCGCGACGTCGAGCGGCTCAAGGCACGCTGGGAGGACATCGAGAAGAAGGCCGGTGGCAACGCCCCGCAGCTGCTCTACGGCGAGCCCGACCTGACCCTCAAGGTCGTCCGCGACCTGTTCACCGAGGACTTCGCCAAGCTGGTCATCTCCGGCGACTCGTCGTGGGAGACCGTCAAGGACTACGTCCAGTCGGTGGCCCCCGACCTCGAGGAGCGGGTGGAGAAGTACGACGGTGAGGCCGACGCCTTCGCCGCGTACCGCATCGACGAGCAGATCGCGAAGGGCCTGGACCGCAAGGTCTGGCTGCCCTCGGGTGGCTCGCTGATCATCGACCGCACCGAGGCGATGACCGTCGTCGACGTCAACACCGGCAAGTTCACCGGCTCCGGGGGCAACCTGGAGGAGACGGTCACCAAGAACAACCTCGAGGCGGCCGAGGAGATCGTGCGCCAGCTCCGGCTGCGCGACATCGGCGGCATCATCGTCGTCGACTTCATCGACATGGTTCTCGAGTCCAACCGTGACCTGGTGCTTCGTCGCCTGGTCGAGTGCCTGGGCCGCGACCGGACCCGTCACCAGGTCGCCGAGGTCACCTCGCTGGGCCTGGTGCAGATGACCCGTAAGCGGATCGGCACCGGTCTGCTCGAGGCCTTCTCCGAGAACTGCGACGCCTGTGGCGGTCGTGGCCTGGTGATCCACGAGCACCCGGTCGAGGCCGGCAAGTCCTCCGGTGTCGCCCCCGACGAGCCGCGTTCGCGTCGTCGTGGTGGCCGTGGTGGCCGCGGCAAGGGCAAGGACGAGGTCGGCACCGAGCACCGCGCCGAGCCCGCCGAGGAGTCCGCCAAGACGCCCTCGCCCGCCGAGTTCGCCGCCATGGCCGGACAGAGCGACAGCGTGGAGAAGACCGACGAGCCGGCTGCCCAGGTCGTCGAGCCCGTCGAGACCCCCGTCGAGCCCGCTGAGGCTCCCAAGGTCACGACCCGTACGCGATCGCGTCGGTCCAAGGCGTCGGCCCCGGTGGCCGAGCCGGTCGAGACCCCCGCCGAGTCCCCGGTCGCCGAGTCCCCGGTCGCCGAGCCCGCCGAGGCCGCGTCCGACGCCGCCGCTGTCGAGGCTCCCAAGGTCACGACCCGCACGCGTTCGCGTCGGTCCAAGGCGTCGACCCCGGCCACCACGCCGGTCGAGACGCCCGCCGAGGCCCCGGCCGCCGAGACTCCGGCCGAGCCGAAGCCCCCGGCCGAGCCCGAGGCCCCGAAGATCACCACGCGTACGCGCACCCGCCGAGCCGCCACGACCGGTCGTCCGGTCCTGGCCGCGGTCGTCGGCAGCTCGACCGAGTCGAAGCCGGCGCCGGCCGCGACCGAGCCGGTTGCAGCCGAGCCGGTCGCGACCGAGCCGGTCGTCGAGGAGGAGCCCGCTCCCGTGGCCCCGGCCGTCGAGCCCGAGGTGACCGAGCCCGAGGTGACCGAGCCCGAGGCAACCGAGCCGATCGTTGCCGAGCCGGTTGCGGCCGAGCCGGTCGACTCCAAGCCCAAGGTGGTCACCCGGCAGCGCCGCGGCGCCCGCCGCGAGGTGGTGAGCACCGGCGAGGGCGCGGTGATGACCGCGACCAAGTCCGAGGCGCCGACCGTCAGCAACGGCACCGCCTCGACCCCGGCGCCCAAGGTCGTGACCCGCACCCGCGGTGGCGTGAGCCGCGACACCACGCCGTCGGAGTAACCGCCCGAACGACGGACGACAGCTGGAAACCACGACGCCCCGGTGACCCCCTCGCGGTCACCGGGGCGTCGTGCTGTCTTAGAGCGCTCAGTCCTCCCAGATCTCGAGAGTCTTGCGTGCCCCGACGGAGTGCAGAGACGCCAACGCCTCGGCGTACGGCTCGGTGAACTCGGGGGAGTCGACGAGGTCGCCGAAGAGGTCGGGGTCGCGGAGGAAGGCGAGCGGGTCCTCGCGCTGCGCGATCGCGCGGGCCGTCACGTCGGCCCGGCGCCGGTCGACGATGTCGATGGGCGAACCCTGCTCGTCGACCCCCTCGGCATAGCGGGCCCAGGACGCGACGACGAGCGCCGATCGACGGACCGAGCCGCCACGACCCAGCTGGGCGGTGATGACCGGGACGAGCCACTTCGGGATCCGGTCGGAGCTCTCCGCGCACAGCCGCGCCAGGGTGTCGCGGATGTAGGGGTTGGCGAAGCGGGCGATCAGCTCACGCTGGTAGCCCGGCAGATCCACGCCGGGCACCTGCGGCAGGGTCGGGGCGCCCTCCTGCGACATGTAGCCGAGCAGGAAGTCGACGAAGAGCGGGTCCGTGCAGACCTCGTGGGCGTAGCGGTAGCCGGACAGATAGCCGAGATAGCACAGCGCCTGGTGGCTGGCATTGAGGAGCCGCAGCTTCATCAGCTCGTACGGCTCGACGTCGGGCACCATCTCCACCCCGGCCTGCTCGAACGGCGGCCGACCCTGCGGGAAGTTGTCCTCGAGCACCCACTGGGAGAACGGCTCGCTGATCACCGGCCAGGCGTCGCCGATCCCGAACCGCCAGCCGACCTCCTCGACGTCGGCGTCGGTGGTCGCCGGGGTGATCCGGTCCACCATCGAGCTGGGGAAGGCCACCTCGGAGGTGATCCACTCACCCAGGTCCGGGTCGCGCAGGGACGCGAACGCCGACAGCATCGCCCGGGCGACCTCGCCGTTGCCGGCGATGTTGTCGCACGACATGACCGTGAACGGCGCCACCCCGGCGGCACGACGGCGAGCCAGCGCCTCCACGACGTAGCCGAACGCCGTCGAGGGCGCCGCACCCGGCCGCAGGTCCTCCTGGATGGCGGGGTCGGAGGCGTCGAAGCCGCCGGTCGCCTGGTTGACGTGATAGCCGCCCTCGGTGATGGTCAGCGACACGATCCGGATCCGCGGGTCGGTGAGCAGCCTCAGCACGTCCGCGGGGGAGTCGGGGGCGAAGAGGTAGTCGATGATCGACCCGATCACCCGCCCTCGCACGCCCCCGTCCGGCGCCCGCTCGACGAGCGTGTAGAGGTGGTCCTGCGCGGCGAGAGCATCCCGCATGCGTACGTCCTGGGGCATGAGCCCCACCCCGACGATGCCCCAGTCGCGGATGCCCGAGGCGAGCAGGTCGTCGACGTAGCGCGCCTGGTGGGCGCGGTGGAAGCCCCCGACCCCGAGATGCACGATCCCGGGGGTGATGGCGGTTCGGTCATAGGTGGGGACGGCGACAGCCGCGGACAGCTCGCCGAGCCGAGCCGTCGTGAGTCGAGCCTGGGTCATTTGACGGCCCCGAGGGAGAGTCCCTGCACCAGCTTGTCCTGAGCGGCGAAGCCGGCGATGAGCACGGGCAGCGAGATCAGCGTCGCCCCGGCCGCCAGCTCGGCGAGGTAGGCGTGCTCGGTCTGGATCAGGGTGTTCACGAAGACCGGTCCGGTCTGCGCGGCGACGCTGGTGAGCACCTTGGCGTAGAGCTGCTCGTTCCACGCGAAGATGAAGCAGATCAGCGACGTGGCCGCGACCCCGGGCATCGAGATCGGCGCCACGATGCGGGTCAGGATCCGGAGCGTGCTGGCGCCGTCGATCGATGCTGCCTCGATGATCGCGGGCGGCACCTCGGCCAGGAACGAGCGCATCATCCAGACCGCGATCGGCAGGTTCATCGCGGTGTAGAGCAGGATCAGGATGATCACGTTGTCGGGCATCTTGATGACCTGGGTCGTGAACAGGTAGATCGGCAGGATCCCCGCGACCATCGGCAGCATCTTCGTCGACAGGAAGAAGAACATCGCGTCCGACCACTTCTTGACCGGCTTGATCGCCAGGGCGTACGCCGCGGGGATGGCCAGGACGAGCACGAGCAGCGTCGAGATCACGCTGGTGATCACCGAGTTGATCAGTGCCGGGGTGATCGGGTTCGCGGAGGTGAACAGGCCGCTGTAGTTCTCCAGCGTCAGCGGGGCGCCCCAGCTGGGCGGGTAGGTCTGGGCGTCCTGCGGTGCGTGCAGCGAGGTCAGGACCATGTAGAGGATCGGGATCACGAAGATGATGCCGACCAGCCACGCTGCGATCGGGATGACGATCTTCGCCACCCGCTGCCGGTTCCATGTGTTCATCGGCTCTCCTCCTCGAGCAGGGACGACACGACGCGCAGCGCGAAGGTCGCGATGATCAGTGAGCCGATGACCACGACGACGCCCAGTGCGGAGGCGACCCCGTAGTCCTTGGCCGAGTAGAACGTCTCGTAGACGGCGTAGGGGATGTTGGTGGAGTTCAGCCCACCGGTCATGCCCAGGACCGAGTCGAAGTTCTGGACGATGAAGATCGTGCCGAGCACGATCGAGAGCTCGAGATAGCGGCGTACGTGGGGGAGCGTCATGTGCACGAACGTCTGCCACCCGTTGCAGCCGTCGATGCTCGCCGCCTCCAGGACCTCAGGGTCCTGCGACTGCAGCCCGGCGAGCAGGATCAGCATCATGAACGGCGTCCACTGCCAGATCAGCTGGATCTCGATGGCGAGCTTGGGATGGTCGGTGAGGAAGGCGATGTCCTGGGCGCCCGGCACGCCGAGCTGACCGAGCACGCCGTCGACCAGGCCGAACCCGGTCATCAGGATGCCGTTGCCCCAGAAGACCGCGGCCGCGATCGGGACGATCAGGAACGGCGCGATCATCATCGTGCGCACCACACCGCGGCCGATGAACGCATGGTTGAGCAGCAGCGCGATCCCGAGGGCGAGCAGGGCGCTGACCCCGACGACGACCACGGTCATCTCGATCGTGTTCAGGACGGCCGTACGGTACGCCGGCGTCGTGAACACGGTCTTGAAGTTGTCCAAGCCGGCGAAGCTGCGCTCCGGTGCGTCGGGCTGGGCGCTCCAGTTCATGAACGACATCACCAGCGTCGCCACGAAGGGCAGCTGCGTCACCACGATCAGGAAGATCAGGGCGGGCAGCAGCGGCGCGCGCAGCTTCCAGGACTCCCGGCCCCATTTCTTGTACGCCTCAGGCGGCCGGCTCGCCTCCGGCTCGGTCGCTTCGCGGAGTGGTGCGGTCACGGTGGCCATCACTGCTTCTCCTTCTGGACGTCGCCGTACGCCTGGGCGAGCGACTGACAGCGGTCGAGTGCCGCGTCGGTGGTCTTCGAGCCCGAGATGGCGCTGCTGAGCTGTTTGGCGCACTCGGTGCCGAAGTCGGTGAAGCTGGGAACGCCGACGAACTGGATGCCGTTGTAGGGCCGCTTCTGGACCCCGGGGTTGTCCGCCTGGGCGTTCTTGATCGCGTTCATGGTCGGGGTCGCGAAGGAGCCGGCCACCTCGAGGTACTCGGGGTCCGCATAGGTCGAGGCACGCTTGCCCGCGGGAACGTTGGTCGGCCCGCCGGTGTCGTTCTCGGTGTCGGCCATCACCAGCTGCTCGTACTCCTTGCTGGAGGCCCAGGCGACGAACTTCTTGGCGTCCTCCTGGTGCTGGGAGGCCTTCTGGATCGCCCAGGCCCAGGTGTAGAGCCAGCCGGCGTTCTCGGTCTGGTCGTGCGGCGCGGCCACGTAGCCGACCTTGCCCTTGACCGGCGACTCCTCGGCTTCCAGCGACCCGGCACCGGAGGTGGCGTCGTACCACATCGCGACCTTGCCCTGCTGCATGGCGTTGAGGCACTGCGGGAAGCTGAAGGTCGCGGCGCCTGCCTCGCCGTGCTCGCGGACCAGGTCGACGTAGAAGTTGGCCGCCTTCTTGAAGCCGCCCTTGTCGACCTGGGCGTTCCAGTCCTCGTCGAACCAGGTGCCGCCCATGGTGTTGACCACCGTCGTGATCGAGGCGAGGTTGTCGCCCCAGCCGGCCAGGCCGCGCAGGCAGATGCCGCGCATGTCGGCCTCGGCCTCGTCGATCTGGGCGGCGAAGCCGGCGACCTGCTCCCAGGTCGGGTTCGTCGGCATCTCGAGGCCGTGCTTCTCGAAGAGATCCTTGCGGTACATCAGGAACGAGGACTCGCCGTAGAACGGCTGGCCATAGACCTTGCCTCCCGCTGAGAGCGCCTCGGTCATCGGCGGCAAGATGTCGTCCTGGTCGAACTCCGGGTCGTTCGCGATGCTCTCCATGTCCGAGATCCAGCCGGCCTCGGCGTAGTAGGGGATCTCGAAGTTGGACAGCGTCGCCACGTCATAGATCCCGGACTGATTGGCGAACTCGGTGCTGGCGGTGTCGCGCATGTCCTGCTCGACCTTGACCACGAAGTTCACCTCGATCCCGGTCTCCTCGGTGAAGTGCTCCGCGGTGAGCTCCTGGAGCTCGAGCATCTGGGGGTTGTTGACCATCAGCACCGTGATGCTGTGCTCACCCGCGCTCGTCCCGCCGGCGCCCAGGCCGCCGGTTCCGCATGCCGTCAACAAAACGGTGGCCAATGAGAGCGCTGTCAGCGCTGCGGAGGTCCGTCTCCGTGCCCGCATCGATCTGCCTCCTCGCAGTGTGACTGTCGTCACGGACCACGATGGCGTAGTTCGGGCCGGACCCCCTAGCCCGGTCGGTGCGCCCGAGGCGCCCGGTTGCTGCCCGTTCTCAGGCCCGTTCTCAAGCCCCTTCTCAGGCCCGGATGACCCGGGGGCCCAGCGCCGAGAACCGGCGGGCATCGCTGGCCGCGAGCTCGGTGCCGGTGATGAGCAGCTCGAAGTCGCGTACGCCGGCGAAACGGCACAGGCTGGAGGCCCCGAACTTGGTGTGGGCGCCGAAGAAGATCCGCCGCCTGGAGCGCTCGATGGCGGTCCGCTTCACCGCGGCGACCGAGGGGTCCTGGGTGGTCAGGCCCTGCTCGCGGGAGATCCCGTTGGCACCGATGTAGGCCAGGTCGATCACCAGGTCGGCGAGCATCCGGGTCGCCCACTGGTCCACGACGCCCCGGGTGATGGTGCGGACCCGCCCGCCCAGGATGATCACGGTGAGCTCCGGATCGGCGGAGAGACGGGTGGCCACCGGGAGCGATGGGGTGATGATCGTCGCGGGTCCTTGGCCGAGCAGCTCCTCGGCCAGGAACTGCGGCATCGTGCCTTCGTCGATGTAGATCGTCTCCGCACCGTGCCGGTGCTGGAGGGCGGCCCGGGCGATCCGGTGCTTCTCGTCGACGTCGCGGCCCGCGCGGAACTCGAGCGAGGTCTCGAAGCTGCCGCTCTCCAGGGCGACCGCGCCCCCGTAGACCCGCTCCACGACGCCGCGGTCGGCGAGCACCTTGAGGTCGCGCCGGATCGTCTCGACGCTCACCCCGAGGTCGGGCGCGAGGTCGGTCACCGAGACCCGGCCGGTCGTGCGTGCGCGCGCCAGGATCTCCTCCTGCCGGGTCTCCGTGCTCTGCGCGAGCGGCGGTTCGGTCGACGTCACGGGCGCCATCATGCCCGGAATCGTGCCCGGTTCGTAGGGGTTGTGGCCGAACCGGGCGCCCGGTTGGCGCGATCGGGGCCTTCTGGGGCACCATGTCGCGGGCACTGTCCGGGTGGACGGTGTCGCGGCGTTTTGCGGCTACCTCGCCGCGTACGTAAGATTGAATCTCGGCGTGCGCAGTGCGCCGTTCCTGCAGGCATCTGCTGGCACCTATCGCTTCGGGGTCCGGTCTGCCTTGCCGCGGGTCGACACAAGACTTTGAGTTCGGAGCAATGAAGGAGACCGCGGTGTACGCGATCGTGAAGGCTGGCAGCAAGCAGCAGAAGGTCGTTGTCGGCGACGTCATCGAGATCGACCGCCTCGACGGTGAGAACGGCTCGTCCGTCTCGCTCCCCGTGGTCCTCCTGGTCGACGGCGAGAACGTGACCTCGACCGGCCTCGACAAGGCTTCGGTTGCGGCTGAGATCGTCGGTGCCTCCAAGGGCCCGAAGATCATCATCCAGAAGTACAAGAACAAGACCGGCTACAAGAAGCGCCAGGGTCACCGTCAGAAGTACACCCAGGTCAAGGTCACCGCGATCAACGCCTGATTCCGGCGTTCTAGAGACACTTAAAGGACTGAGAAGATGGCACACAAGAAGGGTGCGGCAAGCACCAAGAACGGTCGCGACTCCAACGCCCAGCGCCTCGGTGTGAAGCGCTTCGGCGGCCAGCTCGTCGGCGCCGGCGAGATCATCGTCCGCCAGCGTGGCACGCACTTCCACCCCGGCACCAACGTCGGCCGTGGCGGCGACGACACCCTGTTCGCCCTGCAGGCGGGTGCGGTCGAGTTCGGCAAGCGCCGTGGCCGCCGGGTGATCAACATCGTTCCGGGCGACGCCTGAGCAAGCTTTCGAAGGGCCCTCTCCACCAGGAGAGGGCCCTTCGGCGTTTTCTGGTGCTCCTTCGTCAAGGCGTTGTCCTGAGCCTGTCGAAGGGTATGCAGCCGAAGGAACACATCCCGTGCGGAGCTCCGCTGGGGATGTGCGCCTTGACCTGCATACCTTGACGAAGGCTCAGACAGATGCCGCGCGTGCCGCGATCGCCTCGAAGACCTGCTGCGAGACCTCCCAGCGCGTCCCCGGCCGCGGCCAGTGGATCGCGATGTCGGTGATCCCGATCTCGGCGTAGGAGCCGGCCAGGTCCTCGAAGGCGTCGGCCGACTCGGTCCAGGGCTCCTCGGTGAAGCCGGACATGAACAGCTTCGGCATCGTGTCGTAGTCCCGTCCGCGCTTCTCGCACGCCTCCCGCAGCATCTCGAGCCGCTCGGCGACGTACGCCTTCGGGTTCTCGGCCTTCGGGTTGGCGATCCACCCGTCGCCGACCTCGGCGGCGAGCCGGATCCCGCGCGGGCCGTTGCCGGCCAGCCACAGCGGCGTGCGCGGCCGCTGCACCTGGCCCGGGGAGACGGTGACCTCGTGGGTCTGCCAGTGCTCGCCGTCGATCGTCACCGGTGAGTCGCGCAGCAGCAGGTCGACGGTGCGGGTCCACTCCGCGAACCGGTCCGCGCGCTCGCGAGGCGTGAACTCGCGCCCGAGCACGTCCCCGTCGGAGGTGTGGTCGTCCCCACCCGCTCCGATGCCGATCGTGATCCGCCCGCCGGAGATCCGGTCGAGGCTGCGGATCGCGGCGGCGGTCGGGATCGGCGTACGGAAGTTGGGGGTGGTCACCAGCGTTCCGAGCCGGATCGTGGAGGTCAGGGCGGCTGCGGCCGCCATCGACGTGAACGCCTCCTCCCACGGGCTGTGCCCGCGCCAGGCCAGGTGGTCGTAGACCCACGCCGTCTCGAACCCGAGCTGCTCGGCCTGTGCCCAACGCTCGCCCATCGCCGGCCAGTCCTCGATCGGCCACATCACAGTTCCCACACGCATGCGCACAGTCTGCACCCGGCACCCCGCCGAGTCGCGCGGATAACAAGTGTGGGGCGCGCCGTCGGTAGGCTGAGGGCATGGCTGTACCCACTTTCGTCGACCGCGTCACCCTCCACGTCGAGGCCGGTCGCGGCGGACACGGGGTGGCGTCGGTGCACCGTGAGAAGTTCAAGCCGCTGGGCGGCCCCGACGGCGGCAACGGCGGCCCGGGCGGATCGATCATCCTGCGCGTCGACCCCGACGTGACGACCCTGATCGACTACCACCACAGCCCCAAGCGCAAGGCCCCCAACGGCGGCCAGGGCGCCGGTGACCACAAGAACGGCGCCCACGGCGAGGACATGGTGCTCTCCGTCCCCGACGGCACCGTGGTGACCGACATGAACGGCAACGTACTCGCCGACCTGGTCGGTCCGGGCTCCGAGCTGGTGATCGCCGAGGGCGGCCGTGGCGGGCTCGGCAACGCGGCGCTGGCCTCCTCCAAGCGCAAGGCCCCCGGCTTCGCGCTCCTCGGCGAGCCGGGCGAGGCGCGCGAGATCGGGCTCGAGCTCAAGGTCGTGGCCGACATCGGGCTGGTCGGGTTCCCGAGCGCCGGCAAGTCGTCCCTGATCGCGGCCATCTCGCGAGCCAGGCCGAAGATCGCCGACTACCCGTTCACGACCCTGGTGCCCAACCTCGGCGTCGTGAAGGGCGGCGAGATCACCTTCACCGTCGCCGACGTACCGGGCCTGATCGAGGGTGCTGCCGACGGCCGCGGCCTCGGCCACGAGTTCCTGCGCCACATCGAGCGCTGTGCCGCGCTCGTCCACGTCATCGACACCGCGAGCATCGAGCCGGGCCGCAACCCGATCGACGACCTCGATGTCATCGAGAACGAGCTCACCCGCCACGGCGGCCTCGAGGACCGGCCCCGGCTGGTCGCGTTGAACAAGGTCGACGTCCCCGACGGCCGCGAGATCGCCGAGATGACGATCGGCGAGTTCGAGAAGCGCGGGATGAAGGTCTTCGAGATCTCCGCGGCCTCCGGTGAGGGCACCCAACAGCTGATCTATGCGATGGCCGAGCTGGTGGCCGCCTCCCGCAAGGACGTACCGGTGGCGCCGCCGACCCGGATCGTGCTCCGCCCCGAGGGCGCGGAGGGCAAGAACGGTTTCACGGTCAAGGTGTCGAGGAACGGCGAATACCTCGTCCGCGGCCCGCAGCCCGAGCGCTGGGTGCGCCAGACCGACTTCGAGAACGAGGAGGCCGTGGGCTACCTCGCCGACCGCCTCAACCGGCTCGGCGTCGAGATGCGCCTGGTCGAGCTCGGAGCTCAGGAGGGCGACACCGTCATCATCGGCGACCCTGCCAACGCCGTCGTCTTCGACTTCCGCCCCTCGATCGAGACCGGTGCCGAGATGCTCGGCCGCCGCGGCGAGGACCAGCGCTTCTACGAGGAGCGCCCCGCCGCCGCCCGGCGACGCGAGATCGACGCCGGGATGGAGACCAAGGAAGAGTTCGAGGCCCGCGCCGACGTCGCCCGCCGGCTGCGCGACGGGGCAGGCCCGGTGGCGTACGAGATCGGCGGAGAGGACGACCCGGACAGCGACTGGGCCGAGGACGATCCCACGGTCAAGGAGGCCGAGTGAGTCGTGTCCAGGTCACCGGCGCGCGGCGGATCGTCGTCAAGGTCGGTTCCTCGTCACTGACGACCGCGGCCGGCGGCATCGACCCTGGCCGTCTCAGAGGGCTGGTGGACGTCCTCGCCAAGACCCGGGCCGCCGGGCAGGAGGTCGTGCTGGTCTCCTCCGGGGCGATCGCGGCCGGGTTGTCGCCGTTGGGGCTGGCGAAGCGTCCGCGGGCGCTGGCCAAGCAGCAGGCAGCGGCGAGCGTGGGTCAGGGACTGCTGGTCCACCGCTACACCGACGAGCTCGCCAGACACGGCATCATCGCAGGTCAGGTGCTGCTCACGGTCGATGACCTGAACCGGCGGGCGCACTACCGCAATGCCGACGCGACGCTGTCGAAGCTGCTCGACCTGGGTGTGCTCCCGATCGTCAACGAGAACGACACGGTCGCCACCTCCGAGATCCGGTTCGGTGACAATGACCGGCTCGCAGCGCTGGTGGCACACCTGGTCAAGGCCGACCTGCTGGTGCTGCTCAGCGACGTCGACGCGCTCTACGACGCACCTCCGTCCCAGCCCGGCTCGCAGCGGATCGACGAGGTCACCTCGCTGGCCGACCTCGCCGGGGTGACCATCGGCAAGGCCGGTGCCGCCGGAGTCGGCACCGGAGGGATGGTGACCAAGCTGGAGGCCGCCCGGATCGCCGTCGACGACGGTGTTCCGGTCGTGCTGACCTCGGCCGCTCAGGCCGAGGCCGCCCTCGCGGGCGAGGCGGTCGGCACCCTGTTCCACGCCGTCGGCAAGCGGCGCCCGGCGCGCCTGCTGTGGCTCCAGCACGCCACCGAGCCGGTCGGCTCGATCACCGTCGACGCCGGCGCGGTTGCCGCGATCAGCAAGCGGGGCGCCTCGCTGCTGGCGGCGGGCGTCACCGGGTATTCCGGGGCTTTCCACGCCGGTGACCCGGTCGACGTCGTCGACCCGTCGGGCGTGGCCGTCGCGCGCGGCCTGGTGAACTACGACGCCGACGAGATCCCGCGGCTGGCCGGGCGCTCCTCCGGCTACCTCGAGGCCAACCTGGGGGCTGCGTACGCCCGCGAGGTCATCCACCGCGACGACCTGGTCGTGCTATGAGCCGAGCCCGGTGGGTGCCGCTGGCGCTGGCGTGGGGAGTACTGGTCCTCTGTGGCCTGCCCGCGTTGGCGATCACGTTCTCCCGGGCGCTGGCGAGCACGGACCTGCGGGCGGTACGCCTGGCCGCGTTCGCGCCCTTCGGTGTCGGGTTGTACGTCCTGTGCCTGGTCGCTGTCCTGGTGCTGGTCTGGCTGGCCACCGGTCCCGGCCGGATGCGGTTCGCGGTCCTCGCCGGTGTCGTCGCGCTGCTGCTCGCGGTGCACGTGGCCTGGCAGGCGCCGCTCTACGCGGGATCGCGCGCGACCAGCGCCGGTGAGCCGTTGACGGTGATGACCACCAATCTGTTCGAGGGCAAGGGCGAGACCGACGCGGTGGTCGAGGCGGTGCGTGCGCACAAGGTCAACGTGCTCGCCATCCAGGAGATCACCCCGGAGGCGTTCGCGGAGCTGTCGAAGACGCTGCGTGACCAGCTGCCCTACCGGATCGGCGAGGCCGCCCCCGGCACCACCGGCACGATGCTCTTCGCCGACCAGCCGATCACGAAGTCGCGCCGGATCGAGACGTCGATGGGGTCCTGGGTTGCCGACGTGGGGGAGCGGCGGGTCGTCGTCGCGCATCCGGCGCCGCCCACGCTCGCGTCGTGGCCGGCCGAGCAGGAGCTGATGATCGAGGAGGCGGCCGCCGAGAAGCCCGACCTCCTCCTGGGTGACCTGAACGCCTCGCTCGACCACCACACGGTCCGGCGGCTGCTCGACGATGCCGACATGCAGGACGCGGCCCGGGCCAGCAACGCCGGGTGGCAGCCCACCTGGCCGACCGAGGGGTTCGCCGGCGTACCCCTGCCGCCGTCGACCGCGATCGACCACGTCCTGATCGGGGACGACCTGGTCGCGCTGGCGACCGAGACGGTCGAGGTGCCGGGGTCCGATCACCTGGCGCTGGTCGCCTACCTCGGTACTCCCGAGGAATGAGGCTCCGCCGGGCTAGCCGGTCTTGAGCACCCCGAACCACTGCTCCGCACCGAAGCCCAGGAACCGCTCCACCTCGACGAACCCGAGCCTCCGGGCCAGCCGCAGGGAACGTTCGTTGGCCACCTGGGTGGTGAGCACGACCGGCTCACCCGGGAGCGTCCTCTCGATCCAGCCGAGTGCCGCCCGGGTCGCCTCGGTCGCGATGCCCGCGCCCCACGATGTCGGAAGAAGCTCGTAGCCGAGCTCGACCTCGTCGCCCTCCTCGCGTACGTGGTGCGCCCATGCCCGATCCCGCCGCTGGACCGTGATCCTGCCGATGAACTCGCCCGCGTGCTCGACGGCGAAGATTCCTGGCCTGGTGTTCGGATCCTCCGGGATCAGCTGTTCCAGCTCTTCTCGGGTGTGCTGCGGGCCGCCGAGGTAGGCCTGCACGGTCTCCGAGGAGAGCAGCTCTGCCAGTCCTGGCCTGTCCTCGGGCTTGGTCTGTCGGAGGATCAGGCGGTCGGTGACGATGGGATCTGGGGGCCATGGCACGTCGCCCAGGGGTTTCATGTCGTTGGACCGTAGCTGGGATTTTGGGGTTGGTCAGGGGCTTTTGGGGGTACGCCGGGTCTTAGCTCTGCTTCTTCGGGTGCTGTGTTTTCGGGGTTGGTCTGGGCCGCCGACCCGTTCTTCGAGGGTCTTCTCGACCTGCTCCGGAGTCAAGGACGGCCTGCGGCCGCCGGCTTCGCCGGCCGCTTCGCGGTCCTTGACACCCGACCATGTCGAGAAAGATTTGGCTGGCTATCGGGGCGGCGGCCCGAGTGTGGCCACGGAACACTCACCCACGGCAGGTGACCGCTTCGAGCCTAGGCCAGATAGGGAGTCGCTGCGTGGAAGGAAAATTCCTTCCACTCGCCAACCACCTGGCCCGAGGCGGCCTGTGCGGCGAACGAAAATTCGTTCGCCTTACCGACCCGTCTGCCGAGCTAGTCGCCAGGCGGAAAGAATTTTCCTTCCACCGTTCGGCGCGACCGACGCAGTCTGGCCGACCGCCCAAGCTCCCAAGCCCGCGCCCAACCCAAGTCCCCGCGCCAAACCCCCGCCGCCGACCCGATATACAGCCAAAATTCTCGGCGACGACCGGTGTCAAGGATCGCCGCAGGCGACCGGCGAAGCCGGCGGCCGCAGGCCGTCCTTTACTCCGGACGGCGCCGAGAACACCCTCCGTAACGGGTCGGCGGCCACCAAATAGACGAGATCGAGTGCCACGCGACACCAGATTGACGATCCCACCCTGTTTGCTTGCCTGCGACCGATCAATGAAGCCGAAGATCTGAGTACCCCGATCGGGAGCCAGATGACGCCGACGCGCTCGAGGAGAGCATCGAGGCCCACCTCAGGCGCATCCCGTGGCCGGGGTGATTCGTCAGTCGCCGACGGCGTCGATGCCGCGCCGGACGATGAGGGGGTCGGGGGTGCCGACGACCTCGGGGTCCTTCTCGTCGTAGTCGTGGTGGGCGAGGAAGTAGCGCATCGCGTTGAGGCGGGCGCGCTTCTTGTCGTTGGAGCGGATCGTGGTCCAGGGTGCCCAGTCGGTGTCGGTGCGGCGGAACATCTCCTCCTTGGCGGCGGTGTAGGAGTCCCACTTGTCCAGCGACTGCACATCGATCGGGGAGAGCTTCCACTGACGCACCGGGTCGATCTGGCGGATGATGAAGCGGGTCCGCTGCTCCGAGCGTCCGACCGAGAACCAGAACTTCGTGAGGGTGATGCCGGAGTCGACGAGCATCTGCTCGAAGAGCGGCACCTGGTGCATGAACTGCTCGTACTGTTCGTCCGAGGCGAAGCCCATGACCCGCTCGACGCCGGCGCGGTTGTACCAGGACCGGTCGAAGAGGACCATCTCGCCGGCGGTGGGCAGGTGCTGGACGTACCGCTGGAAGAACCACTGCTGCGACTCACGGTCCGACGGCTTGGACAGCGCGACCGTGCGGGCGTAGCGGGGGTTGAGGTGCTCCATGAACCGCTTGATCGTGCCGCCCTTCCCGGCCGCGTCCCGGCCCTCGAAGATCAGCACGTGCTTGCCGCCGACGCGGTCGTTCCAGCGCTGGAACTTCAGCAGCTCGACCTGGAGGAGGTACTTCTGCTCGTCGTAGACCTCGCGGGCGATCCGCTCGGTGTAGGGATAGCTCTCGCGCCAGGTGTCGACGGCCTTGCCGGCCGGATCCAGGAGCACCGGGTCGTCATCGTGATCCTCGCCGATGGTGTGACCCTCGGTGATCAGGTTGTCGATGTATTCGCGGAATCCCTGGGACATGTTCTCGACCTTAGGCAGAGGAGATGAACTGGCGGCGACGTTTCAGCAAGCATCGCCATGGGGCCGTAACCTTGGTAGACGATGAATGCCCGGACCGTCTACCTGGACCACGCCGCCACGACGCCCATGGCCTCGGCGGCGATCGAGGCGATGACCGCGGAGCTGGCGCTGGTCGGCAACGCGAGCTCGCTGCACGCATCGGGTCGCCGTGCCCGCCGGGTGCTGGAGGAGTCCCGAGAACGGATCGCGGCGGCGCTCGGGTCCCGGCCGGGTGAGGTCGTCTTCACCTCCGGCGGCACCGAGGCCGACAACCTCGCGCTCAAGGGTGCCTACTGGGCGCGCCGCGGTCAGGACCCGGCGCGCACCCGGATCCTGGCCTCCACCGTCGAGCACCACGCCGTGCTCGACCCGCTGCACTGGCTGGAGTCGACCGAGGGCGCCCACGTCGACCTGATCCCGTGCGACGAGACCGGCCTTGTCGACCTCGCCGCGATGAAGGACGCCATCGAGCGCGACCCGGGCTCGGTCGCGGTCATCTCGGTGATGTGGGCCAACAACGAGGTCGGCACCCTGCAGCCGATCGCGGAGATCGCCGAGCTCGCCGCCGCCCACGGCATCCCGGTCCACACCGACGCCGTCCAGGCGGTCGGCGCG
The DNA here is from genome assembly GCF_044767415.1 of Nocardioides sp. NPDC101246. NCBI lineage: Bacteria > Bacillati > Actinomycetota > Actinomycetes > Propionibacteriales > Nocardioidaceae > Nocardioides > Nocardioides sp. NPDC101246. The sequence continues at coordinate 28,553 of NZ_JBIWNX010000020.1, forward strand.
GTGCCGGTCGACTTCGCCACGAGCGGCGTCGACGCGCTCTCTCTGACCGGCCACAAGCTCGGCGGCCCGGTGGGCGCCGGCGCGCTCGTCGTGCGCCGCGAGCTCGAGCTGACCGCGCTCGTCCACGGCGGTGGCCAGGAGCGAGACGTACGCAGCGGCACCCACGCGACCGCGGCCATCGTCGGCTTCGCAGCCGCCGTCGAGCTCGCGGTCAAGGAGCAGGAGGCGTACGCGGCCAGGGTCGGTGCCCTGCGCGACCAGCTGGTCGCGCAGGTGCTGGCGGTCGTGCCCGACTGCCACCTCAACGGCCCGCCGCTGGAGCCGCTGGGTCGCCACCGGCTCCCCAACAACGCCCAGATCGCCTTCCCCGGGTGCGAGGGCGACTCGCTGCTGATGCTCCTCGACGCCGCCGGGGTCGAGTGCTCGACCGGTGCGGCCTGCTCGGCCGGCGTACCTCAGGCTTCTCATGTCCTCCTCGCCATGGGGCAGAGCGACGAGCAGGCGCGCTCCTCGCTGCGCTTCTCGCTCGGCCACACCACCACGACCGAGGACGTGGACCGGCTGGTCGCGGCGATCGGACCCGCCGTCGAGCGCGGTCGCGCGGCAGGGTTGCAGCGATGAGGATCGTGGCTGCCATGTCCGGGGGAGTGGACTCCGCCGTCGCCGCCGCGCGTGCGAAGGAAGCCGGCCACGACGTCACCGGCGTCCACCTGGCACTCTCGCGCAACCCGGCGTCCTACCGTTCGGGCGCACGCGGCTGCTGCACGATCGAGGACTCCAACGATGCCCGCCGGGCCGCCGACGTGATCGGGATCCCGTTCTACGTCTGGGACCTCTCCGACCGCTTCCACGAGGACGTGGTCGAGGACTTCATGTCGGAGTACGCCGAGGGGCGCACGCCCAACCCGTGTCTGCGCTGCAACGAGAAGATCAAGTTCGCCGCGGTGCTGGACCGGGCGCTCGCGCTCGGCTTCGACGCGGTCGCGACCGGCCACTACGCGACGCTCCGGAAGGGCGGCGACGGGCTGGTCGAGCTGCACCGTGCCGTCGACGCCGGCAAGGACCAGTCCTACGTGCTCGGGGTGCTCGACCAGGCACAGCTCGAGCACTCGCTGTTCCCGCTCGGGGACACCCCCAAGCCGCTGGTGCGGGAGGAGGCCGCTCGCCGTGGCCTGCTCGTCGCCGACAAGCCCGACTCCCACGACATCTGCTTCGTCGCCGACGGCGACAACGCCGGCTGGCTGCGCGAGAAGCTGGGCGAGCGGGCACCCAACGAGTCCGGGCCGATCGTCGACGAGACGGGCGAGGTCCTGGGCGAGCACCAGGGGACGTACGCCTACACGATCGGGCAGCGCAAGGGCCTCCGCCTCGGCAAGCCGGCGCCGGACGGGAAGCCACGGTTCGTGCTCGACATCGAGCCGGTCTCCGGCACCGTCACCGTCGGACCCCGGGAGCACCTGGCCGTCGACGGGCTCTCCGGGATCCGGCCGCGGTGGGCCGGGCGGGCGCCCGAGGGCGTCCTCGAGGGCACCGTCCAGCTGCGCGCGCACGGCGACGAGCACCGGGCCCGGGTCACCGTGGTCCCCGAAGGAGCCGAGATCGAGCTGCTCGACCCCGCCTACGGCATCGCGCCGGGCCAGGCCGCGGTCATCTACGACGGCACCCGCGTCGTCGGCTCGGTCACCATCTCCACGACCCGCCGGGTGGCTCTCGCCCAGGAAGTTCGATGACAGCGGCCACCGGGGCCGGGTCGCTGCCTGGTGAGGACTACGCAGAGGCCTGCCGGGTCGTGCTCGGTGAGCTCACCGACCTGCCGCACCTGCCCGAGCTGCCCGCGCGTGGCGCGATCGCGAACATGACCGGCCGGGCGCTGGCGGTGCTCGAGGGACTCGACGCCGACCTGCAGCCCGCGGGCTGGCGCCTGACCGGCACCTCCGGCTCCGCCGGGGTCGACCACCGGCGTGCCCGCAGCCTGCTCGCCCAGGACCTCGACACCGTCGAGGAGCTGATCCAGGACTCTCCGCTCGCCTCCGGCGGCGGCGCGTTCAAGATCCAGGTCGCCGGACCGTGGACCCTCGCCGCCACCGTCGAGCGGCCGCGCGGCGACAAGCTGCTCGCCGACCACGGCGCCCGGCGTGACCTGGCGCAGGCGCTGGCCGATGGCGTACGCACCCACATCCGTGACGTACGCCGCCGCCTCCCGGGCGCGGACACCCTGGTCGTCCAGGTCGACGAGCCGGCGCTGAGTGCCGTGCTCAACGCCCAGGTGCCGACCGCCTCGGGGTTCGGCAAGCACCGCAGCATCGACCTTCCCGAGGCCTCCCAGGCGCTGGAGTGGGTGCTCGGCGCGATCGCCGAGGAGGGCGCGACCCCGTGGGTGCACTCGTGCGCTCCCGGGACCCCGTTGGGCCTGCTCCGCAAGGCCGGCGCGACGGGGATCAGCGTCGACCTGACCCAGCTCACCGCGGCCGACCACGACGAGCTGGCCACCGCCCTGGAGGCCGGGGACACGGTCGCTCTCGGCGTGGTCCCCGCGGTCGCGCCGGCAGGCGCCGCGCCCACCGACAAGTCGGTCACCGAGACCGTGGAGCGCTGGCTCGACATGCTCGGGCTGGACAGTGCGTACGACATCGTGCTGACGCCCGCGTGCGGCCTCGCCGGTGCCGATGGGCGATGGGCTCGCACCGTCCTGCGCATCCTCACCGAAAGCGCGCGTCACCTGGCGTAGATTCCCCTCATGCGACGACGGGGGATGGCTCTGCTGGCTGCGACCGCTCTGTGTGCCGGGCTGGTCGCCGGCTGCGGCAGCAGCTCGACCGAGGCGGACGACAGTGCCAGCGAGGAACCTACGGTCGTGCCGTCGGTGAGCATCGACCCGGCTGACCTGAAGCCGGGCAACCAGCCCGCGACCCCCGAGGCGATCGCGGCGATCACGCTCCAGCGTGTGCCGGTCGAGCCGGAGACGTTCGAGGGCGGCGATCTCTACTTCGAGCAGGACGAGGTCGGCACCGTCCTCCTGTGGGGCGCCGATCACTCGCTGGAGGTGAAGGCCGGCCCGGTCGACGACGACCTCCTCTCGACCTGGTGCCGCGACGGGATGTCGGGCTGTGTCGAGGTGAAGGCCGAGACCGGTACGGCCACCGTCGCCTGGGACCTCGCCACCGACGACGGCACCCCCGGTCAGCTGATGGTCTCCTACGCCTCCGGTGGGGAGGAGCGCCGGGCCGCCTACGTCGGCGAGAAGATCACCGGCGACCCCCGCAAGCTCGATCTCGAGGTCAGCGTCGAGGATCTGGTCGCCCTGGTCACCGACCCGCGTCTCGGCACGAAGACGACCATGAAGATGACGAAGGCGCAGGTCAGCGGCTTTCCCTCAGCCGGTGCCAACGGCACCGACGAGGTCGCGCTGACCGCCGGGGCGATCGCGGCGGGACTGCTCGAGACCAAGGCGTACGCCGACATCGACTCCTTCGAGAAGGCCGACGTCTCGGCCTACGGCAAGGGTGCCTTCGGCGTCGTCGGCACCACCCCCGGCGGCGGCACCGTCACCGCGGTCCACGCCCCGAACCTGCCCGCCGGGAAACGGAAGTGCCCCTCGACGCTCACCTGCTCCAAGGGTGACACCGACGGCTACGACGGCTGGACCGACGGGTTGGCCGAGACCGTCCGCTGCCATCCGGCTGAGGGGGACGCCCGTGCCTTCTGCGCGGTCGTACGCCAGCAGGCGCCCGCTCCGTTCCCCGGGGACGACCTCGACCCGGTCCTCGCCGGACTCGAGACGGCCCTGGAGACCCTGTGGCCGACAGTTGCGGCCGAGACCGCCGCTCGGGGTGAGTCGCTGGTCGGCTGAGCGCTCTCAGCGTCCGGCGACCCGCTGGCCCTCGTAGGCCTGGGATCGCTGGCTCGGCGGGGCGAACGACTCCGGCGGGCGCGGCTGACGATGGGTCGGCTGGGGGACCGGCTGCTGCGGCAGCTGCTGCTGACGAGCCGCGTGCTGGGGAGCCGCGTGCTGCGGGGCTGCGTGCTGCGGGGCCGCATGCTGGGAGGCTGCGTGCTGCGGGGCCGGCTGGCGGCGGTTCGGCTGACGCTGGATCGACGGCTGCGCGTCCGGCAGACGGCGCGGAAGCTCGGTCTCGTGACGAGGCGGCTGGGGCTGATGCTGCGCGGGATACTGGGGCTGACGCTGCGGCTGGCGGGGATGGGCCGGGTAGGGCCCCGACGCCTGCCGGGGGTCGGACGGATAGCGCGGCGGCGCCTGCGCGTAGCTCGGCTCGTCCCACTCCTGGTCGCGCCTGCGGCGTCCGGAGAGCATCGCAACCGCAGCGCCCACGAGAGCGAGGACGATCATCGAGGCGACGATGATCCAGGTCAGTGCGCCGACGCCGTCCTCCTCGGCCGAGGCCGCTTTCTTCACGGCTCCCGCCGCCGGGGCGCAACCGCTCTGGACGCACTCGCCGTCGCTCGGGGTGCCGGTCACGACGAACGAGATCCCGCGGTTCACCGAGCCCTGGAAGGTGATCGTGTGCTTGCCGAGGCCGATGTCCTTGGGAAGCCGGCCGGACCACTTCGCGACGCCGTGGCCGTTGGCCTTGACGCTGGTCGAGAGGACCAGCGGGGTCGAGTAGACGACGACCCGGATGCCGGTCTCGTTGGGCTTGAACCCGGAGGCCTCGGCGTGGATGACGTCCTCGGCGTCCACGGAACCGTCCTCGACCCTGGTGAGGGTCACGCCCTTGGCGGTCGGCGGCTCCTCGGGCGCGACCCACGGCTTCTTGGACGCCTTGGCCTTCGGCTTGTCGCCGGAGCCGGCGCCGGCACCATCGCCGGACTCACCACCGGCGGGGCGGCCCGAGGTCGTACCGCCGCCGGCTCCCGAGCCGGAGCCCGAGCCCGAACCCGAGCCGGATCCGTCGGAGGATCCGGTGTCGTCCGCGGGCTCGTCCGGGGTCGGCGAGCTGCTGGGCTGGGCGAGCGCGTCGAAGTCGAAGGGGATCTTCGCCTGCCTCGACTCGGAGGAGTCGTAGATGTCGCGGCCGCCACCACGCATGGTCATGATCTGGTAGCTGGTGTCCGGGTCGAGCTCGGCGACCTGGGCGGCGTCGAGGGTGAACCGGTAGGTCCAGTCCTCGGGGTCGTCCGGGTTGATGACGACCGACTTGATGAACGTGTTCCTGGTGCCGGAGCCGAGGTAGCCGGAGGGGTTGAGCGCGATCTCGATGCCGGGTGTCTTGCCGTTGTAGTCGGTGCCGTGGACATCGATCACCACGCCGTCCTTCGACTGCGACACGAGCGAGATCTCGAGGGCGGCGTTGGAGAAGACGCTCCCCAGCCCGAGCGCGTACGTAGCGCCGACCGGGGCGAGCACGATTGCGAGCGCCACCGACAGCGTCACCACGATCCGAGAGAACACGCAGACCTCACAAGGCGGTCAATGGGGGACTGGTGTCGGCCCGCCTTGCCCGACTCGGGAGGAAGGTAGCCCTCTTTACCTCCCGTCGTGACCCGCGTCACCCAGGTGTTGATCGGTTGCATCGATATTGAGGGGGTTGAGTGTCGTTCGGGTCGAGGAAACGCCGAAAACGCCCGGGTGGGTATGGCGTCGAGAAATGTCGGCGGGACCAGGCAAGATGGTGCCTGTGAACGATGACGTGACCGACGCGGGCCCCGAGCAGAAGAACGAGCACCAGGAGCTCGCCGAGCAGATCGAGGACGCTCGCTACCGCTACTTCGTGCTCGACGAGCCGACGCTCTCCGACGCCGACTACGACCAGAAGTGGCGCCGGATCAACGAGCTCGAGGAGCAGTTCCCCGAGCTGCGCACGCCCGACTCGCCGACCCAGAAGGTCGGTGGCACGTTCTCGACGGAGTTCACCGCGGTCGACCACCTGCAGCGGATGGAGTCGCTCGACAACGTCTTCTCGTTCGACGAGCTCGCCGGCTGGCACGCCCGGGTCGCCAAGGACGGCGCCGGTCAGGCCGAGCTGCTGTGCGAGCTCAAGGTCGACGGGCTGGCCATCAACCTGCTCTACGAGAAGGGCCGTCTGGTTCGGGCGCTGACCCGTGGCGACGGGCGCACCGGCGAGGACGTCACCCCGAACGTACGCACCATCAAGTCGATTCCGCACCGGCTCACCGGCACCGACGAGTTCCCTGTGCCGGACCTGGTCGAGGTGCGCGGCGAGGTCTTCTTGTCCATCGAGGCCTTCGACAAGCTCAACGCCTCGCTGGTCGACGCGGGCAAGCCGATGTTCGCCAACCCGCGCAACTCCGCCGCCGGCTCCCTGCGCCAGAAGGACCCGCGGGTGACCGCGACCCGTGCGCTCGGCATGGTCTGCCACGGCATCGGCGCCCGCGAGGGCTTCCAGCCGGTGGCTCAGTCGCATGCGTACGACGCGCTGAAGGCCTGGGGGCTGCCCACCTCCAAGCGGGTCAAGGTGCTCAAGAGCCTCGCCGAGGTCGAGGAGTTCATCAGCTACTTCGGCGAGCACCGCCACGACGTCACCGAGCACGAGATCGACGGGGTCGTGATCAAGGTCGACGACATCTCGCTGCAGCGCCGCCTCGGCTCGACCAGCCGCGCGCCACGGTGGGCGATCGCCTACAAGTACCCGCCGGAGGAGGTCAACGCCAAGCTGCTCGCCATCGACGTCGGCGTGGGCCGCACCGGCCGGGTCACGCCGTTCGGCGTCATGGAGCCGACCAAGGTCGCCGGTTCGACCGTCGAGCGCGCGACGCTCCACAACGCCCACGAGGTCAAGCGGAAGGACGTACGCCCCGGCGACACCGTCATCCTTCGCAAGGCCGGCGACGTCATCCCGGAGATCCTCGGCCCGGTGCTGCCGCTGCGGCCCGAGGGGCTGCCGGAGTGGGTGATGCCCACCGAGTGCCCCGCGTGCGGCACCACGCTCGCCGAGCAGAAGGAAGGCGACAAGGACCTGCGCTGCCCCAACCACCGCGGCTGCCCGGCGCAGGTGCGGGAGCGGGTCTTCTTCGCCTCCGGGCGGGGCGCCTTCGACATCGAGGGGATGGGCTACGAGGCGGCGGACGCGCTGCTGGCCGCCGAGGTGATCACCAACGAGGGCGACATCTTCTCGCTCGACGAGGCCAAGCTCGCCACGACCGCGTTCTTCACGCGGGCCGCGAAGAAGGCCGAGAAGGAGGCCGGCGCCGGCGACCGGGTGCTCAACGCCAATGCCGCCGGGCTGCTGGCCAACCTGGAGGAGCGCAAGCAGGTTCCGCTGTGGCGGGTGCTGGTCGCGCTCTCCATCCGCCACGTCGGCCCGTCCGCGGCCCGGGCGCTGGCCACCGAGTTCGGCTCGCTGGATGCCATCTGGGCCGCCTCCCAGGAGGAGCTGGCCGGCACCGAGGGCGTCGGCGGGATCATCGCCGAGGCCATCGTCGAGTGGCGCCAGGTCGACTGGCACCAGGAGATCGTGGACAAGTGGCGCGACGCCGGGGTCTCCCTCGCCGACGAGCGCGACGAGTCGGTGGCGCGCACCCTCGAGGGCCTGACCATCGTCGTCACCGGGTCGCTCGTGGACTTCTCCCGCGACGGCGCCAAGGAGGCGATCATCAGCCGCGGCGGCAAGGCCGCGGGCTCGGTCTCCAAGAAGACCGACTACGTCGTGGTCGGCGAGAGTGCCGGCTCCAAGGCCGCCAAGGCCGAGGAGCTGGGCCTCCCGATCCTCGACGAGGCGGCGTTCAAGGTCCTGCTGGAGTCCGGCCCGAATGGACTCGGCTAGAAAATACCCCCCATAGTGTGGCGTCGTGCTCGACGCTCTTCCCCCACTCCTCACGGTCGCCGCGGTCCTGCTGGTCCCGGCGACCGTGCTGTTGTTCATGATCCGTACGCCGCGCACCGGCTCTCTCGCGGCGGCCACGGCGATCCAGGTGGCGACCCTCACCGCGGTGTTCGCCCTCGGGGTCGGTCTGCTGCTCGGCCACGACATCGTCAGGGCCGTGATCGGCGGCGTCGTCCTCGGTGCCTCGTTGCTGGCCTGGCTGCCCGCGGCGCGGGACTGGGACGTACGCGGTCTGGTCGCCTGGGCCCTCACCATCGACGTGGGCCTGCTCTACCTGACCTATGTGGGGCTGTGGACGGTCACGACCCACCCCGGGGTGTGGACGACGACGCTGTCGAGCGTGCTGTGGCTGCTGGAGGTCTTCGTCTTCCTGATCGGCGTCGGCTACCTGTGGGAGATGGTCGACGTGCTCGCCCGGCGCCGCTGGCGCGGATGGCCGACGCGGGGTGAGCACCACCCGGGCTGGGGTCGACCGTTCGTGAGCCTGCACGTCCCGACCCACAACGAGCCGCCCGAGATGGTCATCGAGACGCTCCAGCGGATGCTCGAGCTGGACTACGACGCGTACGAGATCCTGGTCATCGACAACAACACCGACGACCCCGCGCTGTGGCGCCCGGTGCAGGACTTCTGCGAGCAGTACGACGGAGTCAGCTTCATCCACCTGGCGAACTGGCCGGGCTTCAAGTCCGGAGCGCTGAACTACGCGCTGACCAGGATGAACCCGCGCACCGAGGTCGTCGGGATCGTCGACGCCGACTACCACGTCGCCCCGGACTTCCTGGCCCACAACGCCCCGCTGTTCACCGACGAGTCGGTGGCCTTCGTGCAGACGCCTCAGGACTACCGGGACTGGGACGTCTCGCCCTACTTCCGCCGCCTCTACCACTCCTACGGCTACTTCTTCGACGTCAGCCAGGTCTCCCGCAACGAGCGCAACGGCGCCATCTTCGGCGGCACCATGGGGCTGATCCGGGCCTCCGCGCTGGTCCGCTCCGGCGGCTGGGACGAGTGGTGCATCACCGAGGACGCCGAGCTGTCGCTGCGGCTGCTGAAGATGGGCTACAACGGGATGCACGTCGACCGCTCCTACGGCCACGGTGTGATGCCGCTGACCTTCGAGACGCTCAAGAAGCAGCGGTTCCGGTGGTGCTTCGGCGGCATCCAGATCCTGCGGATGCACTGGCGCTCGCTGCTGCCCGGGCAACGCACCGAGGACAACCAGCTGACGCTGGCGCAGCGCTGGGCCTACCTCGTCGGCGGGCTGCAGTGGTTCGGTGACCTCGCCGGTGCACTGTTCACCTTCTTCCTGATCTCGGGTGCGCTCGACCTGATGCTCGGCGGGGGTCTGGTCGTACGCCGCCTCTCGGGGCTCCTGCTGTTCGCCGCCGTCGCGCTGGTGCTCTTCGGCGCGGCCCGCTCGATCGCGCTGGTCCGGCTCCGCGGTGGCGCCTCCTGGGCGGACGCGCTCGGTGCCTTCGGGCTCTGGCTCGCGCTCGGGGTGACCGTCACGCGGGCCTCCTGGCTCGGGCTGGTCTCGCGCGAGGGCACCTTCCTGCGTACACCGAAGATCAAGGGGCAGCCCCGGTTGCGTGACGTGGTGCGGGGCAACCTGGTGGAGTCCGTCGCAGCCGTGGTCTGTCTGATGGTCGCGGTCACGGTCGGTGTGACCGGCGGGGCGACCGGGGTCGCCGTCGCGGCACTGCTCGGCTTCCAGGGGATCGGCTACGCGCTGGCCCCGATCAACAGCTGGGCGGCGATCCGCAGCGACCTGCCCGCCGACCTGCGCCGCCGCCGCGAGCGGATCTGGGCCTGGAGCGCGGCGGCAGCCGCCCCCGCGGCCCGGCGCGGTGGGCTGGTGCTGGCGTTCACCTCGGTGCTGCTCGCCGGACTGGTCGCGCTCGCGGCCCCGGTGGGCAGCCCGAAGGTGCCCGAGGTCGGCGACGTCCACGGGGCGCTCGAGAAGAAGTCGCGCGCCGAGGACGAGAAGCCGTCGATCGAGCGAAGCCCGGCTCCGGAGACCACCGTGGACCCGACCCAGGCGCCGGAGAGCACCCCGGGTCAGGCCGGCGCCACGGCCAGCGCTCAGCCGACCGAGACCGCCGACCCGACCCCGTCGGCCGATCCCACCCGCGGGGCCGCCCCGACCCAGGCCGCGACCGGGCAGCCCGGCTCGGCCGGCAGGCCTACCGACAAGCCGTCCAACGGCGGAGGCCCGAAAAAGACGCAGTAGGCCCGCAGGCGGTCAGGACTGGTTCATCGTCCCGCTGATGGTCGAGACGCGCTTCTCGAGGGTGATCGGGGCGTCGGTGCACCCCTGACCGATCTCGTCGCAGGTCTCCACCTTCGTCCCCGTCGCCCGGATCAGCTGCCCCTCGGAGGTCCAGCCGATCCGGTCGCCGAGCGCGACGGCGGTCTCGGTGCCCTGTCCGAGGTCGTGGGGAGGACCTCGGTGGGCTTCTCGCGGTTCCACGAAGCCTTCCGGAACCAGCTCATCGCGGTGTTGAACAGCACCTGCCTGGCGTAGGCGGGGGCGGCTTCGAGCGTGCGCACCCGGCCCCAGTTACCGAAGGTCTTCGCCAACGCCGTCTGGACCAGGTCCTCCGCGCTGGCGTGGTCCCCGACGAGCAGGTAGGCAGAGCGATAGAGCCGCGGCCAGGCAACCTGGGCGAACTCGTCGAACTGCTCCTTGGTTGGGGGTCTCGCCATCGATCCATCCGATCTCTCGAGCCGATTGTCAGGGTTGAGGACGCGGTGGGGCCACTGATCGGTTGTATGTGCGCAGAACTCCCGTCGGGCACGGGCACGGCCGAGGTGAGAGATGGGCGTTCGGCCGCCTAGGATGTGCGGCATGCCAGAAATCACCCGCGACGAGGTCGCGCACCTGGCCGACCTCGCCCGCATCGACCTCAGCGACGCCGAGCTCGATCACCTTGCCCCGCAGCTGCAGGTGATCCTCGAGTCCGTCGCCTCGATCCAGGGGCTTGCCGGCGACGACGTGCCTGCCACCTCCCACCCGCTTCCGATGACCAACGTCTTCCGTGAGGACGTCGTCGTGCCCGGCCTGACGCCGGAGCAGGCGCTCTCCGGTGCGCCCGCCGTCGAGGAGCAGCGATTCTCGGTGCCGCGGATCCTGGGGGACGAGCAGTGAGCATCATCGAGAAGACCGCCGCCGAGCTGATCGACGCGCTCGCCGCCGGCGAGACCACCTCGGTCGAGCTGACCCAGGCCCACCTCGACCGGATCGCCGCGGTCGACGGCGACGTCCACGCCTTCTTGCACATCGACACCGAGGGTGCGCTGAGCCAGGCCGCCGCCTCCGACGCGCGCCGGGCGGACGGCAACGCGCTGCATGCCCTCGATGGCGTACCGATCGCGGTCAAGGACGTGCTGACCACCACCGGTCTGCCGACGACCTGCGGCTCCAAGATCCTCGAGGGCTGGATCCCGCCCTACGACGCGACCGTGGTCAAGAAGATCAAGGCCGCCGGTCTGCCGATCCTGGGCAAGACCAACATGGACGAGTTCGCGATGGGCTCCTCCACCGAGCACTCCGCCTACGGCCCGACGAAGAACCCGTGGAAGCTCGACCGGATCCCCGGCGGCTCCGGCGGTGGCTCGGCCGCGGCCGTCGCCGCCTTCGAGGCGCCGCTGGCGCTCGGCACCGACACCGGTGGCTCGATCCGCCAGCCGGGCGCGGTCACCGGCACCGTCGGCGTGAAGCCGACCTACGGGTCGGTCTCCCGCTACGGCCTGGTCGCCCTGGCCAACTCGCTGGACCAGGTCGGTCCGGTGACCCGCACGGTCCTCGACTCGGCGCTCCTGCACGAGCTCATCGGCGGTCACGACCCGCTCGACTCGACCTCGACGACGACCCCGGTGACCGGGCTCGTCGACGCCGCCCGCGCCGGCCTGACCGGCGACCTGAAGGGCGTGAAGGTCGGCGTCATCAAGGAGCTCGCGGGCGAGGGCTGGGCCCCGGACGTGATGAGCAAGTTCAACGAGTCGGTCGACCTGCTCACCAAGCTGGGTGCCGATGTCGTGGAGGTCTCCACGCCGAGCTTCGAGCACGCGATGGCGGCCTACTACCTGATCCTGCCGGCGGAGTGCTCCTCCAACCTGGCCAAGTTCGATGCGATGCGCTACGGCCTGCGGGTCACCCCGTCCGGGGACCCGTCGGCCGAGGACGTGATGAAGGCCTCCCGCGACGCGGGCTTCGGTGACGAGGTCAAGCGCCGGATCATCCTCGGCACCTACGCCCTGTCGAGCGGCTACTACGACGCCTACTACGGTCAGGCGCAGAAGATCCGCACGCTGATCATCGAGGACTTCAAGAAGGCCTTCGAGCAGGTCGACGTGCTGGTCTCGCCGACCTCCCCGTCGACCGCGTTCCCGCTGGGTGCGAAGCTCGACGACCCGCTGGCCATGTACATGCAGGATCTGGCCACCATCCCGGCCAACCTGGCCGGCACGCCCGGCATCTCCATCCCGGCCGGGGTCTCCGACGTGGACGGGCTGCCCGTCGGCGTACAGCTCCTGGCTCCGGTCCTGGAGGACGCCCGTCTCTACCGCGTCGGTGCTGCCCTCGAGGCCGCCATCGGTCCGGTGCTCTCGATCGACAAGCTGGAGGTGGCCCGATGACCGAGACCCTGGTCGAGTTCGACGAGGTGCTGGAGCGCTACGACCCGGCTTTCGGGCTCGAGGTGCACGTCGAGCTCAACACCAACACCAAGATGTTCTGCGGCTGCCCGGCGACGTTCGGCGGCGAGCCCAACTCCCAGGTCTGCCCGACCTGCCTCGGCCTGCCCGGCTCGATGCCGGTCGTGAACGCGAAGGCCGTGGAGAGCGCCATCCGGATCGGCCTCGCGCTCAACGGCTCGATCGCCGAGTGGTGCCGGTTCGCCCGGAAGAACTACTTCTACCCGGACATGCCGAAGAACTTCCAGACCTCCCAGTACGACGAGCCGATCGTCTACGACGGCTACCTCGACGTCGAGGTCGAGGGGGAGACCTACCGGGTCGAGATCGAGCGCGCCCACATGGAGGAGGACACCGGCAAGACCACCCACATCGGTGGCGCGACCGGCCGCATCCACGGCGCCGACTACTCGCTGGTCGACTACAACCGTGCGGGCATCCCCCTGATCGAGATCGTCACCCGTCCGATCATCGGCACCGGCGCCAAGGCGCCGCTGGTGGCGAAGGCCTACGTCGCCGCGCTGCGCGAGATCCTGCTGGGCCTGGGCGTCTCCGACGTACGCATGGACCAGGGCTCGATGCGCTGCGACGTCAACCTGTCGCTGTCCGCGAAGGGATCGGACAAGCTCGGCACCCGCACCGAGACGAAGAACGTGAACTCGCTGCGCTCGGTCGAGCGGGCCGTACGTTTCGAGATGTCGCGCCACGCCGGGATCCTCGACGCGGGGGAGGCGATCTTCCAGGAGACCCGCCACTTCCACGAGGACACCGGGACCACCTCGGCAGGCCGGCCGAAGTCGGACGCCGACGACTACCGCTACTTCCCCGAGCCCGACCTGGTGCCCGTGGCCCCGGCGCGGGAGTGGGTCGAGGAGCTGCGGGCGAGCCTGCCGGAGCGCACCGCTGACAAGCGGGCCCGCCTGCAGGTCGAGTGGGGCTACTCCGAGCTGGAGATGCGGGACGTCTGGGCCGCCGGCGCCCTGTCGCTGATCGAGGCGACGGTCGCCGAAGGAGCCTCCGCGCAGGCCGCCCGTAAGTGGTGGATGGCCGAGCTCTCCCGCAGCGCCAACGACCGTGGCGTCGAGCTCGCCGAGCTCGGTGTCACCCCGGTGCAGGTCGCCGAGGTGCAGAAGCTGGTCGACGGCGGTTCGCTGACCGACAAGCTTGCCCGCCAGGTCTTCGAGGGCCTGCTCGCAGGTGAGGGCACGGTCGCCGAGATCATCGACGCCCGCGGTCTCGCCGTGGTCTCCGACGACGGCGCCCTCGGTGCCGCCGTCGACGAGGCCATCGCCGCCCAGCCCGCGGTCGCCGAGAAGATCCGCGGCGGCAACCAGGCCGCGGCCGGTGCGCTCATCGGCGCGGTGATGAAGTCGACCGGCGGCAAGGCCGACGCCAAGCGCGTCCGCGAGCTGATCCTGGAGAAGCTCGCCTGACTCCACGCCGAGTCGGCTCGTCCTGACAACAAATCCCGCCGAGTCGGCGCGTCATGACGCGCCGACTCGGCGGTCGTTTTGGTCAGGATGAGCCGACTCGGCGATGGGGTGCACTGGCAGACTGTCCGCGTGACCGAGCCCTTCCGCATCGCGCTGCTCATCGACGCCGACAACGCCCCCGCGTCCAAGATCGACGCGATCTTGAACGACCTGGCCGAATACGGGGAGGTGACGATCCGCCGGGCGTACGGCAACTGGACCAAGCCCGAGCTCAAGGGGTGGATCGAGGAGCTGCACGACGCCGCGATCAGGCCGATGCAGCAGTTCGACCTGACCGCGCACAAGAACGCCTCCGACATGGCGCTCGCGATCGACGCCGTGGAGCTGCTACATGCGGCGGTCCCGGACGCGTTCGCGCTGGTCTCCTCCGACTCCGACTTCACGCCGCTGGTGCACTACCTGCGGGAGAAGGGGCGCGCGGTCTACGGCTACGGCCGGGAGAAGACGCCGGCGCCGTTCAAGAGCGCCTGCACCCGGTTCACCGTGGTGGAGAAGCTCGGCGGCTCCGAGGAGGAGACCGAGGCTGACACCGAGGCCGGTGCCACGCCCGCCCGCAAGCCGTCCTCCTCGGCGACTTCGGGACAACTCCTGAAGCGCAACGCCCGGCTGATCCAGCTGCTGCGCAACTCCATCGCGGCGGCCGCCGACGACGACGGCTGGGCCCTGGTCGGCACGGTCGTCTCGCGCATCCGCAACCAGTCCTCCGAGGACCCGCGCAACTACGGGTACGCCACCTGGACCAAGCTGATCAAGGCGATTGACCTCTTCGAGCTCAAGGACGAGGGCACCTCGGCGATCGCGGTCAGCGACAAGCGCACGAAGAAGTGACGTACGTCTGCTAGGACGCGTCCGGGGTGCGGTCCTGGCTGCTCGCCTTCTTCGGGCGGGTGCAGTCGATCCCCTTGGGCACCGACCCGTTGAGGTGCTTCAGCGCGGCCTTGAAGTCGCGGCAGCGCTCGGTGTCCTCCTCCTTGTTGTACGGATACCCGATCGCCGCGTTGACCGCACCCATGTCGAGGACGTCGGCGAGCGGGTTGATGTCGCGGGCGACGGTCCAGTACCACCGCGAGATCGGCGCGCTGTGGTCCAGCGACCTGGCCAGCTCCGGGCGGCGGCGCAGGTCGATCCCGAGGTAGGCGCCGGCGTCGGTGTAGTTGGCCTCGCCAGTCAGCTGGATGTAGCCACGGCCGGCGTACTTCCGCTTGTCGCGGCCCTTGGCGTCGTGGTGGAAGGAGCTCTCGTGGGCAAGCGTGGTCAGGTAGGCCGCCTGCCGGTAGGGGGTCGTGATCCGGGCGTCTGACATGGCGCGGTTGAGGGTCGGCAGCCCGGTCTCGACGGTCTTCCTGTCGCCGACCCTGTCGCCGAACATGGCGACCAGATCTGCGTACGTGACCGAGGTCCGAGCCGGTTGCGCGACCGCCGTCGTGGTCGGGCAGAGAGCGAGAAGGGTGGCCGAGATCGATAGTGCGACAAGGCCGAGAATCCTGTGGCGCATGGGGACAGAGTGACTGCTCGTCGGCGATCCCGCAAGAGGCGCTCGCCAGGCATAGGATTGCCCCGAAACAAGCAGAGCCTCAATCAACACACGCCGTGGTGGGGGAAGCCGGTCGAATCCCGGCGCTGACCCGCAACCGTAGGCCCGGGACGCCGACCGCGACCCGAGTGAGCCGGAGCACCTGCCGACGGACGCGTACTGACCTGACGCTGTCGTGGAAAGCAGCGGGTCGGCCCTGGGCCTTCCCGACGAACAGCGCGGAAGGAACCATGAAGAAGACCGTCCTCGGTGGCATCGCCGCCGCTCTCGCCCTCACCTCGCTCGCCGGCTGTGGCGAGAAAGCCATCGAGGAGGGGGAGAAGTCCACCTACGACGCCAAGGTGTCGACCTCGGTGGCCGACTGGCTCGTGGCCCAGGCGCCGGAGGGTGTGGCCCACAACGCGCAGTACGGCACCGACGACTTCGGGCTCAGCGCCGACATCGGGATCGCGCTGGCAGAGGTCGGCGGCTACGACGAGGAGCTCTCCACGATCGCCTCGGCCGTGATGGCCAACAAGAAGGCCTACACCTCACCCGGGTTCGGCACCGTCACCTCGGCCGGGTCCACCGCGAAGGCGCTGGTCCTCCAGCAGAACGTGGACGCCTCCGACCCCGGTCTGCTGAAGCAGCTCGAGGGCACGGTCGCCGCCAACGGCCGCATCGCCGACAAGCTCGACCCCAAGAACAAGGAGGCGGCCGACTACTCCAACACCATCGGACAGTCGTACGCCGTGTGGGCACTGAACAACGCCGAGAGCAAGAAGGCCGCGGCCGCGACGGAGTTCCTGGCCGGGCAGCAGTGCGAGGAGGGGTGGTTCCGGGTCACCTTCGCGGCCGACCCCACCGCTGCCGACCAGACCTGCGACGCCGACCCGAAGGCCGTCCCGGACGCCGACGCCACCGCGTTCGCGCTGATCGCCCTCTCCGGCGTGGCCTCGCCGGAGGCGGAGAAGGCCGTCGAGGCAGGCGTGGAGTGGCTGAAGGAGACCCAGGCGAAGGACGGGTCGTTCAAGGCGGCGACCGGCAACATCGCCAACTCCAACACCACCGGCCTGGCCGGGTGGGCGTTCGGGCGTGCCGGTGAGGCCGACGCCGCGGAGAAGGCGGCGACCTGGGTCGCCGACCACGTCGTGACCTGTGGTGACGACGCCGGCGCGGTCGCCTACGACGACGCCGCGCTGACCGAGGGCAACACCAAGGGGCTGACCAAGGAGTCCGAGGGGATGTATCGCCTCGCGGCCGCTCAGGCGCTGCCGTCGCTGGTCTTCCTGCCCAAGGACGCGACCGCGAAGAGCTCGTGCTGATCCTGCGGTCCACCTCGGTGGCCCTGGCGATCCTTGCCGGGGCCACCGCACCCGTCTTCACGACCGTCTCCGCATCCTCTGCCGCCGAGGGGTGTGACGGCGTCACCGTCGTCGTCGAGCCCAACGCGCTGGGCGGCGACCCGGAGGTGAGCTGTGTCCAGCCCGGGGAGGGCGACACCGGCGCCGACCTCTTCGAGAAGGCGGGACATCCGCTCACCTATGTGACCTCGATGCCCAGCGTCGTATGTCGCGTCGATGAGCGGCCGAAATCCGCCGGTTGCGCCCAGATGCCGCCTGCCGACGCGTACTGGTCGCTGTGGATCACCGACGATTCGGGGGCCTGGAGCTACGCCTCCAGAAATGTTACCGAAATCAGCGTGACCTCCGGGCAGGGTGTTGCGTTCACGTGGATAGACGACGATGTCGTTACCGCTCCGGCGACGGAGCTTGGGGATGCTGTGGGGGCGCCCTCAAGCCCGTCGCCGGAGTTATCTCCGGAGGAATCGACGGATCCGGACTCCGGGCCTGAGCATCTGCCCGCCTGGGTCGCGCCCGCGGGGATCCTCGGACTCTTCACCCTCGCCGGTGTCGTGTGGTGGCGTCGGCGATGAGCGAGCTGGTCCGTGAGGCTGCGGTCGCGCGCCTTCCGCGTGATCTGCACCCCGTCGCCTGGTGGGTGTGGGCGATCGGCATGGCTGCGTACGCCTCGTTCACCACCAACCCGTTGCTGCTCCTGCTCGTGGTGGGGGTGGTGTCGGTGGTGGTCGCCGCGCGCCGCGGTGATCAGCCGTGGGCGAAGGCGTTCCGGCTCTACGTCGGCCTCGCGGTGTTCATCGTCGTGACCCGGGTGCTGTTCCGGGTGCTCCTGGGCGCCGTGCCGGGTCACGTACTCCTCGACCTGCCCGAGATCCCGCTCCCGGAGTGGGTGCTGGGGATCCGGCTGCTCGGGCCGCTCACCCGGGAGGCGCTGCTGGCCGGCCTCTACGACGGGCTACGGCTGGGTGTCATCGTGATCTGCGTCGGCGCGGCCAACGCACTGGCGAACCCGAAGCGGCTGCTGCGCTCGCTGCCGCCGGCGCTCTACGAGATCGGCACCGCTGTCGTGGTCGCCGTGACGGTGCTGCCGCAGCTGGCCGAGTCGGTGCAGCGGGTGCGTGCCGCGCAACGGCTGCGCGCCGGTGCGACCGGGAAGGTCAAGCGACTGCGCCGCTTCCTGGTGCCGGTGCTCGAGGACGCCCTGGAGCGGTCGATGGCGCTGGCCGCGGGCATGGACACGCGCGGCTACGGGCGTACGGCCGGAGTCCCGGTCGCCACCCGGCGGATCACCTCGGCGCTCATGCTGGTCTCGCTCGTCGGGCTCTGCGCCGGTGTCTACGCGGTGCTGGACGGCACCACGCCCGGCTGGCTGGCCGTCACCATGCTGAGCCTGGGCGTCGGCACCGCGGCCGGAGGGCTGGCGCTCGCCGGCCGCCGGGTGACGCGGACCGTCTACCGGCCCGACCGATGGCGCTGGCCCGAGGTCGTGGTGGCAGCGAGCGGGATCGTGGTCGTCGCCGTGGGCTGGTGGGTCGCCCGCGATCAGGTCCCGGTCGCCTTTCCGGGAGTGAGCACCGTGCCGGCCGTCACGCTGAGCGCCATGCTGGGTGTGCTCGTCGGGCTGGTCCCGGCCGTCGCCGCCCCGCCACCGGCATCATCGCTCGTCCACGAGGAGGCAGTCGCATGATCGACCTGCGAGGCATCACGTTCACCCCGCCGGACTCCTCCGAACACGTGCTCAAGGACGTCGACCTCACCATCGAGGAGGGCGAGCTGCTGCTCGTCTCCGGCCCGACAGGCTCGGGGAAGTCGACGCTGCTCGGCGTGCTCGCCGGCCTGGTGCCGCGCTTCTCCGGCGGCGTGCTCGACGGTGACGTGCTGCTGGACGGGACCTCGATCGTCCACAGCCCACCGCGCGAGCGCGCCGGGATCATCGGCTACGTCGGTCAGGACCCGGTGGCCGGGTTCGTCACCGACACGGTCGAGGAGGAGCTCGCCTACGGGATGGAGCAGCTCGGCCTCCCGCCGGCGACCATGCGGCGCCGGGTGGAGGAGACCCTCGACCTGCTCGGCATCGCCGAGCTCCGGCAGCGGTCGCTGCGTACGCTCTCGGGAGGGCAGCAGCAGCGCGTCGCGATCGGCTCGGTGCTCACCACCCACCCCCGCGTCGTCGTGCTCGACGAGCCGACCTCCGCGCTCGACCCCACCGCCGCCGAGGACGTGCTCGCCACCATCACCCGGCTGGTGCACGACCTCGGCACCTCCGTCGTGCTCGCCGAGCACCGCCTCGAGCGGGTCGTGCCGTTCGCCGACCGCATCGCGCTCCTCGTCGGCGACGGCTCCGTCGCCGTCGGCGACCCTGCCGAGGTCCTGGCGACCTCGCCCATCGTGCCGCCGCTCGTCGAGCTCGGCCGCGAGCTCGGCTGGTCGCCGCTGCCGCTGACGGTTCGGGATGCGAAGCGGAAGGCACGGGGCGTGGCGCTTGCTGACCGTGTTGATCTCGACACGCCTCCGCCTAGCGGCTCCGGCGGCTCGACCAGCGGGGTCACGGTCACCCGAGGACGTACGCCGGTCCTGCACGACGTCTCGATCGAGCTGCCCGCGGGGCGGGTGACGGCGCTGATGGGACGCAACGGGTCGGGCAAGTCGACGCTGCTGTGGACGCTGCAGGGGACCCAGAAAAGGCTGGCCGGGTCGGTCGCCGTGGACGGCAAGGATCCGGCGACCCTCGACCCTGCCGCCCGCCGAGAGCTCGTCGGGCTGCTGCCGCAGACCGCGGCCGATCTGCTCTACCTGGAGACGGTGGCCGAGGAGTGCGACGCCGGCGGGCCGCGGACCCGGGAGATCCTGGACAGCCTCGTTCCGGGCATCCCCGACGACCAGCACCCGCGCGACCTCTCCGAGGGCCAGCGCCTGGCTCTGGCACTGTCGCTGATCCTGAGCGCCGACCCGCCGGTCGTGCTCCTCGACGAGCCGACCCGCGGCCTCGACTACGCCGCCAAGCACGCGCTCTCGGAGATCCTGCGCGACCTCACCGGAGCCGGCAAGGCGGTCCTGGTGGCGACCCACGACGTCGAGTTCGTCGCCGAGGCGGCAGACGACGTGGTGGTGCTCGCCGACGGCGAGGTGGTCTCCGCCGGTGACGTACGCACCGTCACGGCCGAGTCGCCCGCGTTCGCGCCCCAGGTGAGCAAGGTCTTCGGCCCGGGCCGGCTGACCGTGCGCGAGATCGTCGAGGCGGTGGGCGAAGGATGATCAGGTTCTCGCCCCGCACGGCGGTCCTGCTCGCGATCATCTCCGTGGCCGGGCTGATGATGTTCTGCTGGCCGCTGCTGCTCCACGGCTACGACCGGGTGCAGCCGCCGTTCATCTTCCTCGCGCTGCTGCCGCTGATGCTGGTGGTGCTGCTGAGCGAGCTCTCCACGGGCGGCATCGACACCCGGATGATCGCGGTCCTGGGCGTGCTCAGCGCGATCGAGGCCGTCCTGCGCGCCGTCTCGGCCGGCACCGGCGGGGTGGAGCTGGTCTTCTTCATGCTCATCCTCGGCGGCCGGGTCTTCGGTCCGGCCTTCGGGTTCGTCCTCGGCTGCACCGGCCTGTTCGTCGCCGCGCTCGTGACCGCCGGCGTCGGGCCGTGGCTGCCCTACCAGATGCTCGGCGCCGCCTGGGTGGCGATGGGCGCCGGGTTCCTGCCGCGCGCGAGCGGCCGCCGGGAGATCGGGATGCTGGCGGCGTACGGGGTCTTCGCCTCGTACGCCTACGGGCTCCTCCTCAACCTGCAGGGCTGGCCGCTGCTCACCGGCGTCACGGTGCCCGGCGCGAGCGGCAACCTCTCCTACGATCCCGGTGCCGCGGTCGGCGAGAACCTGGCGACGTTCCTGCGCTACACCCTGGTCACCTCGACCAGCAGCTGGGACACCGTGCGCGCGATCACCACCGCCGTCGCCATCGCCCTGCTCGGGCCTGCCGTGCTCGCCACCCTGCGCCGCGTCGCCCGGAGGGCCACGGTCACCGGAGTGGTGGTTGCGACGAGCTCCACCACCGACCAGGTCAGGCGTGCTGGTGCTCGGCGACCCGGGTGAGGAAGGCGAGCAGCAGCTGGTGGACCCGGTCGGGCTGCTCCATCTGCACGAAGTGGGTGCCCTCGAGCTCGACGAAGGTGCCGTTCTTGACCCCGGCGGCGACCCGCGACATGTGGCGCGAACCGGCGATGAGGTCGCGGGTGCCCGCGACCAGCACGACCGGCACCTTGATCCGGCGCAATGAGACCGAACGGCGCTGCGAGGTGCGCAGCGCGAGGTGGAAGTACCACTCGACGGGGGTGGTCAGGAACTCGGCCAGCGCGGCCGCGGCGAGCTCGGGATCCGGGACCTTGCCGATCAGGCCGGCCCTGGAGAACACCTCGATCGCCCGCGGACCGAGGTCCAGACGCGTCGCCACGGGAGTGATCAGGGAGCCGGTGCGACGCAGCACCCTCGAGGCCGTGCGGGTCACGATCGCGGCAGCGGGGGCGGGCAGCCGCAGCGGACCCAGCATCGACTTGAACGTGTCACCGGGCACCCCGGCGACACCGAAGACGCCGGAGACCCGCTCGGGATGGTCCGCGGCCAGCTCGAACGCGGTGTTGACCCCGATCGACCAGCCCATCACGACCGGCCGGGAGAGCGCGAAGGCGTCCATCACCGACAGTGCGTCCTCGGCGAAGTGCCTCGAGGTGGTCTGCTCCGGGTCCTTCGGCCGCGCGGAGCCGGAGGTGCCACGGTGTTGCCAGGAGACGACGCGTACGCCGCACGAGGTGTGCAGCAGCGCCGGCCAGTTCCACGGGCTGGTGCCGAGGCCGTTGCACAGCAGCACCGTCGGCCCCTCGATCACACCCTCGGGGTCGTTGGTCCAGGCGCGGATCAGGGTGCCGTCGTCGGAGAGCACGTCCCGGAACGCGACCGTCGACTCGGCCATCGCCCGCGGAACGTTCATGCGGTCATTCTCTCCGAAGCGAGCAGCTGGAGATAGGTCTGTACGTCCTCACGCTCGGCACGCCGCAGCAGGATGGCCTCCTCGGCGGCCTTGGCGTTGTGGCGGGCGACGAGCTGGGAGGTCACCGGCCAGGCGAGCAGCAGCTGGATCGGTCGTAGGAACGGGCCGACCATTCGCCCCGCGGTGCGTGCGGCGAGGAGGGCGGCCACCTGGGTGACGGCAGCGGTGTGTACGGGTGCGGTGACGGTCGACAACGGAGCAACTCCAAGGACAGGCGGGGGACCGGGCGGCGGAGGGGGAGTTGTCACCAAACTGTAGTGACCCTGACGTTCGGAGTCAGTGACGTTCCGATGTCGCTTGTGTGAAACGCCCCACTACACCGGGGTCGACTCCGCCGGTACGTGATGCTCGGGCTTCCCGGTGCGGGTCGCCCCCGCGGAGGCGACCACGACGCAGGCGATCGCCAGCCACTGCAGGACCGAGAGTCCCTCGTGGAGGATCAGGATCGCGGCCAGAGCCCCGGCGGCCGGCTCCAGCGACATCAGGATCGCGTAGAGCCCGGACTTGATCGAACGCAGCGCGACGAGATCGAGGGAGTAGGGGATCACCGACGACATCAGGCCCACGATCAGTCCGACCAGCCACACGTGCGGAGCGCCGAGCCCGTCCGCGTACGCCATCGCCGCAGGTGTCAGCGCCACCGCCGCGACGGTGGAGGCCAGGGCGAGGCCGTCGAGCCCCTCCCAGCGGGCGCCGGTCGCCTTCGACAGCACGATGTAGGCAGCCCAGCAGACCCCCGCGAGCAGCGCGAAGAGCACGCCCGCGACCGAGATCCGGCCGGGCTCGAGACCGAGCAGCACGACCCCCGCCGCCGCCAGCGCGACCCAGACCAGGTCGCGGGCCCGACGCGATGTGACCAGCGCGATCGTGAGCGGGCCGATGAACTCGATGGTGACCGCGATCCCGATCGGGAGCCGGGCGAAGGACTGGTAGATGGCCCAGTTCATCAGCCCGAGCGAGGCCCCGAAGGCGACCACGACCAGCCAGTCGCGGCGCGAGAGACCGCGGACCCTGGGCCGGGTGATCGCCAGCAGGATCAGCGCGGACAGCGTCAGCCGCAGCCACACCATGGCCGTCGGGGTGACCTCGTCGAAGAGCGACTTCGCGAAGGTCGCGCCGACCTGCACCGACGCGATCCCGATCAGAACCAGAACGACCGGGTGGGCCAGCCTCGTCCGGACAGAGGAGGCTCTACCGGTTGAGAAGCGGGCGACCACCCGGTCAGTCTAGGTCCACGTAAAGACCCGCTACTGCGCCGAGTCCGTCTGCGAGACGTTGGACAGGTTGGTGGCCTTGTTGGCCTCCTCCGCGAGCCGCTCGGACCCGCGCACGGAGTCGTGCGGGATCGTGGCGTGCTCGGTGTGGTCCTGCTCGTAGATCTCCGGCGGGATCGGCGTGGGCACGGTGGCGGTGATCCGCGATCCGTCGGGGCGGATGCCGCGGTGCGGTTCCTCGTCGATGTGGGCACCGATCCGCGGCCCCTGGTCGGCGAGCGGCACGATGACCGGCGATCCCTTCGAGACCACGAACTCCTCCCCGCGGACGCTGATCGGGATGTCGAACTCCTCGCCCGGGGTGTCCACGACCGTGAACACGATCTGGTCCCGGGTGACGGCGACCTGCATCCGGGTCGAGTGCCACTGCACCCGGAAGATCAGCGAGCCCCACTCCACCGGCAGGCGCGGGTCGAAGGAGAGCTTGCCGTCGTAGTCGCGCATCCCGCCGAAGCCGAACGCGAGCCCGCCCCACACGCCCCCGGTGGAGGCGATGTGCATGCCGTCGACGGTGTTGCCGTGCATGTTGTGCAGGTCGACGTAGAGCGCGTCGTAGAAGTAGCGCAGCGCGTCGTCCTGGTAGCCCACCTCGGCCGCCACGATCGACTGCACGACCGCCGAGAGCGTCGAGTCGCCGGTGGTGATCGGGTCGTAGTACTCGAAGTCGGCCCGCTTCTCCTCGGGTGTGAACCGGTTGCCCTGCTGGAAGAGGGCGAGCACCACGTCGGTCTGCTTGAGCACCTGGAACCGGTAGATCACCAGCGGGTGGTAGTGCAGCAGCAGAGGACGTACGTCGTCGGGGGTGTTGGGCAGGTCCCACACCTCGCGGTCGAGGAAGTTGTCGTCCTGCGGGTGGATGCCGAGCCCCTCCTCGTAGGGGATGTGCATCGCGGCGGCGCAGCGGCCCCACTCCTCGACCTCGTCGGGGGAGATGTCGAGCCGGCCCATGACCTGCGCGTACTCGCGCGGATAGTCCGCCCGGAGCATCTCGATGGTCTCGACGGCCTTCTCCAGGTTGTAGCGGGCCATCACGTTGGTGAACAGGTTGTTGTTGACCACCGTGGTGTACTCGTCCGGCCCGGTCACCCCGTGGATGTGGAAGGACGGCTCGCCGTTGTGGCGCCAGAAGCCGAGGTCGGCCCACATCCGCGAGGTCTCGACCAGGATGTCGACGCCTTCGCGGATGAGATAGCCGATGTCGCCGGTCGCGTAGACGTACTTCATCAGCGCGAAGGCGATGTCGGCATCGATGTGCACCTGCGCGGTGCCGGCCGCGTAGTAGGCCGAGGCCTCCTGCCCGTTGATGGTGCGCCAGGCGAACAGCGCACCCTTCGCGGCCATCTCCAGCGCCCGCTGCCGGGCCGCGGGAAGCATCACCGAGCGGGCGTGCATCACGTTGCGGGCGACCTCGGGCTGGGTGTAGCAGAGGAACGGGACGACGTAGCACTCCGTGTCCCAGAAGTAGTGCCCCTCGTAGCCGGAGCCGGTGACGCCCTTCGCGGGGACGCCGAGCCCGTCGGTGCGGGCGGTCGCCTGGGCCAGCGAGAACAGGTTGAACCGGATCGCCTGCTGGGCCGCGGCGATGTCCTCGGCGTCGTCGTCCGCGGCGGCGGTGATCTCGCCGTCGGCGGCGGACCAGAACTCGTCGTACCAGTTGCGCTGGTCGCGCTCGAAGTGGCCGACGCCGAGCCGGATCGCCCGGTCGAGAGTACGTCCGCAGCGGTCGGCCAGCTCGCGCACCGGCACCCCGCGGGAGGTGTGGTACGTCACCGTCTTCTGCAGCCGCAGCGTGCTGCCCTCGGTCGCGTCGACCCTGAAGACCGTCTTGGCCAGGTCGTCCTCGGCACGGACGACGGTCTCGACCGGGTCCGGCGTGTCGATCTGGTGGGCGGCGCTGACCGCGATCGTCATCCCCGAGTTGGCGCACCGGTAGCCGAGGGTCATCTGCTCCTCGTCGGCGACCGACATCTGCGGGAGCAGGACGCGGGTGTCGAAGGCGGAGGCCTTGCGCGGGTCCATGCCCTCGCCCAGCGCCGCCGACGGCACGTGGTACTCGTCCTTGCCGTCTTGCCGGTTGAGCAGCTGGGAGGAGATCACGATCGGCGCCGCGCCGCTGAGCATCGTGATCTCCAGGGTCTGGATCGAGAGGTGCCGCTGCGTCATCGACACCATCCGGGTCGACTTGATCGCGACCCGCTTGCCCGAGGGCGTACGCCACACCAGGTGCCGGCGCAGCACACCCTCGCGGAAGTCGAGCACCCGCTCGTACTCCTCGAGGTCCGAGGTGCCGAAGGTGAGCGGCTCGTCGTCGACGTAGATCTTCATGATCTTGGCGTCGGGGGCGTTGACGATGGTCTGCCCGGTCTTGGCGAAGCCGTAGGCGTTCTCGGCATGGCGGATCGGCCAGGTCTCGTGGAACCCGTTGATGAAGGTGCCGTGCGCGTAGGTCGGGCGACCCTCCTCGGGAGTGCCGCGCATGCCGAGATAGCCGTTGGCGACGCTGAAGATCGTCTCGGTCAGACCGAGGTCGTCGGGGGAGTAGCTGGTCTCCACCAGCCGCCACGGGTCGATGGGGTAACGGGCCCGGTCCAGGGGGTTCGGGCCGACGTTGGTTCTCACTGCTGTGCTCCTTGAGCAGGGCTGTGGTGGTCAGGGATGAGTTCGGCGAGATCGGAAACGACGAGACCGGCGCCGGCGGCCGCGAGGGTGTCGTGGCCGGCGCCACGATCCACCCCGACGACCAGCCCGAACTCGCCTGCCTTGCCGGCGCGCACCCCGGAGACGGCGTCCTCGAGGACGACGGCTTCGCTCGGGGTGGCTCCGAGGACCTTACCGGCGTAGACGAACGTGTCCGGTGCAGGCTTGCCGGGCAGTCCCAGCTCATCGGCGACGGCACCCGACACGACCGTCTCGAACCGGTCCAGCAGCCCCGCCGCCTTCAGCACGGTCGGCGCGTTGACCGACGAGGACACCACGCCGAGCCGGACGTCGAGGGTGGCCAGATGGTCCAGGAACCGCACCGAGCCGGGGTAGGCCTCCACACCGTCGCGCTCGAGCACCAGGTTGAAGGCGTTGTTCTTCCGGTTGCCGAGTCCACACACGGTCTCGAGCTCGGGCGCGTCCTCCGGGGTGCCCTCGGGAAGGGTGATGTCGCGGGAGGCGAGGAAGTCACGGACGCCGTCGTAGCGCGGCTTGCCGTCGACGTACGCGAAGTAGTCCTGGTCGGTGTAGGCCGGCGCCCCCGGGGTCTTCTCCTGCAGGTAGGCGTTGAACATCTCCTCCCAGGCACGCATGTGCACGCCCGCGGTCGGCGTGATCACGCCGTCCAGGTCGAAGAGGATCGCGGTGAACGTCTCCCAGGCAACAGGTCTGGTCATGACTTCAGGCTAGGGGCTGGGCCGCTCAGGCCGAAGAACCCGGGCCCGCCCGATGTCACCGACGCACGATGTTTTCCCTCGACGCCCTTTCGCCGAAATCTCCTGGCCACAGACGACGACCGGGTGGATGCTGGAATGCATGGGTACGCAGCTGCTGGTCGGGACCCGGAAGGGTCTGTGGATAGGGCGCTCTGACGACGCCCGGCAGGACTGGGACTTCACCGGTCCGCACCATGACATGGAGGAGATCTACTCCGCCATGATCGAGCCCGGGACCGGGCGAGTCCTTGCCGGATGCTCCTCGCTGTGGCTGGGTGCGCTGGTGCGCGCCTCCGCCGACGGGGGCGAGACCTGGACCGAGACCTCGATGTCGTTCCCCGAGGACGTCGACGCGAGCCTGGCCCGGGTCTGGCAGCTCCAGCCGGGGCTCCCCGACGGCACGATCTGGGCCGGTGTCGAGCCGGGCGCGATCTTCCGCTCACGCGACGCCGGCGCGTCCTTCGAGCTGGTGCGCGGACTGTGGGACCACCCGCACCGCACCGAGTGGAACGAGGGATTCGGTGGGCAGGCGTTCCACACGATCCTGCCGCACCCGACCGATCCCGACTCGGTGACCGCGGCGATCTCGACCGGCGGCGTCTACCAGACCTCGGACGGCGGCGAGAGCTGGGAGGCGCGCAACAACGGCATCATCGCCGTCTTCCTCCCCGAGGGGCAGCAGTACCCCGAGTTCGGCCAGTGCGTCCACAAGGTCGCCCGTCACGCCTCCCGCCCCGAGCGGCTCTACCTGCAGAACCACGGAGGCGTCTACCGCTCCGACGACGAGGGCGTCTCCTGGAAGTCCATCGCCGACGGGCTGCCCACCGACTTCGGCTTCGCGATGGTCGTCCACCCGAAGGAGCCCGACACGATCTTCACCTTCCCGATCGGTGCCGGCGAGTCCCGCTACCCGCCGGAGGCCAAGCCGATCGTGTGGCGCTCGCGTGACGCAGGTGACCACTGGGAGGCGCTCGACAAGGGCCTGCCCGACCACTTCTACGTCGGGGTCATGCGCGATGCGATGTGCGCCGACGACCACGAGGTGGCCGGTGTCTACTTCGGCGCCCGCAACGGCTCCGTCTGGGCCTCCGCCGACGCCGGCGAGACCTGGCGCGAGATCCTCCGCGACATCCCCGACGTGATGGTGGTCCGGGCCGCGAAGATCTGAGGCGCACGGATCCGTAGCGTGCTGCCGTCCTCGATGCGGTCGGTCGAGGCTGCACAGGATCCTTGGTCCGGGGGCATGCTGGATGTATGGGACGCCACTGGCTCACCGTCGTGCTCGTATGCGCGCTGTCCGCCTGTGGCGCCGGCACACCAGTCGGGTCCTCGACGACGCCGGCCCCTCCCTCGTCCTCGTCGGTTCCGGTGCCCACTCCTGCTGCGGAGCCGCGTGTGCGGCTGACCGTCGTCGGGGATCTGATGCTGACCCGCGGGGTGCCCGATGCGGCAGCGGCGCTGGCTCCGATGCAGGCGCGCTTGGCGGGCGCTGACATCACCGTCGGCAATCTCGAGTCGACGTTGTCGAGAGCAGGGAGCCCGACTCAGGGTGGGGATTCCTTCGGTGGTGGGCCGGAGCTGCTGCGGCCTCTGCGGGCGGCTGGTTTCGATGCGATCTCGTTGGCGAACAACCACACAGGTGACTTCGGCGACCGGGCGCTGACGGAGACGGTCGAGGCGTTGTCGGGGGCGGGGATCGTGCCGTTCGGGGCAGGGCGGGATCTCGACGCGGCTGCCCGGCCGGCCGTGGTGGAGAGAGCCGGGATCACCTTCGCGTTCCTGGGGTTCAACGCGATCGGCGAGACGCCTCGGGCGACGAGGAGCGACCCGGGCGCCTTCTCGGTGCGGATGCCGCCACGTACGGGTCCTCTCGTCGATGCCGACCTGCGCCGGGTCGAGCGGGAGGTCCGAGCCGCCGAGAAGGTTGCCGACGTCGTGGTGGTGCTGCCGCACTGGGGTACGCAGTACACCCATCGCCCCGAGGCGATCCAGCGCCATGTCGCCCGTCGTCTCGTCGCTGCCGGGGCGGATCTCGTCGCCGGCGGCCACCCGCACTGGGTCCAGCCGCTCGAGCGGGTCGGCGGCGTACCGGTCCTCCACTCGCTCGGAAACTTCGTCTTCGACATGGACTTCATGTCCCAGACGATGGAGGGCGTCGTTCTCGACGCGACCTTCCGCGGCGCCACGCTGGAGGACCTGAACCTCGTGCCCTACCGGATGGATCCCGAGACGTTTGCTCCACGCGTGGTGGGCGGTCGTGAGGCGGCCCGGATCCTTGGGCAGGCGAGGCCATGATCCGTCGGATCGCGTGCGCGGCCGGGTCCCTCCTCGTCCTCACCGGGTGCGGTGAGGCGTCACCGACCCCCGAGACGTCTCCGACAACCACCGCGACAGCGCCGGCCACCGCGTCCAAGCCCTCGCCCACCCCGAGCAGGACCCGGGCCGCCCCGCCACTGACACCCGAGCAGCTCCGCGTCGGGACAGCGACCGTCGCCGTACGCCATCTGGCGGGTGAGATCGGCCCGAGACCCGGGACGTCGCCCGCTTACCATCGAGCCGCAGCCTGGGTCGAGGGACAGCTGGCAGGGTTCGGCTGGCAGGTGCACCGACAGCGGTTCCAAACACCCGCCGGAGTCTCGTGGGGCATCCCGGTCAGCGCGGGGGAGTCGGTCAACCTGGTCGCCGACAGAGGCGACGTACGCCCCGGGCAGCCGTGGCTCCTGGTCGGTGCCCACCTCGACACCGTCCCGCAGGCACCGGGTGCGGAGGACAACGCGTCCGGCGTGGCTGTGCTGCTGGCGATCGCCGAGACGGCCGCAGGACGGTCGACGAGGATGCCGGTGCGGTTGGTCGTCTTCGGCTCCGAGGAGCCGCGAGGTGAGACCGACGACGACCACCACTACGGCTCTCGCGCGTATGTTGCGTCCCTCCCGCCTGTCGAGCGCAGGTCGCTGACCGGCATGGTCTCACTGGACCGGGTCGGCGTAGGGGAGGCTGTCCCGGCGTGCGGCGCACGCCCAGGACGCGACCGCACCCTGGCGAGCCTCCGAGCGGCGGCAAGGCGCGCGAAGGTGCCGACCACCGGCTGCTCCCAGACCCCCAACCGTTCCAGCGACCACTGGTCCTTCGTACGGGCGGGCCTGCCCGGCGTGCGCCTCGGGTCGACTCCGTACGCCGCGTACCACTCACCCGCCGACACACCCGACGTCGTCGACCCGGCCCAGCTCGTGCGCACCGGTCGGATCATGCTTGCCTGGCTCGCCTGACGTCCGCCGTACGTCACTGTGTCGAACGATCCACCCGAACGGGTCTAGCCTTCTGGCATGCCCACTCTTCGCTCCGCAACCTCGACCTCGGGCCGCAACATGGCGGGTGCCCGCGCGCTCTGGCGCGCGACCGGCATGACCGATGACGACTTCGGCAAGCCGATCATCGCGATCGCCAACTCGTTCACCGAGTTCGTGCCCGGCCATGTCCACCTCCGTGACCTCGGCAAGATCGTCGCCGAGAAGATCCAGGAGGCCGGGGGAGTGGCCAAGGAGTTCAACACGATCGCCGTCGACGACGGCATCGCGATGGGCCACGCCGGGATGCTCTACTCGCTGCCCAGCCGCGAGCTGATCGCGGACGCGGTCGAATACATGGTCGAGGCGCACCGCGCCGACGCGATCGTGTGCATCTCCAACTGCGACAAGATCACCCCCGGCATGCTGCTGGCCAGCCTGCGGCTCAACATCCCGGTCGTCTTCGTCTCCGGTGGCCCGATGGAGGCCGGCAAGACGACCGCCATCGAGGGGATCGTGCACGACAAGCTCGACCTGGTCGACGCGATGGTGCTCTCGGTCAACGAGGCGGTCACCGACGAGCAGCTCGACGTCATCGAGCGCGCCGCGTGTCCGACCTGCGGCTCCTGCAGCGGCATGTTCACCGCCAACTCGATGAACTGCCTCACCGAGGCCATCGGCCTCAGCCTGCCGGGAAACGGGTCGACCCTGGCCACCCACGCCAAGCGCCGCGCGCTCTTCGAGGAGGCCGGCCGCACCATCGTGGAGCTGTGCCGCCGCTACTACGAGGAGGGCGACGAGTCCGTCCTGCCGCGCAACATCGCCAGCCGCAGCGCCTTCGAGAACGCGGTCGCGCTCGACGTCGCCATGGGCGGCTCGACCAACACCGTGCTGCACCTGCTCGCGGCCGCGCGCGAGGCCGAGCTCGACTTCAACGTGCACGACATCGACGCGATCTCGCGTCGGGTGCCGTGCCTGAGCAAGGTCGCTCCCAACAGCCCGAAGTACCACATGGAGGACGTCCACCGCGCCGGCGGCATCCCCGCCCTGCTCGGCGAGCTGCGCCGTGGTGGCGCGCTCAACGAGGACGTCCACACCATCCACTCCGACACCATCGAGGAGTGGCTGGGCAGTTGGGACATCCGCGCGGAGAACCCCAGCCAGGAGGCGCTCGACCTCTTCCTCGCCGCACCGGGCGGAGTGCGTACGACCGAGGCGTTCTCCACCGAGAACCTCTGGGCGAGCCTGGACACCGACGCCGCCGAGGGCTGCATCCGCGACTTCGAGCACGCCTACTCCGAAGACGGCGGGCTGGCGATCCTGTCGGGCAACATCGCCCCCGACGGCTGTGTGGTGAAGACCGCCGGAGTTCCCGACGACTGCCTGACCTTCACCGGCACCGCGATCGTCTTCGAGTCCCAGGACGCCGCGGTCGACGGGATCCTCGCCAAGAAGGTCGAGGCCGGCCACGTCGTGGTGATCCGCTACGAGGGCCCGAAGGGTGGGCCGGGCATGCAGGAGATGCTCTACCCGACCTCGTTCCTCAAGGGCCGTGGTCTGGGCCAGAAGTGCGCGCTGATCACCGACGGCCGCTTCTCCGGTG
Organism: Nocardioides sp. NPDC101246; assembly: GCF_044767415.1. Lineage (NCBI taxonomy): Bacteria > Bacillati > Actinomycetota > Actinomycetes > Propionibacteriales > Nocardioidaceae > Nocardioides > Nocardioides sp. NPDC101246. Next base: position 60,031 of record NZ_JBIWNX010000020.1, read on the forward strand.
GCACCTCGGGGCTCTCGATCGGTCACGTCTCCCCGGAGGCGGCCGGTGGCGGCCTGATCGCCCTGATCGAGGACGGCGACCAGATCTCCATCGACATCCCGAACCGCTCGATCGCCCTCGACGTCGACGACCTCGTCCTCGACCAGCGCCGAGCCCTCCAGGAGAAGCGGGACAAGCCCTACACCCCGGCCAACCGGGACCGGAAGGTCTCCGCGGCCCTGCGGGCGTACGCCTCGATGGCCACCTCGGCCTCCGACGGCGCCTACCGCAGCGTGCCCGAGTAAACGGCCCATGGGGAAGGTTCACACGCGGGTGGAAGGTCGCCTGCGGGAGTTCGTCGACCGTCAGGTCGTCTTCTTCGTCGCCACCGCGCCGCTCGCCGGCGAGGGTCACGTCAACCTCTCGCCCCGGGGGATCCCGGGCACCTTCGGGATGCTCGACGAGCTCACCTTCGCGTGGCTCGACGGCACCGGGAGCGGCAGCGAGACGATCGCGCACCTGCGTGAGAACGGACGGATCACGGTGATGTTCTGTGCCTTCGACGGGGCTCCGAACATCGTCCGCTTCCACGGCCGCGGCCGGGTGGTGACCCGCTACGAGGAGGAGTACGCCGATCTGGCCGGCCGCTTCACCGACCTGCCCGGTGCCCGGGCGGTCGTCGTCGTGGACATCGAGCGCGTCTCCGACTCCTGCGGCTACGCCGTCCCGCTGATGTCGTACGTCGGCGAGCGCGAGCTGCTCCCGGCGTACTTCGAGCGCAAGGGGGTCGAGGGGTCGGCCGAATACCGGCGCCGGAAGAACCTCGCCAGTCTCGACGGTCTGCCGGCCTTCGACTTCGACCCCGCGCTGGAGTAGCCGTTGCGGGTTGTGAAGCCGAGAGTGGCCTATGGGTCACTCTCGGCTTCACAACCTGTCGGATTCGCTTGACCCCGTTCGTGGCATGGGTGAGGGGCCCGACGGAGCGGCCCACCGGGTGCGGGAGTGGTTGCGATGTCGGATCAGGGGCAGGAACAGAAGTCGGATCGGTGGAAGCGGAATCTGCTGGTCTTCCTCGGCGGCCAGACGGTGTCGTCGTTGGGGTCGATGATCGTCGGGTACGCGGTGATGTGGCATCTCACCGTCGAGACCGGGTCGGCCGCGGTGCTGACCCTGAGCGTGGCGGCCGGGATGCTGCCGCAGGCGGTGGTGTCGGTCTTCGGCGGCGTATGGGCCGACCGGCACTCGCGCAAGCTGCTGATCATCGGGGCCGACTCGGCGATCGCGGTGGCGACCTTGGTGCTCGCGCTGCTGATGCTGAGCGGCGTCGGTGACCTGTGGATGATCTTCGTCGCGATGGCGGTCCGCTCGGCGCTGGCCGGGATCCAGGGGCCAGCGGTCAACGCCATGCTCCCGCAGATCGTCCCGGCCGAGCATCTGATGCGGGTCAACGGGGCTCAGCAGACGATCCAGTCAGGGATGATGCTGTTCGCGCCCGCCGTGGCGGCCGCGGTCTACGCGAGCACCGGCATCGTCGCGGTCTTCTTCATCGACGTGGTGACGGCCGTGGCCGGCGTACTCCTGCTGCTTCTGGTCCCGGTGGGGCGGACGGTCCGCTCGGCGGGCTCGTCAGCACCGGTCAGCTACTTCGGCGATCTCCTCGCCGGGCTGCGGTACGTCAAGGGGAACCCCTCGGTGCGCTGGGTGATGGGGCTCGTGGCCGTCGTGATGTTCATGGCCGGGGCGCCGGCGCACCTCACGCCGCTGATGATCACGCGCAGCTTCGGCGACGAGGTCTGGATGCTGAGCGTCAACGAGCTGTTCTGGAGCGTCGGGATGGTCCTCGGCGGCGCGCTGATGGCCGTCTTCGGGCCCCGGGTGAAGCGCCGGGTGCGGCTGATGGTGGCCGCCTCGGTCGGGGTCGGGGTGCTCGTCGTCGGGCTCGGTGTCTCTGCCGACTTCTGGGTGTTCTCGGTCGCCGGCCTGGTGATCTGCATACTCTTCCAGACGCTGCTGGTGCCCGCGGCGACCGTCCTGCAGGAGCAGGTCGAGGACTCGATGCGCGGGCGGGTGTTCGGGTTCTACGGGATCGTGATGTCGGTGGCGATGCCCGTCTCGATGATCGTCTTCGGGCCGCTCGCCGACAGGTTCGCGGTGGAGTCGGTGATGGTCCTCGCCGGGGTGCTGCTGCTGGGCTGCCTGGTCGGGATGCTCGCCCTCGGCGGCGCCCGGCGCTCGCTCGCCACGGTGGACACGACAGCCGAGGCGACGGCCTCCTGAGCAACGGTCACGGCGGTCGGAGACAATGACCGCCGTGACCGATTTCTCCTATCCCGTAGGTGCTGTCGTCGAGGACTGGCAGGCGCGGCCATGGCCCGAGCCGGTGACCCTCGAGGGGAGCTACGTCCGGGTCGCGCCGCTCTCGTCGGCACAGTATTCGGACCTCTACGCCGCGGTCTGTGGCCCCGAGGACGCCGACCTGTGGACCTACCGGCCGATCGTGATGCCGACCTCGCTGCAGGACCTGTGGATGCACCTGGCGGGTCTGGTCGACGCGGCCGACGTCGTGCCGTTCGCATTCGTCCCGTTGGAGGGGGAGCGGGAGGGCCGGGCGAGCGGTGTCGCGGGCTACCACGCGATCAACCCGAGGAATGGGAGCATCGAGGTGGGTGGGGTGCTCTTCGGGTCCGCGCTGGCTCGCACCAGGGCGGCGACCGAGACGATCCACCTGCTCCTGCTGCACGCGTTCGACACGCTGGGCTACCGGCGCTTCGAGTGGAAGCTCGACTCGCTCAACGAACCGTCCCGGCGGGCCGCGGAGCGGCTCGGGTTCAGCTATGAGGGCCGCTTCCGCAACCACATGGTCGTCAAGGGCCGCAACCGGGACACCGACTGGTTCTCGATCACCGCCGAGGAGTGGCCGAAGGTGCGCGAGGGCCACGAGCGCTGGCTCGACCCCGCGAACTTCGACGAGCAGGGGCGCCAGCACAGCCGGCTCCGGATCGGCTAGGTGCACCTAGGGGCCGCGTACGCACGATTGCGTACGCGGCCCCCGCTCCTGAGCCGATGTGCCGGCGGCTCGTGGGCAGCAGTCTGAGGGCATAGGCAAGCCCGACAGATTGGACACGAGCAATGAGCATCAACGAGACGGTGGCCACCGTGGTGGCCGACGACCACTGGGGTCCGTGGCGCGAGAACGGACCGTGGCAGGACGGGGGAGGGCCGCCGGCGTTCTGGCCGATCTTCCCGATCCTGTGGTTCCTGGTGATCGCCGCGATCATCACGGCTGTCGTCCTCTACAACCGCAAGCGGGTGGCCGAGGGGCCGCGGCGCGCGGGCGAGGCCAGGCTGGCCGAGAGGTACGCCGCGGGCGAGATCGACGAGAACGAGTACCGCGCTCGCCGAGACGTCCTCCGGGAGAAGCCGGGCCGGCCCGAGGAAGCCTGACAGTGGAGGCCTGACACCCGCGCTGGTCCGTGGCAGTGTGACGGTCATGGACCAGCGCATCAGCTTCGTCACCCTCGCTGTCGCCGACGTGGCGGCGAGCCGGTCGTTCTATGTCGACGGCCTCGGCTGGACCCCCGAGATGGAGGCCGACGGCGTGCTCATGATCCGCGTCGGCGAGCACGTCATCCTCTCGCTGTGGGACCGGCGCGAGTTCGAGGAGGAGGTCGGCACGATCGCCGTCGCCGACGGCGTGGCGCCGTTCACCCTCGCTCACAACGTCGCCACCCGCGAGGAGGTCGACGGCGTCTTGGAGCTCGCCCGGTCGCTCGGGTGTGAGGCCCCGGCCGCCCAGGAGCGGGTCTGGGGCGGCTACACCGGCTACTTCGCGGACCCCGACGGCGTGCGCTGGGAGATCGCCTACAACCCCGGTCCAGTCGGGCAGGTCGTACTTCCCTAGTCGGCGAACCCCGGCAGATACTCCTCGAGGATCTCCCGGAACGGCGCCTCCGCGTTGAGCTGCGCCAGCACCCCGAGACCACCGAGCCAGACCCGGTGGATGAGCAGGTAGGACGGCGGCAGGTTGAGCTTGAGGCCGACCGTGTAGGCGGGATCCTTGGGATCGTTGATCCGCTTGAACTCCTCCCGCATCCATTCCCGGGTGAACCGGAAGCGCTCCTCCAGCGCCGGGGTCACGAACGGAGCTAGGTAGTCGAGCACGTGCTGCGGCTCGACCTTGATCCCCTCGCGGATGAAGCCCACCTCGCGCAGACCCGCGACCAGGGCATCGGCGTCGCCGGTCGCGGCGATCCGGATCAGCCGCCCCATCGGCTCGGGGAAGCCTCGCTCCGGGAGTCGCGCGGCGAGCCCGAAGTCGAGCACCGCCATGCGGCCGTCGGGAAGGACCCGGAAGTTGCCCGGGTGCGGGTCGGCGTGGAGCATCCCGGTCAAGCCGGGTGCGGAGAACCAGAACCGGGCGAGCAGCTCGCCATAGTGGTCGCGCTCCTCGGGAGTGCCCTCGGCGATCACCTTCGCGATCGAGCCCTCCGACTCCACCCACTCGGTGATGAGCACCGAGGGTCCCACCGCGACGACATCGGGGACGTCGATGAGGGGATGGTCGGCGTACGCCGTTGCGAAGACGTGCTGGGCCTCGGCCTCCTTCGGGTAGTCGAGCTCCTCGACCACCCGCTCCTGCAGCTCGGTGACGAGCGCCTTGATGTCCATCCCGGGAACCACCGCGTTGCCGATCGCCGCGACCCGGCCGATCTGGCGCAGGTCGGCGCGCAGCGCCTCGTCGGCACCCGGGTACTGCACCTTCACCGCGACCTCGCGACCGTCGGCCCACCGGCCGCGGTGGACCTGCCCGATCGAGGCCGAGGCGGCCGGCTCGTCGGAGAGCTCGACCAGCTGCTCGGACCAGTCGGGCCCGAGATCCCGGGCCAGCAGGCCGCGGACGATCCCGGTCGGCATCGGGGGAGCGGAGTCCTGGAGCCGGGTGAGCTGGGCGCGGTAGTGGGCCGCCTGCGACTCCGGCAGCGCCGCCTCCATCACCGAGAGCATCTGCCCGAACTTCATCGCGCCGCCCTTGAGCTCACCCAGGGTGCGGAAGAGCTGGTCGGCCGTACGCTGGTGCACATCGGCCAGCACCGCCTCGGCGGGCTTGCCCCCGATCCGCTTCCCGAGCCCGAGCGCCTTGCGCCCGGCGTACCCCATCGGCAGCGCGGCCAGCTTCGCCGTCCGTGTCGCCGCTCGCCGCGGCAGACCCTTCGACGACCCCTCCGCCTCACTCATGCCGCAATTGTGCCTGTCGGCCGCAACTTGCGCACCGCGAAGTAGCCTTCCGGCATGAGTGAGCGCCAGCGAACGACGACAAGCGTCAGGCCACCGCATCCGTACTCTTCGTCCTGCCCTACGGAGGCGGTGGCATGACCTCTGAGCAGACGATCGTGACCCCGCTCGACCCCGCCGCAGAGGACCCGTTCGGCTGGTTGGAGGAGGTCGAGGGGGTCGAGGCGCTGGCGTGGGTGCGGGCCCGCAACGAGGAGGCTCACGCGGGCGTCGGTGCCGATCCCGTCTTCGCCAAGATCGAGGCGCAGATCCTCGAGGTGCTCGACTCCGACGACCGGGTGCCCGAGGTCTCGCGCCTCGGCGAGCATCTCTACAACTTCTGGCGCGACGCCGACCACGAGCGCGGCATCTGGCGCCGCACCACGCCGGACTCCTACCGCACCGACGACCCCGAGTGGGAGCTCCTGCTCGACCTCGACGCGCTCGCCGCCGAGGAGGGCGAGAGCTGGGTCTGGCACGGCGCCTCGGTGCTCCGGCCCGAGCCCGGCGAGCCGTGGCGCAAGGTGCTCGTCGACCTCTCCCCGGGTGGCTCGGACGCCGACGTGACGCGGGAGTTCGACCTGGTCGAGAAGGCCTTCGTGAGCCCGGCCGAGGGTGGCTTCACCCGTGCCGTCGAGCAGGGCGGCGCGAAGGGCGCACTCTCCTGGTGCGGCCCGGACGCGGTCTACGTCTTCACCGACTTCGGCGAGGGCTCGCTGACCCCGAGCGGCTATCCGCGGATCGTGAAGCTGTGGCGCCGCGGCACCCCGTTCGAGGACGCGGCGGTGGTCTACGAGGGCACCGACGAGGACATGTACATCTCCGCCCGCCGCATCCACACGCCCGGCTTCGAGCGCGACCTGGTCAGCCGCTCGATCGCGTTCTACAGGTCCGAGACCTACGTCGCCACGGACCCCGGCACCCCCGAGCAGACCCTCACCAAGCTCGACATCCCCGACTCCGCCGAGGCCGGCTTCCACCGCGAGTGGCTGGTCATCGAGCTTCGCGAGGAGTGGACCGTCGCGGGCACGACGTACGCCGCCGGCTCGCTGCTCGCGAGCGACGCGGAGCGGTTCCTGGCCGGTGAGCGTGACCTCACCGTGCTCTTCGAGCCCACCGCGAAGACCTCGCTCGCCGGGGCGACCTGGACCCGCAACCACCTCGTCCTCAACGTGTTCGAGGACGTCAAGAACAAGCTGAGCGTGCTGACCCCGTCCGAGTCCGGCGAGTGGACGCGCTCCGACTTCCCCGCGACCGACCCGGTGGCCGCGGTCGGCACCCGTGCCGTCGACGCGGTCGAGTCCGACGAGGTCTGGGTCGTCACCAGCGGCTACCTGACCCCGGCGACGTACGGCCTGACGACCATCGGCGCGGAGACGATCGAGCCGCTGAAGTCGGCGCCGTCCTGGTTCGACACCGAAGGGCTCCGCGCCGAGCAGCGTTTCGCGACCTCGGCGGACGGCACCCGGATCCCCTACTTCATCGTCGGCGCCGAGGCCGCCCTCGACGCGAGCGGCGGCCCGGCCCCGACGCTGCTCTACGGCTACGGCGGCTTCGAGATCCCGATGACCCCGGGCTACTCCGCCGGTGTGGGCCGGAGCTGGCTCAGCGAGGGCGGCGTCTACGTCGTGGCCAACATCCGCGGGGGAGGGGAGTACGGCCCGGCCTGGCACCAGGCGGCGCTGAAGGAGAACCGGCACAAGGCCTACGAGGACTTCGCCGCGGTCGCCCGCCATCTCGTCGAGACCGGGGTGACCTCTGCCGAGCGTCTCGGGATCCAGGGCGGTTCCAACGGCGGGCTGCTCACCGGCAACATGCTCACCCTCTACCCCGAGCTGTTCGGCGCGGTCGTGATCCAGGTGCCGCTGCTGGACATGAAGCGCTACTCGCACCTCCTCGCCGGAGCGTCGTGGATGGCCGAGTACGGCGACCCGGACAACCCCGACGAGTGGGAGTACATCCGGACGTTCTCGCCCTACCACCTGCTCGACGGCGCGAAGTCCTACCCGCCGGTCCTGCTCACCACCTCGACCAAGGACGACCGCGTCCACCCCGGCCACGCCCGCAAGATGGCCGCGCTCCTGGCGGCCACTGGCAAGGACGTCACCTACTACGAGAACATCGAGGGCGGCCACGGCGGTGCCGCCAACAACGCCCAGTCAGCCCACCTCTCCGCCTTCGCCTGGACCTTCCTGCGCGAGCGGCTCGGCCTGGTCTGAGAGCTCGAGGACCACGACCGGGGTTGGGTGCGAGCGCCGGACGGCATAGTCGTCCAGCTCGCCCCACCCGTCGTCGCTGGCCGCGAGCAGCCCCCACAGCCGCTCCCGGTCAGGGCCGGTCGCCTCGCGGGCGCGCACCCGCTGCGTGCCCTCCTCGACCGTCTCGGCGACGGCGTCGGGATTCGCCAGCAGGTTGAGCCACCAGGCGGGCGGCGGGTCGGCCCAGCCGTTCATCGCCAGCGTGACGTAGCTCGACCCGTCGGGGACGTAGGACACGATCACCGAGCGCTCCTGCCCGGTGCGGCGCCCGGTCGTGGTCAGCCGGAGCATGCCGGCCCGCTCGGCGGTCGGGCGGCGCAGGAATCGCGCTCCGCCCGCGGCGTACAGCCGGCGGTGGAACCACCACGCGGCGCGGATGAACCAGCGGGGCGGCAGCCACGCGGATCTGTGCTTCTCGTCGGTCGACATCGTCGCCTCCACAGGACGGACCCGAGAACCACTTGGTACGTCCAGGCTAGCGATCGCCACGGGCCCGCCGCCTCGGTGAGAACCCTGAGATCCACCGAGCGACTGACAGATACTGGGACGGTGATCTCAGATCATGGGACGCGCGCTAGGGTGAGGTGACACGGCGCGACACATGGGGTTAACGTGTGGGCATGCTGAACAGCATTCTCGTACTTATCAGGCGCGTCGCCTAGGAGCCACTGGCCCCAGACGACGCGTCTCCCTCCGTTGCCCGCCGGGCCGGAGGGTTTTTTGTTGCACGAGCAGCCCAAGCCAGACAACCGAGTACAGCCCATGAGTAGAAGCTCCGATGAGTAGGACGGCGGACATGAGCGAGCAGATGACAGGCGCCCAGAGCCTGATCAAGTCGCTGGAAGCAGCGGGTGCCGAGAACATCTTCGGCATTCCGGGAGGAGCGATCCTTCCGGCGTACGACCCGCTGATGGACTCGAAGATCCGCCACATTCTCGTACGTCACGAGCAGGGCGCCGGCCACGCGGCCCAGGGCTACGCCGCCGCGACCGGCAAGGTCGGGGTCTGCATGGCCACCAGCGGCCCGGGCGCGACCAACCTGGTCACCCCGCTCGCCGACGCCAACATGGACTCCGTGCCGATGGTGGCCATCACCGGCCAGGTCGGCGCGGCGATGATCGGCACCGACGCCTTCCAGGAGGCGGACATCAAGGGCATCACGATGCCGGTCACCAAGCACAGCTTCCTCATCACCGACCCGGCGGAGATCCCGCTGCGGGTCGCTGAGGCCTTCCACCTCGCCTCCACCGGGAGGCCGGGTCCGGTCCTCGTCGACGTCACCAAGTCGGCGTTGCAGGCCACCACCACCTACCGGTGGCCGACCGAGCTCCACCTGCCGGGCTACCGCCCGGTGACCAGGCCGCACGCCAAGCAGATCCGCGAGGCGGCGCGCCTGATGCTGGAGGCCAAGAAGCCGGTCCTCTACGTCGGTGGCGGCACGATCCGCTCGGGCGCCCACCGCGAGCTCCTGCAGCTGGCCACGCTCACCGGGATCCCGGTGGTGACCACGCTGATGGCCCGCGGCGCCTTCCCCGACTCCCACCCGCAGCACCTCGGCATGCCGGGCATGCACGGCACCGTCCCCGCCGTCGCCGGCCTGCAGAAGTCGGACCTGATCATCAGCCTCGGTGCCCGCTTCGACGACCGCGTCACCGGCAACCTGGACTCCTTCGCTCCCAACGCCAAGGTGATCCACGCCGACATCGACCCGGCCGAGATCGGGAAGAACCGCTACGCCGACGTCCCGATCGTGGGCGACGTGCGTGAGGTCCTCACCGACCTGATCGCGGTGCTCACCGCCGAGAAGGAAGCCGGCAAGGAGGGCGACTACGAGGGTTGGATCGCGTTCATGGCCGGGATCAAGAAGGCGTACCCGCTCGGCTACGACCTCCCCGCGGACGGTCTCTCGCCGCAGTACGTCATCGAGCGGCTCGGCAAGATCTCCGGCGAGGAGACGATCTTCACCGCCGGTGTCGGCCAGCACCAGATGTGGGCCGCGCAGTTCATCGGCTACGAGCACCCCAACACCTGGATCAACTCCGGTGGCCTCGGCACGATGGGCTACTCCGTCCCCGCCGCGATGGGCGCGAAGGTCGGCTGCCCGGACTCCACGGTGTGGTCGATCGACGGCGACGGCTGCTTCCAGATGACCAACCAGGAGCTGGCCACCTGCGCGATCGAGGGCATCCCGATCAAGGTCGCGATCATCAACAACGACAACCTCGGCATGGTGCGCCAGTGGCAGACGCTCTTCTACGGCGAGCGCTACTCCAACACCAACCTGCAGTCCCACGGCCAGCCCAAGCGCATCCCCGACTTCCCCAAGCTGGCCGAGGCCATGGGCTGCGTCGGCCTGGCCTGTGACTCCGCCGAGGACGTCGACGCCACCATCGAGAAGGCCATGGAGATCAACGACATGCCCGTCGTCGTCGACTTCCGGGTCAACAAGGACGCCATGGTGTGGCCGATGGTCGCCGCCGGCTCCTCCAACGACGAGATCCAGTACGCGCGCGACCTCGCGCCCGAGTTCGACGAGGACGACCTGTGATGAGCATCCAGCCCGTGAAGACCGGCGGCAAGCACACGCTGAGCGTCCTGGTCGAGAACAAGCCCGGCGTCCTGGCCCGCGTGGCCGCGCTCTTCTCGCGCCGCGGCTTCAACATCGAATCTCTCGCGGTGGGACCGACCGAGCACGACGAGGTCTCCCGCATGACGGTCGTGGTCAATCTCGAGAACACCCCTCTCGAGCAGGTCACCAAGCAGCTCAACAAGCTGGTCGAGGTGATCAAGATCGTCGAGCTCGAGCCTGAGTCGCGCGTCCAGCGCGCCCTCATGCTGGTCAAGATCACCGCCACCACGGAGACCCGCAGCCAGGTGCTCGACACCATCCAGCTCTTCCGGGCCAAGGTCGTCGACGTGTCCACCGACACCGTCGTCGTCCAGCTGGCCGGCAACACCGGAAAGCTCAACGACTTCCTCCGGGTCATCGAGCCCTTCGGTATCCGTGAGCTCTCCCAGTCCGGCATGGTCGGCATGGGCCGCGGCTCCCGGTCGATCTCCGAGCGCAGCCTGCGATCCGTGGCTGTGCCCGCTCCGCCTTCCGCGGTCTGAACCCCATCAACAAACAACTGAAGGAGAAGCCCTCGTGGCTGAGATTTTCTACGACGACGACGCCGACCTCGCGCTGATCCAGGCGAAGAAGGTCGCCGTCATCGGCTACGGCAGCCAGGGCCACGCCCACGCGCTCAACCTGCGTGACTCCGGTGTGGACGTGCGCATCGGCCTGCAGCCCGGTTCGAAGTCGACCGCCAAGGCGGAGGAGGAGGGCCTCAAGGTCCTCACCCCGGCCGAGGCCGCCGCCGAGGCCGACGTGATCGTCATCCTCGCCCCCGACCAGCACCAGCGTGGTCTCTACAACGACGAGCTCGCGCCCCACGTGACCGCCGGCAAGACCCTCGTGTTCGGTCACGGCTTCAACGTGCGCTTCGGCTACATCAAGGCGCCCGAGGGCGTCGACGTGATCCTGGTGGCCCCGAAGGCCCCGGGCCACACCGTCCGTCGTGAGTACGTCGCCGGCCGGGGCATCCCGGACATCATCGCCGTCGAGCAGGACGCCTCCGGCTCCGCGTGGGACCTCGCGAAGTCGTACGCCAAGGGCATCGGTGGCACCCGCGCCGGTGTCATCAAGACGACCTTCACCGAGGAGACCGAGACCGACCTCTTCGGCGAGCAGGCCGTGCTCTGCGGCGGCGTGTCCCACCTGGTCCAGGCTGGGTTCGAGACGCTGACCGAGGCCGGCTACCAGCCCGAGATCGCCTACTTCGAGGTGCTTCACGAGCTCAAGCTCATCGTGGACCTGATGTGGGAGGGTGGCATCGCCAAGCAGCGCTGGTCGATCTCCGACACCGCTGAGTACGGCGACTACGTCTCCGGCCCGCGCGTCATCGCCCCCGCCGTCAAGGAGACGATGCAGCAGATCCTCGCCGAGATCCAGGACGGCTCCTTCGCCGCCCGCTTCATCGCCGACCAGGACAACGGTGCGGCCGAGTTCAAGAAGCTGCGCGAGGAGGAGGCCGGTCACCCGATCGAGGCCACCGGCAAGACCCTGCGCTCGCACTTCTCGTGGAGCCAGTCGGACGACGACTACACCGAGGGCAGCGCTGCTCGCTGACCCCCGGAAAACCCATGCCGAGTCGGCGCGTTCTAACGCGCCGACTCGGCATGATTTATGGTCAGTTCGCGCCGACTCGGCGGGTTACTTGACCTCGGAGCGGAGCACGAGGCGGAGGCCGACGAGCATCGGGACCACCAGCCAGATCACGCTTGCGACACCGAGCTGGGCCCACATCTTGTCGGTCATGTCGGAGTACAGGTTCATCGTCGCCCAGTTGAGGTCGAACCAGGTGGCGTGCTCGGCCCACCAGGTGTTGGTCGAGGCCAGAGCCGAGGAGACGCCGGGCAGGATGAGGGCGTAGACGAAGTACGCCACGATCGCGGCCGGTGAGCTGCGGAAGACCGTGCCGAGCATGAAGCCCATGAACATGCCGATCTCGCTGGCCAGGGTCACCTGGGCGAGCTCGGTGAAGGAGATGTTCCACACCGGGTCGAGGTCCATGACGACTGCCACGCCGAGGTAGCCGAGCGCCCCGACGGCCGCCGCGACCGCGATGGCGACGACGCCGACAACGGCCGTGACGAGCGCCTTCGCGGCGATGACACGTCCGCGGCCAGGCACCAGGGTGAAGGTGGTCAGGGCGCTGCGGGCGCTCCATTCGCTGGTGACCGCCAGCACCGCGATCATCGGCAGGACCACCGACATCGGCATGCCCCAGGCGCTGGCGAAGCCCTCGTAGTCGAGGTTGTCGGCGTCGACGAAGATGATCGTCACCGCGGTCGCTGCCAGCGAGAGCACGACCAGGCTGGCCATCAGCCAGAACCCCGAGCGGGTGTCGAACATCTTGCGCAGCTCGATGCCGGCGATCCGGCCGAAGGGGATCGGGGCCGGCACGGCCCGCTCACGGCGGCGTACCGCCTCGGGGTCGCGTTCGGCCGGGGTTGCCGGCTCAGGGGCGAGGGTCGTGGTGCTCATGCTGCTTTCCCTTCGGGGGTCTCGAGGTGGTCGCGCTGGGTCTCGGCGGTCAGCTGGAGGAACATCTCCTCCAGGCCGGCGCCGTCGGCGGCGCGGAGCTCGGCCAGCACGAGTCCGGTGTCGAAGGCGATCTGGCCGACGGTGGTGAGGTCGGCGTCGCTGAGGACGGCCCCCTCGGTGGTGAGCTCGGCGGTGAAGCCGGCCCGCTGGAGCGCCCGGCCGAGTGAGGTGGGATCACTGGAACGGGCGTACGTCTCGCCGCTGCTGAGCAGCTCCTGCTTGGTGCCCTGCGCCACGATCCGGCCGTTGCCGATGACCACGATGTCGTCGGCGATCACCTCGATCTCGTGCAGCAGGTGCGAGGAGAGCAGCACGGTGCCGCCGTCGTCGGCGAAGCCACGCAGCAGGTCGCGCATCCAGCGGATGCCGGCCGGGTCGAGGCCGTTGGCCGGCTCGTCGAGGATCAGCACCTCGGGGTCGCCGATCAGGGCCGTCGCGATCCCGAGCCGCTGCCGCATCCCGAGGGAGTAGTTGCGTACGCGACGCCCGGCCTCCTCCTCGGTCAGGCTGACCCGGTCGAGGGTCTCTGCGACGCTGGACTTCGCCAGCCCCATGGTGCGGGCCGCCAGGGTGAGGATCTCGCGGCCGGTGCGGCCGCCGTGCTGGGCCGAGGCGTCCAGCAGCACCCCGACCTCGCGACCGGGGTTGGGCAGCTGGGAGAAGTGGCGGCCGAGCAGGTGCGCACTGCCGGAGGACGGATCGGTGAGTCCGACCAGGATGCGCATGGTCGTGGACTTACCGGCGCCGTTGGGGCCGAGGAAGCCGGTCACCCGGCCGGGCTCGGCGGTGAAGGTCACGTTGTCGACGGCCGTGAACCTGCCGTACCTCTTGGAGAGGGCATCGATCTGGATCATGCTCCGAGCCTCGCCTGACACGGGCCCCGCGCGCGTCCGGCAGACCCCTGGCAGATCCCTGGTGGGTTCCTGGCGGTTCCCCTGATCTCCCCTGAGACCGTCTCGGGGTAGATCGGTCCGTTCCGGAATGTTTCCTACCGAACTAAACGTTGTCGAGGTATGCGTATTGATGTCTGGTCCGACGTTGTCTGCCCGTGGTGCTACATCGGCAAGCGCCACCTCGAGGAAGCCCTGGAGCGCTTCGAGCACAGCGACGACGTCGAGATCGTCTACCACTCCTTCGAGCTCGACCCCAGTGCGCCGCAGGTGCCGGTCGAGACCACGGTCGAGGCCCTGGCGAAGAAGTTCGGGGCTTCCGTCGACCAGGCCCGTGAGCTGATGAAGCAGGCCAACGTGCCGGCCGCCGCGGCCGGCCTCGAGTTCCGTCACGAGGACACCCCGCACGCGCGCACCATCGACGCCCACCGGCTGCTCCACCTGGCCAAGGCCGAGGGCAAGCAGGCGGTGCTCAAGGAGGAGCTGCTCGCTGCGTACTTCACCCGCGGTGAGTCGATGGGCGACCACGCCGTCCTGAAGCAGGCAGCGGTGAACGTCGGTCTCGACGCCGCCCGCGTGGACGAGGTGCTCGCGAGTGAGGAGTTCGCCGGTGACGTACAGGCCGACATCGACCAAGCCCGCGCCTACGGCGCGACCGGGGTGCCGTTCTACGTCGTCGAGGGGAAGTACGGCGTCTCCGGCGCTCAGCCGACCGACCTGTTCAGCCAGCTCCTGGAGAAGGTCCACGCCGAGACGAAGCCGGCCCTCACGATCGTCGGTGACGGCGACGCCTGCGGCCCCGACGGCTGCGCGATCTGACCCAGGGCAAAGTTCTGGCTCCCGGTCTACAAGGTGAGGCTTGCCTAAGGTTACGCTGCGGGAATGCTGCCAACCTTCGTCATCGGGCTGCGCGAGGGCCTCGAGGCGGCGCTGATCGTATCGATCATCGCCACCTTCCTCCGCCGTAACGGTGCCCCCCTGCGTGGTCTGTGGATCGGCGTCGGCGCCGGCATCGGGTTGAGCATCGCCGTCGGGGTCGCGCTGAGGCTCCTCGAGCAGGCGTTGCCGCAGCGGCAGCAGGAGATGCTCGAGTGCGTGATCGGCGTCATCGCCATCGTCTTCGTGACCGGGATGATCCGCTGGATGCACACCCACGCCCGCACGCTGAAGGGTGACCTCGAGCAGGCGGCGGCCGCGGCGCTGGGCGCGGGCACGCTGACCGCGATGGCGCTGATGGGCTTCCTGGCCGTGCTGCGCGAGGGCTTCGAGACCTCGGTCTTCTTGCTCGCGACGATCCAGAACGCCACCAGCGCCCCCGCCGCGATCCTCGGCGCGCTGCTCGGTCTGGCGATCGCGATCGGTCTCGGCTGGGGCATCTACGCCGGCGGCCTGCGGCTCAACCTGAAGGTGTTCTTCCAGGTCACCGGCGTGTTCCTGGTCTTCGTGGCGGCAGGGCTGGTGATGTTCGCGCTGCGCACCGGACACGAGGCCGGCTGGGTCACCGTCGGCCAAGGCTCCACCGTCGACCTGTCCTGGCTGATCCCCAACGGCTCGGTGCGCTCGGCACTGATCACCGGGATCCTCGGCATCCCCGCCGACCCGCGGGTGATCGAGGTGCTCGGCTGGTTCGCCTACCTGGTGCCGATGCTCGCGATGCTTCTCCTGCCCGCACACCTGCGGCCAGGCGCCGCGCTCGCCCGACGGCTGCGGATCGGCGGCGCCGTCGTCGCGATCCTCGCCGCGGCCGCTCTCTTCCTCCTCGTGCCGCTGCCGAGTGTCGAGGTGCCTCGCGAGGCCCCGCTGGCGGACGGACGTACGGCGGTGCTGGCCGTCACCGGCGACCGGGCGACGCTGACCGCGGACAGCGAGAAGATCGAGCTCGGCGACCCCAGCGACCACACCGGCACCGCCGACACCGCCTGGCACGCGGAGGGCTCCGGGGAGCTGCCGGCCACGCTCACCGCCCAGGATCTGCTGACCTACACCGGCGACCGGATCCCGGTCGGACTCAACCTCAGCACCGCCCCAGGCCCCTACGAGGCCCGCTGGACCGACACCACCCGCCACACGGTGCTCAGCCGCGACGACGGTCTGGTCGACGTACGCACCTCCGGCAAGCTCGTGCTGACCATCGAGTCCGGCGGACTGACCTCACCGCGCACCTTCACCGTCGACGGGGCCGTTCTGCAGGTCGAGGAGACCTATGCGACGGACCTGATCGCGACGATCGCCGAGGCGGACCGGGCCGCCCACGACCGGCTCCTGTGGAAGCACTGGCTGCCGGTCGCCCTCCTCGTCCTCGCCGGGGTGCTGCTGTGGCAGTCCCGGCGCAGGCCCGGCCGCGACACCACACCGCGCGCCGTCAACGACTCTGGCCGCGCAGGGCGCCAGGAGTCTTCAGTGAAAGGTTCAACCCATGTCGCGTAAGGCGATCTCCGTTGCAGCACTCACCGCGCTGTGTCTCACCGGTCTGGCTGCCTGCGGCAGCGAGAGCGACGACTCGGCGGCCCCGAAGAAGAAGGGCGCCAGCCAGGTCGCGGTGAAGCTGGTCAGCGGCTCCGACGGCGACGTCTGCGAGCTCGACACCGACACCGCCGCCGCCGGTCCGGTGACCTTCACGGTCGCCAACGAGTCGGCCGCCGGCCTCACCGAGGTCGAGCTGATGGACGGTCAGAAGATCCTCGGCGAGAAGGAGAACCTCGCCCCAGGTCTGCCCGAGGTGACCTTCACCCTGACTCTCGGTGGCGGCGACTACGAGGTCTACTGCCCGGGTGCCGCCGAGGAGCGGATCCCCTTCACGGTGACCGGCGAGGCCGCCGCGGCCCCGGCCGGCGACACCGCCGAGCTGCTCGCCGCGGGCGCGAAGGACTACACCGGCTACGTCAACACCCAGCTCGACGCGATGGTCACCGGTGTCGAGAACCTCCGCAAGGCCGTCGACTCCGGCGACGTCGCCGCGGCCCAGCAGGCCTACGCCGACGCGCGTCCCTTCTACGAGAAGATCGAGTCCGACGTCGAGGGCTTCGTGATGGAGGGCTTCGACCCGACCGACAACAAGGGCAACCTCGACTACCTGATCGACATGCGCGCCTCCAACCTCGACGAGGCCGTCGGCTGGAGCGGCTTCCACGCCGTCGAGCGCGACCTGTTCGAGGCCAAGAAGATCACCGACGAGACCAAGAAGTACGCCGCCGACCTGGTCACCAACGTCGCCAAGCTCGCCGAGGTCGGCAAGACGCTGGAGTTCAAGCCCGAGGACCTTGCCAACGGTGCCGCTGCGCTGCTCGAGGAGGTCCAGTCGGGCAAGATCACCGGCGAGGAGGAGGCCTACAGCCACATCGACCTGGTCGACTTCGCCAACAACGTCGAGGGCGCCCAGCAGGCCTACGCCGCACTCCGTCCCGGCCTGGAGAAGATCGACGCCGAGCTGGTCACGACCATCGACGCGCGGTTCACCGCCGTCATCGACGACCTCGAGGGCTACAAGGACCCGGAGGCGCTGGGCGGCTACCAGCCCTACACCGCCGAGCTGAAGGCCTCCGACGGCAAGAAGCTCTCGGCCACCGTGCAGTCGCTGCAGGACGTGCTCGGCCGGCTGGCGGAGAAGGCAGCGACGGCCTGATGGCCACCGAAGGCAAGGGCTTCACCCGGCGCCGGCTCCTCGCCGGCGCCGGGGGAGGCGCCGCGGCCGGGGCCGCGGTCGGGTTCCTCGGCGGCCGTGCGGTCTCGCCCGCCGAAGCGTCGGCCGCGGACGGGCTCGACCTCTCCAAGGCGTACGACTTCTACACCGGCGACCACCAGGTCGGCGTCGCCACGCCGCCGCAGCGGCACCTGGTCTTCATGTCCCTCGACGTCGTCGAGGGCACCACGGCCGAGCAGCTGAAGGTCCTCTTCGCGCGCTGGTCAGCGGCGATGGCCACGATGATGAAGGGCAACCCGGTCGGGTCCGTGGAGCCCTCGCGGAGCAACGGCGTGCCGCAGGACACGGGGGAGGCGTACGACCTCTCGCCGGCCTCGCTCACCGTCACCCTCGGTCTGGGGCCCGGGCTCTTCGACGACCGTTTCGGGCTCGCCGGACGGGGCCCGAAGCTGCTGGCCGAGATCCCGCGGCTGCCCGCCGACGAGCTCAAGCCGGAGCTGTGCGGCGGCGACCTGGCCCTGCAGGCCTGCGCCGACGACCCGCAGGTGGCCTACCACGCCATCCGCGACCTGATCCGGATCGGACGCGGTCTGGTCACCACCCGCTGGACGGTGCTCGGCTTCGGCCGTGCCTCGGCCGGCAAGGGTCAGAAGACCCCGCGCAACCTGATGGGTCTCAAGGACGGCACCCGCAACATCACGACCGACGAGGACCTGGACGAGTTCGTCTGGGTCGCGGACGACGACGAGCCGGCGTGGATGCGGGGCGGCAGCTACCTGGTCACCCGCAAGATCAACATGGACATCGAGGTCTGGGACGGCACCACCATCCAGACCCAGCACCTCACCATCGGCCGAGACAAGGCCGAGGGCGCTCCGCTGACCGGGACGAAGGAGTCCGACACCCCGGACTTCAAGGCCGTACGCGACGGCGAGCCCGTCATCGACCCGACCTCCCACGTCGCCCTGGCCGCCTCGGAGAACAACGGGGGAGCCAAGATCCTGCGCCGCGGCTACAACTTCACCGACGGGCTCAACCCGCTCGGCCAGCTCGACGCCGGGCTCTTCTTCATCGCCTTCATGAAGGACCCGGCGACCTTCGTCGACCTGCAGCGCAAGCTCGGACGGGTCGACCTGCTCAACGAGTACATCGCTCACGTCGGGTCGGCGATCTTCGCCGTCCCGCGTGCGCCGAAGTCAGGCCACTTCTTGGCTCAGGAGCTCTTCGGCTGAGGGTGGACCTTCGTCAAGGTATGCAGCCGAAGGCGCACATCCCGCGCGGAACCCCGCCCGGGATGTGCGCCTTGACCGGCATACCCTTCGACAAGCTCAGGACACCGCCTTGACGAAGGAGCAGACAGCCGCTCAGCGCTTGGTGGCGAGCAGGACGCTGGTGTCGGCGGCGACCATGACCTCGACGGTGGTGAAGCGCTCGTCGGTGAGCCAGGACTCGCGCAGGCTGTCGACTCGGCCGTAGACGATCGGCGGCCACAGGTCGGTCGGGATGAGGTCGTCGATGACGACGATGCCGCCCTCCTCGACGAGGTCGGAGAGCTGGTCGGGGGAGACCCCGCCGGGGGTCTCGGCGTCGAGGAAGAGCAGCGCGAACGGGCCGCGGTCGCGCAGGATGCCCCAGTCGGCGGCGATGACCTCGACCTGCGCGTCGTCGGCGAAGATCTCGGCGGCCTCCTTGGCGAGGTGCTCGTCGAGCTCGGCGGAGACGATCTGGGCGGCCTTGCCGCGTACGCCGCTTCGCAGCCACGCTGTGCCGACACCGCAACCGGTGCCGAACTCCGCCATCGTGCCGCTCCGGGTGGCCGCCAGAGTCGCCAGCAGCCGCCCGGTCTCGTTGCGGCAGAACGACACGTAGCCCGCCCGACGGGAGACGTCGAAGGCACGGGTCACGATGTCCGGAAGCTCTGGAGGTGCGCTCACAGGACCAGTCTTCCCGATGTTCCGGCGACTTACCCGCATGTGTGTCTCGGATGTCGGACCTTTGGTCCAGATTCGATGACGGAAGAGACATCTCGGGTTACCGTCAGTTCACCATGCGGAGCATTTTTCTCGTACTCGAGTGCCGCGACGGGGCCCAGCGGTAACGACCGCAGGAGAAGCCACCTCGTCGCGGTGGCTTCCGTCTTCTAAAAGACCCCGGCTTCTCTCCCACACCCTCTGATGACCCGAAGTGTGAAGGAAGAAGCCATGTACGCGATGTACCCCGAGAGCCCTGCCGACTACAACGAGCGAGGCCGCGAGTGGGGCCCGGCGAGCCACGACCCCGACAACCCGCACAGCGTCGAGAACACCATCGCCGCGGTCCAGCAGGCGCTCGACCTGCGGGACAACGGCGGCCAGCTGCCCGACGACAACTAGTCTCGCCGTATGTCTACGACCAACCTCGCAGTGATCCCCGGCGACGGCATCGGACCGGAGGTGACTGCCGAGGCTCTCAAGGTGCTCGAGGTCGCCTCGCCGGTGAAGTTCGAGCAGACCCGCTACGACCTCGGCGCCGAGCGCTATCTCGCCACCGGCGAGGTGCTTCCGTCCTCCGTGCTCGCTGAGATCAAGGAGCAGGACGCCATCCTGCTCGGCGCGGTCGGCGGCAAGCCCAACGACCCGAACCTGCCTCCGGGCATCCTGGAGCGCGGGCTGCTGCTCAAGCTCCGCTTCGAGCTCGACCACTACGTCAACCTGCGCCCGTCGCGGCTGTTCCCGGGGGCGACCTCCCCGCTGTCGCCGGCCGTGCTCGACAAGGGCGAGATCGACTTCGTCGTGGTGCGCGAGGGCACCGAGGGCCTCTACACCGGCAACGGTGGCGCGATGCGGGTCGGAACCCCGCACGAGGTCGCCACCGAGACCTCGGTCAACACCGCCTACGGCGTGGAGCGGGTCGTACGCGACGCCTTCGCCCGTGCCCAGGCGCGTCCGCGCAAGAAGCTGACGCTGGTCCACAAGACCAACGTGCTCGTCAACGCCGGCTCGCTGTGGTGGCGGGTCACCCAGCAGGTCGCCGAGGAGTTCCCCGACGTCACCGTGGACTACCTCCACATCGACGCGGTGATGATCTTCCTCGCCACCGACCCGAGCCGCTTCGACGTGATCGTCACCGACAACATCTTCGGCGACATCATCACCGACCTCGCCGCTGCCATCACCGGCGGCATCGGCCTGGCGGCCTCCGGCAACATCAACTCCTCCCGGGAGTTCCCCTCGATGTTCGAGCCCGTCCACGGCTCCGCCCCCGACATCGCCGGCCAGCAGAAGGCGGACCCCACCGCGGCCATCCTGTCCGGGGCCCTTCTGCTCGAGCACCTCGGCCACCCCGAGGCTGCCGCCGTCATCGACGCCGCCGTGCTCGCCGACCTCTCCGAGCGCGGCACCGAGCCACGTACGACCTCCGAGGTCGGCGACGCGATCGCCGCCCGCGTAACCAGCTAGACGCTCACCCTCGACGGGCCGGGCGCAGATTCTCCTGCGCCCGGCCCTTCGTCTGCCCCCATCACTTACGTTTCCCGCGTAGAACAGGACTAATCTCATGGTCATGGAGATCAGCACCACATTGTCGACCCAACCGGCCACCGACAAGCAGCTCGCGGAGGTCCTGGCGAACCCAGGCTTCGGCAACCATTTCACCGATCACATGCTCACCGTCGAGTGGACTCCCGAACAGGGCTGGCACAACGGTCGCATCGAGGCGTACGCACCGCTCAGCCTGGACCCGTCGGCAGCCGTGCTGCACTACGCCCAGGAGATCTTCGAGGGGATGAAGGCCTACCGGCACGCCGACGGCTCGATCTGGTCGTTCCGGCCAGAGGCCAACGCCGCCCGGATGGCCCGCTCGAGCGAGCGGCTCGCACTGCCCGTCCTCGACATCGAGGACTTCGTGCAGACCGTCTTCGACCTGGTCAAGGTCGACGCGCGCTGGGTGCCCGAGGCCTCCGAGACCGACGAGAAGAGCCTCTACCTGCGGCCCTTCATGTTCGCCTCGGAGTCGTTCCTCGGCGTGCGCCCGGCCCAGCACGTGACCTACATGGTCATCGCCTCGCCCGCCGGCTCCTACTTCAAGGGCGGCGTGAAGCCGGTGCGGATCTGGCTCACCGAGGACTACACCCGCGCCGGCCGCGGCGGCATGGGTGCGGCCAAGACCGGCGGCAACTACGCCTCCTCCCTGGTCGCCCAGGCCGAGGCGTCGGCCAACGGCTGTGACCAGGTGGTGTTCCTGGACGCGCAGGAGGGCAAGTACGTCGAGGAGCTCGGCGGCATGAACCTCTACTTCGTCCACGCCGACGGCCGGATCGTCACCCCCGAGACCGGCACCATCCTCGAGGGCATCACCCGCGCGTCCATCATCGAGCTCGCGGGCAAGCTCGGCTACACCGTCGAGGAGCGCAGGTTCGCCATCGACGAGTGGAAGGCCGGCGTCGAGTCTGGCGAGATCACCGAGGTCTTCGCCTGCGGCACCGCCGCCGTCGTCACCCCCGTCGGTGAGCTCGTCTACAACGGCGGCTCCATCGCCTCCGCCGGTGACGGCGAGGTCTGGAAGACCATCCGCAAGCAGCTCGTCGACATCCAGTTCGGTCGCGCCGAGGACACCTTCGGCTGGATGCGCAAGATCGTCTAGCCGAAGCGTCAGCCCGGTCGGCCGAAGCGTCAGGTACGCAGGCCGAGGCGTCGCTCCCGTCGGCCGAGTCGGCATCGGGTGACGTCTCGGCCGACGTAGGCGACGCCTCGGCGGGGTGTCGGCTGCGGCCGATAAGGTTTGTCACGTGACGACAGCCCCTCGCCGGCTCCCGGTGAACCAACGCGACACCGTTGGTGACTACGACCTGCTCTCCCTGCTGGGGCAGGGCGGGATGGGACGGGTCCACCTGGCCAGCCACCGTACGAGCGGCGAGCGGGTGGCGCTGAAGGTGCTGCGCACCCAGTTCGTGGGGGATGAGGAGGGCCGCCATCGGCTCGCGCGCGAGGTCTCCTCGCTGCAGCGGGTGCGGAGCAGGTGGGTTGCCGGCGTGGTCGGCGCCGACCCGTGGGGCGAGGTGCCGTGGCTGGCGACCCGCTACGTACCAGGGCCGACGCTGCACGACAAGATCGTCAACGAGGGCGTGCTCTCGCGCGAGGAGGTCGAGCAGCTGGCCAGCGACCTGGCCGAGGGCATCGCCGACTGCCATGCCGTCGGCGTCCTCCACCGCGACATCAAGCCGGCCAACATCATCGTCGAGGGCCGCACCCCGATCCTGATCGACTTCGGGCTGGCCCGCGTCTCCGACGACCCGAAGATCACCGTGACCGGCCTGCTGATCGGCACGCCCGGCTATCTCCCGCCCGAGATCGCCGTCGGCGACCCGGCCACCCCGGCCTCGGACGTGCACTCGTGGGCCTCCGTGGTGGCGTACGCGGCGACCGGCCGTCCGCCCTTCGGTGAGGGCAACGCGATGAAGCTGATGGACCGCGCCCGGCGCGGTGAGCACGACCTCGAGGGAGTGCCGCAGCCGCTGCGCGGGCTGCTCGGCCAGGCGCTCGCGCCCAACCCCGCCGACCGCCCGACGCTGGACGAGGTGCGCGAGTGGCTGCGTACGCCGCGCCGGCCGTTCGTGCACCGGCCGGTCGAGCAGCTCTCGCTGAGCGACCGGGCCGAGCGGGAGAAGGCCACCACCCCGGCCGCGCCTTTCCCACCGGTCGCGAAGGTCGTCGCGCCACCCAACAAGAGGCTGGAGAAGCTGCGCCGTGGCGCCCTCTGGCTCGGTCTGCTCGCCTTCGCGGTCGGCGTGATCGCCGCGTTCCCGAGCATCGGGTTCTGGACCGTGCTTGGTGTGGCCTGGCTGATCCGCGCCGGCACCCTCGCAGCCGGTGACCTGCGCCGCTGGCGGTGGTATCGCGGCCGCAAGTGGCACGACGCGCCCCGGCTCCTGATCGGCGCCCCGTGGCGGCTGGTCCGTTCGCTCCCGAAGACGTTCGTCGTCGGGGTGTGGGGCTTCGGCTTCGTGGTGGCGGCGGTGCTGATCGGGTTCGCCCTGCAGCTCTCCCTCGAGGCGGCGCTGGGGCTCGCCGGTCTGGCGTTCGTCGTCGCGCTGTGGACCGGTTCCGGGCGCGACCGGTTGCGTGACCCGGTGACCAGGGCGGTCCATCGGATCTCGGCTCGCTGGGTGCCGTGGATCCTCGGGTTCGCGGTGGTCCTCACCCTGGCGCTCTTCCCGATCCAGAACCTCTCCGAGGAGGGCTCGCAGTTCTCCGGCGGCGACGAGCCGTGGTGGGTCGAGCTCCTCGGCTGGTGAGACGGCCGTCCCACGGGAGGAGATTTCGTGGCAGTATCGGGGCTATGACGACCAACGTCATCATCATTCGCTAGCGCGTCGAGCAACCGCCCGACGCGCCACCCTCTCGTTCCCGAGAGGGTTTTTTGTTGCCCAGCCGCAGGACGACCCGAGGACAGAAGAGCCATGGAATTCCACGTCTACGACACCACCCTGCGCGACGGTGCGCAGCAGGAGGGCCTCAACCTCAGCGTCGCCGACAAGCTCGCGATCGCCCGGCACCTCGACGGCCTGGGCGTCGGGTTCATCGAGGGCGGCTGGCCCGGTGCGAACCCGAAGGACACCGAGTTCTTCAAG
This sequence comes from Nocardioides sp. NPDC101246, assembly GCF_044767415.1. Taxonomy (NCBI): domain Bacteria; kingdom Bacillati; phylum Actinomycetota; class Actinomycetes; order Propionibacteriales; family Nocardioidaceae; genus Nocardioides; species Nocardioides sp. NPDC101246. The sequence goes on from NZ_JBIWNX010000020.1 coordinate 83,825, forward strand.
CGGGCCGTCTCCGAGCTCGACCTCAAGCACGCGCGGCTGGCGGCGTTCGGGTCGACCCGCCGGGCCGGGGTGCGGGCCGCTGACGACCCCCAGGTGGCCGCGCTCCGCGACTCCGGCGCGTCGGTCGTCACCCTCGTGGCCAAGTCCCACGACCGCCATGTCGAGCTCGCGCTGCGGACCACGCTCGAGGAGAACCTCGCGATGATCCGCGACACGGTCTCCCACCTGCGCGAGGAGGGCCAGCAGGTCTTCCTCGACGCCGAGCACTTCTTCGACGGCTACCGGGCCAACCGCGACTACGCGCTGGAGGTCCTGAGGACGGCCTACGAGGCGGGCGCCGACGTGGTCGCGCTGTGCGACACCAACGGCGGCATGCTGCCGGGCTGGGTGGCCGACGTCGTCCACGACGTCCGCACCGCCACCCAAGGAGCGGTCGGCATCCACTGCCACAACGACACCGGGTGTGCGGTCGCCAACTCGCTGGCCGCCGTGGACGCCGGCGCGATGCACGTCCAGGGCTGCATCAACGGCTACGGGGAGCGTACGGGCAATGCCGACCTCGTCTCCGTGGTCGCCAACCTGCAGCTGAAGCTGGGCCGCGAGGTGCTGCCGACGGGGCTGCTGGGCGAGGCGACCCGCGTCGCCCACGCGGTCGCCGAGGTGACCAACGTGCCGCCGGCGGGCCGGCAGCCGTACGTCGGTGCCTCCGCGTTCACCCACAAGGCCGGGCTGCACGCCTCGGCGATCAAGGTGGACCCCAACCTCTACCAGCACATGGACCCGGCAGGCGTTGGCAACGACATGCGGCTGCTGGTCTCGGACATGGCGGGGCGGGCGTCGATCGAGCTGAAGGGACGCGAGCTCGGCTACGACCTCTCCGACGACCGCGACCTGGTGACCCGGGTGACCGAGCGGGTCAAGGAGGCCGAGCAGCGCGGCTACACCTTCGAGGCGGCCGACGCCTCCTTCGAGCTGCTCCTGATCGAGGAGGTCGAAGGCTCTCGTCCGTCCTTCTTCGACGTCGAGTCCTGGCGGGTCATCTCCGAGGCTCGCGGCGGCGGCCAGGAGACGGCGTCGACCACCGAGGCGATCGTGAAGATCCACGCCGACGGCGTACGTCACGTCGAGACCGGCGAGGGCAACGGCCCGGTCAACGCGCTCGACCAGGCATTGCGGGCCGCGATCACGCGTGCCTTCCCGGTGGTCGCCGACTTCGACCTGATCGACTTCAAGGTGCGGCTCTTCGACCAGGGGCACGGCACCGACGCGAGGACCCGGGTGCTGATCGAGACCTCCGACGGCTCGACGTCGTGGACGACGGTCGGGGTCGGGTCGAACGTGATCGAGGCGTCCTGGGAGGCCCTCGTCGACGGGCTGACCTTCGGGCTGCGCCGGCATGTGGGCGAGACCACACCCCCGGAGGCGGCTGTCACGGAATGAACCTCCCGGACGCGGGCGTTGAACACTTCAACATTGAACTACCCGCGTCCTTCGAGGAGAACCCGTGACCGACACCCGTATCGCCGTACTCGTTGGCAGCCTGCGCGCCGACTCCATCAACCGCAAGCTCGCCGAGAAGCTCGTCGCCGAGGCCCCTGATGGTGTCGTCCTGGAGATCGTCGACGGGCTGGCGGACGTGCCGTTCTTCAACGAGGACCTCGAGGCCGACCCGGGCGAGGCCGTGAGCCAGCTCCGCAAGGTGATCGACGAGGCCGACCGCGTCCTCATCGTGACCCCTGAGTACAACGGCACCATGCCCGCCGTCATCAACAACGCGATCGACTGGCTCTCGCGCCCCTACGCCGCCGGCGTGCTCAAGGGCAAGATCCTCTCCGTCGTCGGCGTCGCCCCGACCCCCTACGGTGCCAAGTGGTCCCACGCCGACGCGGCCCGCTCGGCCGGCATCGGTGGCGCCATCGTCGTCGAGGACGCCATCGTCTCCCAGCCGGTCCACGAGATCGACGTCTTCACCGACGCCGACGCCCAGGCCCGCTTCACCGAGGCGGTCGCCAAGCTCGCGGGCTTCCAGCCCGCTGCTGTCTGATCTCCATCCAGACGGCACCACGAGGTCAGGTCTCTGCGGGGGGAGACCTGACCTTGGTCATTTATCGCGTGCGCGATAGGTCTATCGGCCGTACCTTGCGGTCATGAGTGGACCCGTGAAGCAGCTCCGTCTGGTGGTCGAGGCCAAGGACTACGAGGAGGCGGTGGCGTTCTACCGCGACACCCTCGGCCTGCCGGAGGAGGCAGCGTTCTCCGGCCCCGGTGAGGCGCACGTGACGATCCTGGACGCCGGCCGGGCCACGCTCGAGCTCGCCAACTCCGCCCAGCACGCCTACATCGACGAGGTCGAGGTCGGGCGTCCGGCGGCCGGCCACGTACGGGTGGCGTTCGAGGTCGAGGACTCCGCCGCCGTCGCCTCCGGGCTCGTCGATGGCGGTGCCACGCTCGTCGCGCCGCCCACCCGCACCCCGTGGGAGTCGCTCAACGCCCGTCTCGACGGGCCGGCGGGTCTGCATCTGAGTGTCTTCCAGGAGCTCGCCGAGCCCGCGCTGGCGCCGGACTACCCGGTCACCACCGAGCGGTTGGCGCTGCGACCGATCGACGTCGAGCGCGACCTCGAGGACCTGCACGCCTATCTCTCGCTCGAGGAGGTGTGCCGCTACATCCCGCCGGTGCCGCGTGACCGCGAGCAGCTGCGGAAGGCGTACGCACCCGAGAGGCGTCTCTCCGTCCTGCGCCAGGAGGGCGAGGTGCTCTGCCTCGCCGTCGAGCACGAAGGCCGGCTGATCGGCGACGTGGTGCTCTTCTGGCACAGCAAGGAGCAGCGGTCGGGGGAGATCGGCTACGCCTTCAACCCCGAGTTCAGCGGCCGCGGCTTCGCCACCGAGACCGCACGGGCGCTGCTCGGCCTGGCCTTCGACGGCCTCGGCCTGCACCGGGTGACCGCCAGGGTCGACGAGCGCAACACCGCCTCGGCGCGGGTGGTCGAGCGGCTCGGGATGCGCAAGGAGGCGGTCGAGCGGGAGGCCGAGTGGTTCAAGGGTGAGTGGACGACATTGGTGCACTACGCGATGCTCGAGGACGAGTGGCGCTCGGGCCACTAGTCTGCAGGGGTGGCCGAGCTTCATGATCTGACCGCCCTGGAACAGGGAGAGCTGCTGCATCGGTGCGAGATCTCCCCGGGAGAGATCGCCGAGCACTATCTCGACCGGATCGCCCGGCTCGACGATGTCGGTGCCTTCGTCACGGTGGCCGAGTCGCGGATCTCCACTTGTGCCCGGGAGCTCGCGGTGAAGCCGGTCGGCGCCTCGCCGCTGTGGGGCGTACCCACCGCCATCAAGGACCTCAACCTCACCCGCGGGGTACGTACGACCTTCGGGTCGGCGGTCTTCGCCGACTTCGTCCCCGACGTCTCCGACAACGTCACCCTCTCGATCGAGGCGGCCGGGATGATCTCGCTCGGAAAGACCAACACCCCCGAGTTCGGCTCGCCCTGCTACACCGAGCCGGACGTGGCGCCGCCCGCCGTCACCCCCTGGGACCGTACGCGGATCGCCGGCGGCTCCTCCGGAGGTGCTGCCGCGGCGGTCGCCGCCGGGCTCGTTCCGGTCGCCCAGGGCTCCGACGGGGGCGGATCGATCCGGATCCCGGCCTCGTGCTGCGGGCTGGTCGGCCTCAAGCCGACCCGTGGGCGGATCTCCCCGTCACCGATGTACGGCGACGCGGCCGGACTCGCCACCGCCGGTCCGATCGCCCGGTCGGTACGCGACGCGGCGGCCTTCCTCGACGTGCTCGCGGGGCGGCGTACGGGCGATCCCTTCTGGGCACCCGAGGAACCCTTGCCGTTCCTGGACGCGTGCGAGCAGCCGCCGGGGCGGCTGCGCATCGCCCGGTTCATCGAGCCGCTGATCGCGCCGACCGAGGTCGATGCCGAGTGCGTCGCGGCCTGGGAGAACGCCTCGGTTCTGTTGGAGTCGCTGGGCCACGAGATCGTCGACATCCCACGGCCGCTGCCGGTCGAGGCGGTCGCGGTCTTCGAGACTGTTTGGGCCGTCGGCACCGCGATGTCGGTCGTCAACCTCACCCCCGAGCAGCGCTCGCAGATCCGGCCGCTGACCCGCTGGCTCACCGAGCAGGGGGAGGCGGTCAGCGGTCCGGCCTTCGGGCTGGCGATCGCCGAGCTGCGTCGCTTCGCCGCCGGTGCGCTGGAGGCGCTGGCGCCCTACGACGCCGTGCTCACCCCGACCCTCGCCACCCCGCCGCCGAAGGTCGGCGAGATCCGCGACGACGCCGACCCCGCGCGCGACTTCCAGGCCCAGAAGGAGTTCACCCCCTGGACCTCGGCCTGGAACGTCACCGGCATGCCCGCCATCTCCCTGCCCCTCCACTGGACCCCGTCCGGCCTCCCGGTCGGCGTCATGCTCGCCGCCCGCCCCGCCGAGGAGCCCCTCCTGCTCTCCCTCGCGGCCCAGATCGAAGACGCCGCCCTCTGGGACCACCGCCTCCCGCCTGGCTGGTGACCCCACGCCGAGACGTCAGTTAGGTCGGGCGAGACGTCAGTTAGGTCGGGCGAGACGTCAGTTAGGTCGGGCGAGACGGCACATGGTGCCGTCTCGACCGACGTACGTGACGCTTCGGCCGACCGGGGTGACGCTTCGGCCGACCGGGGTGACGCTTCGGCCGACGTACGTGACGCTTCGGCCGACCGGGGTGACGCTTCGGCCGACGTACGTGACGCCTCGGCTGGGTCAGTCGCCGAGGCCGCGGGCCTTGAGAGCGTCGCCGGTCTCGTGAGCGCGGGCGACGACGCGGATGACGAAGGGGGTGAGGTACGCCCTGGGGGAGTGGCCGAGGCCGCGGGCTCGGGCGGCGTCGCGGGTCTCCACGCCCAGGGCGAGGGTGCCGGGAAGGGCCTGGATGGCCATCGCGATCGTGAGCGCGACCCGCTCGGGGTCGAGCCCGACGCGGCGCAGCGGACGGATCCAGCGGACGACGGCGTCGAGCGTCTCGGTGGTCGGCGTGGTGACCGTCAGGGTGAGCGCCAGCAGGGCGAGCGAGACGAGGTCGAGCAGGGACTCCAGCGCTCGGTCGAAGGTGAACAGCCACCACTGCAGCAGGGCGACGAGCACGGCGATGACCAGAACGGCGCGCAGCGCCCGCGCGGTCGAGGCCAGGTCGAGCCGGCCGATGAGCGCGAGCACGACCGCAACCACGAGGAAGCCGACCGCGATGAGCGGGCCGCGCAGCGCCACGATCGCGACGCTGAGCACGGCCAGGCCGAGCAGCTTGGCGCCCACCGGTAGCCGGTGGAGCACGGTGTCGCCCGGGCGGTAGAGCCCGACGGTCATGCTCACCCCTGGCTCACCGCCCCCACGTAGTGCGCAACCGCCGCGTCGGCATCGCCGTCATAGCAGACCCGGCCGTCCTCGACGACGAGGACGCGGTCGCAGCGGCGTACGAGGTCGAGATCGTGGGTGACGAGGACCAGCTGCTGCGGCAGCGAGAAGAGCAGGTCGCCGACCATGCGGGTGTTGCGCAGGTCGAGCAGGGTGGTCGGCTCGTCGGTGACGAGCACGTCGGGTTCGGTGGCGAGCACACCGGCCAGTGCGAGCAGCTGACGTTGGCCGCCGGAGAGCGCGTGGACGCTGACCTCGGCGCGCTCGGAGAGCCCGAAGCGGGCCAGCGTGTCGAGGGCGACCTGCTTGCGGCGTACGCGGTCCTTCACGGTCCTGCGCAGCGACAGCTCGACGTCCTCGACGCAGGTCGGCATCACCAGCTGGGCGGCGGGATCGGTGAACGTGAACCCGACACGCCGGCGTACGGCGGCGCCCTTGCGGGCCACGTCGAGGCCACCGACGGAGACGCTCCCGGCGCTGGGTGCGACCAGGCCGTTGATCATCCGGGCGAGGGTCGACTTGCCGGAGCCGTTGCTCCCGACGATCCCGATCCGCTGCTCGCTCAGGGTCAGCGTGGTGGGCTGCAGGATGGTGCGATCGCCGCCGAGATCCGGGGACTCGACCCGGACCTCGGCGGCTTCGAAGCGGATCTCAGGCACGTCGGGCGAGCAGCTTCGGGAAGGCGCGGTGGACCTGGGAGGCGACGACCGCGGCGACAGCGGCCTTGATGAAGTCGCCGATCCAGTAGGGGGCGTCGAACGCCGCCGCCTGGGGCAGGCTGACGTGGAGCACGATGGCCATCCCGATGATGCCGCCGACGTGGTTGATGACGACGCCGACGACACAGGCGGCGAAGACGAGCAGGGGGTTGGTGCGGCGGGACCGCAGGACGTACTTCACCAGCAGGCCGACGACGAGCACCATGACCGGGAAGGACCACAGGTAGCCACCGGTCACCCCGACGAAGACGCCGGGACCGGCGGAGTGGCCGGCGAAGACGGGGAGGCCGGCGACGCCGAGGAGCAGGTAGAGCACCACGGCGGCGGTGCCGCGCAGCGGGCCCAGCAGGGCGCCGGTCAGCAGGAGCGCGAAGCCCTGCAGCGTCAGCGGTACGCCGGCGCCGCCCATCGGGATGGCGGCGAGGTAGGAGCAGACCGCGATCAGGGCGGCGAACGCGGCGATCAGTGCGAGGTCGGTGGTGTCGAGCCGCGACGACTTGGTCGCCGGGGTCGCCGGGGTCTCGTCGGTGCTCGTGGGGGACTCGGTCATACTCGCTCCTGCGTACTCAGACCTGAACCTTGGTCAGGTGAACGGTGTTCAGGTTAAGGTCGACGTACGTCTTCGTCCACTTCGTCCCACCACCCGGCCCCTGGGAGCAATATGCGTTACCGCCGTGAGGACGTCGTCGCCCGCGCGCTGCAGGTCCTCGACGACTACGGTCTCGCCGACCTGACCATGCGTCGCCTCGGCACCGAGCTCGGCGTACGCCCCAGCGCGCTCTACCACCACTTCGCGAACAAGCAGTCCCTGCTGGCCGCGGTGGCCGACGAGATCCTGCTCCGGGGCCGACACGAGCCGTCGGGAGCCTGGGACGTACGCGTCACCGGCATCTGCACCGACCTGCGCGACTCGCTGCTCGCCTACCGCGACGGCGCGGAGGTCGTCGCCACGGTCTGGGCCTTCGGGCTGGGCGCGACCCAGCCCCACGACGACCTCGTCGCGGCCCTGAAGGACGGCGGCCTCGGCGACCTCGCCCCCGTCGCCGCCCGCACCCTGCTCCACTTCGTCTACGGCCACGCCGTCGACGAGCAGACCCACCTCCAGGCCGCCGCCGCGGGCGCCATCGAGGACGACGTACGCGACACCGACGACTTCGTCACCGGTCTGGGCCTGATCGCTGCCGGCATCTCGATGGCCAAGGTCGTCCGCGAGGCCTCAGCTGACCGTTGAGGTCCGGCGCCTGCGCACGAGCAGGACCGCCCCGGCCCCGACGACCAGCCCGACTGCTCCGGTGAGGACCGCAACCCACGGCGGGATGTCCCGCTCGGCATCGCGCGCCGACTCGGTTGCGAGCGGCGTGAAGGTCTCCGCGATCTCCGGCTCCCGGGCGAGCTCGAGGTCGCTGGTGAGCGTGGCCGGGTCCGCGACCGAGAAGATCCACTTGGTCAGCCGGTTCTCGCCGCGCTCGACGAGGTTGTCGAGCACATCGTCGTGGACCCCGTCCTCGACCAGCTCCACGGCGGCCTCGGGCGGCCCGAGGTCACCCAGGACGCACGAGGCGCACGGAACGTACGGTCGAGGGTGAAGACGGTCACCTCGCCGATCTCGTCGGCGGCCGAGCTGAGCCGCATCGGGTAGACGAGGCTCGCGGTGTCGAAGGTGAGCACGATCGGGTCGGCGTACCCGTCGAACGGCTTGTCGCCGCGCATCTTGACCGCCGTGAACCGCCAGCCCTGTGCGAGATAGTCCGCGATGACCGGCTCGAGCTCGGGCTTGGTCGCGTAGCCGTTCGTACGCAGCCACGTCGCCACCCCGCTCGCGTCCCCGCCCTCGATGACGGTGGCGACGACGTCCTCGAGCACCGTGCGCGAGACGACGTCGGGCGCGGCACCCGGTGGCGCCCCGGCGCCGTCCTCGCCCCCGAACAGCGACCGGTCCTCCTCCGGCGGTGGGGTGGTGAGCCGCGCCAGCTCGTCGAAGCGCTCCGGGTCTCCCTGGGTGACGGCCGGGACCGTCGGTGTCGGCACCAGCACCGCGAGGTCGGGCGTCTCCGTGGTGATCCCGAGCAGCATCTCGAGCCGCTCCCGCTCGCCCTCCTCGGCCCAGCTCAGGAACGCGATCTCCTCCCCGGCCTCGACAGTGTGCCCCTCCGGGACGTACGCCGCGCCGCAGGCGCACGCCCGCGCGGAACCGGGGACCAGGAGCAGGCCGGCGATGACGGCGATCAAGGCGATGCGAATCGCTCCACGAAGCATGGCGGACAACCTATCGGTGCTCAGGCCGTCTCGATCTCGGCTCCGTGCAGCTCGGCGAGCATCACGGCGCCGGCGAGGTCGAGCTTCGTGGCGCGCAGCGACGCCACGGTGAGATCGACCCGGTCGAGGTCGGCGCCGCGAAGGTCGGCACCGTGCAGCGTCGCCTCCTGGAGCGTGGCTCCGGCGAGCTGGGCATCGCGCAGCACCGCGTCGGTGAGATCGGCCAGCGACAGGTCGGCGTCGCGCAGGTCCAGCCCGGACAGGTCGAGCCGGGACAGGTTCGCCCCGCGCAACGAGACTCCGCGCCAGACGCCGCCGCTCACCTTCAGCGGCCGCAGGGTGCAGCCCGAGAACTCGCTCCCGCTGAGCTTGCAGCCCTCGAAGGTCGAGTCGAAGAAGTTCGTCCGCCGGAAGTCACAGCCGACGAACGCCGAGCCGACGTGGGTGGAGGCGTTGAACCGGCCGCCGTGGAAGGTGCAGTTCTCGAAGAGCGCCGCCGACGTCGTCGCCTCGGTGAGGTCGACATCGGTGAAGACGCAGTCGACGAACCGAGCCCCGGTGAGGTCGGCCGCGTACCAGTCCTCGTTGCGGAAGTGCTCCTCGGTCGCCTCGGCGGGTGGGTTCGACATGGCGCACACCCTGCCACCCGCCACCGACAACCCGGGCGACCCGGGCAACTCAGTCGTGCTGGCTGAACCACTCGTCGAGCAGGGGCCAGGTGTTGTCGCGCGCGGCGCGGCCGGTGAGGAGCCCGAGATGGCCGCCGGGGACGATCTCGAAGCGGAGCTCCTCGGCGCCGGTGAGCAGGTCGACCAGCGGCCGGACCGAGGCGACCGGGCCGATGCCGTCGTTGGCGCCGGCGACGACGAGCGTGGGCTGCTTGACGTCGCGCAGGTGGACGGAGTGGTCGTCACTGAGGTCGATCTGCCCGCTGAACAGCGCGTTGGTGCGGAAGAAGTGGTGATAGAGCTGCCCGAACGTACGCCCCGGGTAGGCGATGATGTTGTCGGTGAACCGGTCGACGGCCTCGAGCTGGGCGAGGAACTCACGGTCGGCCAGGTTGGACAGCTTCGCCACCGGCTTGGTGAACATCTTGTCGACCGAGGAGATCTGGAAAGCCCACCTGACCAGCGGCTTCGGGGCACCTCCGAAGGCCTGGTAGGCAGTGGTGACCAGGTTTCCCGGCGGCAGGTTGAGCAGCGGCCGCAGCGGCGCGATCAACGGCACCTGACGTACGTCGCAGGGCGAGCCGAGCACTGCCAGCGAGGCGATCGGGAGGTCGGGGGCGTCGGCGGCGGTGAGCATCGTGAAGATCCCGCCCAGCGACCAGCCGACCACGTGCACCGGCCGACCGCCCGCGTGCTCGGAGACCGACCGGATCGCCTCCGGCACGACGTGCGCGATCCAGTGCTCGATGCCGAGGCTGCGATCGGCGAAGTTCACCTCGCCGTACTCGACCAGATACGTCGGCCGGTCCGTCCCCACCAGGTGCTCGACCACCGAGCAGCCGCGCCGCAGGTCGTAGCAGATCGCCGGCGCCGCCAGCGGCGTGACCAGCAGCACCGGGTCACCCTCCGGCGTCGTTCCCGCCGTCGGCCGGTAGTGGTAGAGCTCGCGCCGGGTGCCGTCGTCGATCAACGTACGCGGCATCGGCCGCAGGTCGGCGAGCCCGCCGTAGAGCAGCGAGTGCGCGACGTTCCCCGCCGCGGCGCCGACCGTGGTGGCGATCGAGGCGGCGGTTTTCCGGGGGTGGGGAAGGATGGCCATCGTGGGATCAACGTATCCCGCCGATCGAGGTCACGCCGGGAGCAGCGGGCACCGCGTGTGACGTCCGTTACTGACGCCTCGTTCCTGCGCGCAGGTCCAGCGTCCAGGTCTGACCGAGGAGGTCGTGGCCGAAGCTGTGGTGCTGCTCCTCGCCGGTCAGGACGAAGCCGTACGCCTCGTAGATCCGGCGTGCGGAGGTCAGGATGTCGTTGGTCCACAGGGTGACCTGGTCGTATCCCGCGGTCTGGGCGAAGCCGAGGCACTCATCGACGAGGCGGGAACCGACGCCGAGGCCACGGGCCCGGGCGGCGACCAGCAGGATCCGCAGCTTGGCGACACCGGGCTCCTCGCCGGTGACCAGCAGGATGCAGCCGGCGCGCTCGCCGTCGACCTCGGCGATCCAGGCCGCCTCCGTCGCCGGGTCGTGCTCGGTGGCGTAGTCGGCCACGATCCGGGCGACCAGCACCTCGAAGTCGCTGCTCCAGCCGAACTGCTCGGCATAGACCTCACCGTGGGTCATCACCATCCAGCCCAGGTCGCCGGGTCTGTCGGCGCGCCTGACGCGCACCTGCGCGCCTCGGTCTTCGAGTGTCATCGGACCTCCTACTGACACGACTGTTTCAGTTGGCGTTATGCTAGGCCGATGACCACGCCGAAGCCAACCCCGTCGGCCCGCAAGACCGAGCTCCTCGAGGCGGCCTACGCCTACGCCCTCGAGCACGGTCTCGCCGACCTCTCGCTGCGCCCGGTGGCCGCCGCGATCGGCTCCAGCCCCCGGGTGCTGATGTTCCTGTTCGGCAACAAGGACGGCCTGGTCAAGGCGCTGCTGGTCCGCGCACGGGTCGACGAGCTGGCGATGATCGAGCCCCTGCCCTCCTCGGCCATGGGCCTGCCCGAGGCGGTCACCCACGTCTGGGCGTGGCTCGCCGCCGAGGAGCACCGCCCCCTCCTGCGCCTGTGGGTGGAGGCGTACGCCCGCTCGCTGGTCGAGCCCGACGGCCCTTGGGCAGGCTTCGCCGAGTCAACCGTGAACGACTGGCTCGCGCTCCTCGCCGCCTCTCAACCCGAACCCGAGCGGACCAACCCCGACGGCGAGGCCCGTCGCACCCTCGCCCTCGCCACCCTGCGCGGCGCCCTGCTCGACCTGCTCGCCACCGGTGACGTCGAGCGGGTCACCGCCGCCGTCGAGCTCCAAGCCGGTAGCTTCGGCAGGACCACGCCGGCCGAGCAGCAGCACCCCGTCATCCGCCCTGCGGCCGGCGCTGACCTCGGCGACCTACAGTCCCTCGCGCGGCGCGTGATCGACACCTGCTACCGCGGGTTCCTCGGCGACGAGGCCGTCGACTGGTTCATCGGCAGCGGCGCCTCGGACGAACACGTGGCGACCCATCTGGAGCAGGGTGGCGTCTACTGCCTCGTCCAGGACGGCCGGATCATCGGCCTCTCCATCCTCGACGGCACCACTGTCGACCTGATGATGATCGACCCGGAACGCCAGGGCCAGGGGCTCGGCCGCCTCCTGCTCCGGCACGCCGAGGACACCCTTCTCGCCCAGCACCCGACCATCCGGCTGGAGACCTTCTCGGGCAACACCCGCGCCATGTCGTTCTACGACGCCTGCGGCTGGGTCCTCGGGGAGCGGCTGGAGGGGGAGGGGCCCGACAAGGTCGAATACCTCAAGAGCCGCACCGCCGACCCCGTCCCGGCCAGCACCCTCACCTAGAGAGTGCGAGCAGCCGTTCGCACTCGGCGACCAGCCGCTCCCGCAGCGGGGCGGCGCGCTCGGCGAAGCCGCGCTGGGCGGCGGCGTACTCCTGCTTCCCGGCGGCGGTCTCGATGCGGATCGGGTCGAGGTCGAGCTCGGCGAGGTCGTACGGAGCAGCCTTCATGTCCATGGTGCGGATGTCCCAGGCGAGCTCGAAGCAGTCGGCGACGAGGTCGGAGGAGACCAGGGGCGAGAGCCGGAAGGCGTGCTTGTAGAGGTCCATGTTGCCGTGCAGGCAGGCCGGTTGCTCGAAGGCCGCCCGGTCCTCGGAGCGCGGGGAGAGGGTGTTGAGCGGTGCCGCCGGGGGAGTGAAGAAGCGGTACGCGTCGAAGTGGCTGCAGGCGATGCGGTGGGACTCCACGACCCGGTCGGTGCCGGCGGCACCGAGGCGCAGTGGCCAGTCGGCGTGGCGTACCTGCTCCGGGGTCAGCCGGTAGACCATCGCCCACTCGTGGAGGCCGAAGCAGCCGAAGTTGCCCTCACGCCCGGCGGTGGCGCGGAGCAGCTTCACCAGCGTCTCGAGGAGGAGACGCTTGTCCGCGAGGAAGTCGTGAGAGACGGCGCCGTCGGCGTAGCCGCGCAGATCCGCGTACTCCGAAGCGTCCGAGAGCGCCACCCCGAACCCCGGGTGCCAGCGCAGCAGCTGAGCGGGCCGGTAGGAGTAGTAGGTGAACAGGAAGTCGTTGACCGGGTGCTTGACCCGGGCGCCGCGGCGGGCGAGATGCGGCTCGACGTAGGGCGCCAGGCGCGCGCGGTGGGCGTCCGCGCGAGCGGTCCACTCCGAACGCGACAGCACCTCCACGACGTACAAGCCTACGAAGGCGGCGCATAGTGAAGTGAATCGTGGCGACGGGTCCGGATAGGCTCAGCACGTGCGCATCGCCAGATTCACGACCAAGGGTGGCGAGCCCCAGTTCGGCGTCGTCATGGGGGACCTCGACGGCTACGGCCAGCTCAGCGAGGACGCGACCGTCGTCGCGCTCCAGGGCGACCCGCTGTTCTCGGGTGTCAACATCACCGATCAGGTCCACAAGTTCGAAGACGTCAAGCTGCTCGCGCCGGTGATCCCGCGCAGCAAGGTGGTCGCGGTCGCCCGCAACTACGCCAAGCATGCGGCCGAGCTGGGCAACGAGGTTCCGGAGGAGCCGCTCTTCTTCATCAAGCCCAACACCTCGGTCTGCGGCCCCGACGACGCGATCCAGCGACCGAGCAACGTCGAAGACCTGCACTTCGAGGGCGAGCTCGCGATCGTTATCGGCCGGATCTGCCGCGACGTGCCGGAGGAGAAGGTCAGCGACGTCATCTACGGGATGACGGTCGCCAACGACGTCACCGCGCGCGACGTCCAGCGACGGCTCAAGCACTTCTCCCAGGCGAAGGGGTACGACACCTTCTGCCCGCTCGGTCCCTGGATCGAGACCGACGTCGAGATCGAGCAGCTCGCCGCCGGCGTACGCATCCAGACCTTCCTCAACGGGGATGTCGTCCAGGACGGGTCCACGAAGGACCTCGTCCACGACATCCCGAAGCTGATCGCCCACATCAGCAGCGTCATGACGCTGTTGCCGGGCGATGTGATCCTCACCGGCACCCCCGAGGGTGTCGGCCCCATGGAGCCCGGAGACGAGATCGAGATCTTCGTCGAGGGGCTCGGAGCTCTGACGAACAAGGTGGCACAGCGTTGACTGGCAATGAATTGACCGGCACCCTCGACCCGAAGGACTACCGCGTCCGGATGGCGCCCAGCCCGACCGGCTCGCCCCACGTGGGTCTGGTCCGGACCGCCCTGTTCAACTGGGCCTTCGCGCGCCACCACGGCGGCACCTTCGTGTTCCGCATCGAGGACACCGACAAGGCTCGCAACACCCAGGAGTCCTATGACGGGCTCATCGACCTGATGCGCTGGCTCGGGCTCGACTGGGACGAGGGCGTCGAGGTCGGCGGTCCCTACGGCCCCTACCGCCAGTCGGAGCGCTCGGAGATCTACGCCGACGCGCTCGGCCGTCTGCGCGCCTCCTCCCACGTCTACGAGTGCTACTGCACCGGCGAGGAGACCACCGCCCGCTACGAGCAGCGCCTGACCGCCTACAAGGCCGCGAAGGCCGAGGGGATCAAGGGCGAGGCTCCGGCGCAGGGGTACGACAACCACTGCCGTGACCTGAGCGAGGACCAGATCAAGGCGTACGAGGCCGAGGGCCGCTCCTCGGTCCCGCGGTTCCGCATGCCCGACGGCTCGATCACCTTCGACGACCTCGTCCGCGGCGAGGTGACCTTCGAGACCAAGCACGTCCCCGACTACGCGCTCGCGCGTGCCAACGGCGACCCGCTCTACACGCTCACCGCGCCGGTCGACGACGCCACCATGAACATCACCCACGTCTTCCGCGGCGAGGACCTGCTCTCCTCGACCCCGCGCCAGATCGCGCTCTTCGACGCGTTCGTCGAGGTCGGTCTGGCCGAGCGTGCTCCCGCGTTCGGCCACCTGCCCTACGTCATGGGCCAGGGCAACAAGAAGCTCTCCAAGCGCGATCCGGAGGCGCACGCGCTGAAGTACCGCGAGGAGGGCTTCCTGCCCGAGGGGTTGCTCAACTACGTGGCGCTGCTCGGCTGGGCGATCGCGGCCGACCGCGACATCTTCACCATGGAGGAGATGGTCGAGGCCTTCGAGATCCACGACGTGGTCAAGAACCCGGCCCGCTTCGACATCAAGAAGGCGGAGGCGATCAACGCCTCCCACATGCGGCTGCTGCCGGTCGAGGAGATCACCCACCGGGTGATTCCCTACCTCAAGGCCGACGGCGTCATCGGCGACCCGGTGCACGACGCCGACGCGCAGATGCTCGAGGCCGCGATGCCGTTGGTCGCCGAGCGGATCAACAAGCTCGGCGAGGCCTCCGACATGCTGCGGTTCCTCTTCGTCCCGGAGGCCGACTTCGCGCTCGACGAGGAGGACTCCGCCAAGCTGCTCGACGAGGAGGGTCTGGACGTCGTCCGGGCTTCGCGCGACGCGCTCGTGGGGCTCCACACGTGGTCGACGGCCGAGATCCAGGACGCGCTGACCGCGGCCCTGATCGACGGTCTCGGCCTCAAGCCGCGCAAGGCGTACGGCCCGGTGCGGGTCGCGGTGACGGGAAAGCGGATCAGCCCGCCACTGTTCGAATCCATGGAGCTGCTCGGTCGGGAGCGTACGCTGGGCCGTCTGAAGGCGGTTCTCGGGAAGTAGGTCGGACAGGATGAGTACGGTCGTGGAGCCGCCTTCGGGACTGGCGTACTACCAGGTGCAGCGCAGCGGGCGCAGCGGCTGGGGGCGGCCTCTGGTCGGACTCATCCTGATCGGGCTGTGTGTCTTCTTCGTCTCGCCGGCCGTGGTGCTGGTCGGGTTCGAGCTCTTCTTTCGGTTCACCGGCAGCGACGTCGCCACCGCGATGCCGGCGGTCGCCGATGTGGAGGTCGTCACTCCCGAGTCGCTGGCGTTCCTGCTGCTCTCGCTGGCCGGGGCGATCCCGGCGGCGATGCTGCTGTGCTGGGGGCTGCACGGTCTGCGCCCGGGCTGGCTGGCCTCGGTCGAGCGCCGGATCCGCTGGTCGTGGCTGCTGCAGTGTCTCGGGATCGCCGCGATCACCATGGTGGTCACCGTCATCATCGCCTCCCGGCTGCCGATCCCGGGCGACGACCTCGGGCCCAGCACGCTCAACCCCTATACGAGCACCATGCGCGACTTCGTGCTGGTGATCGTGCTCCTCACCCCGCTGCAGGCGGCGGGGGAGGAATACCTCTTCCGCGGCTACATCTTCCAGACCTTCGGGTCCCTCTTCGGCGGGATGATGGGCGCCCGGACCGTCTCGGTGACGATCACCGCGCTCCTGTTCGCCTTCGCCCACGGCTCCCAGGACCTGCCGCTGTTCCTGGACCGGTTCGCCTTCGGCATCGTGGCCGGCATCTGCGTCATCGCCACCGGGGGCATCGAGGCGGGCATCGCGATGCATGTCCTCAACAACTTCGTCAGCCTCGGCATGGCGGTGGCCTTCGGTGACATCTCGACGGTGCTCAACACCACCGAGGGTTCGTGGTGGCGGATCCCGGTCACCCTGGTCCAGTCGGGCGTCTTCCTGGCACTCACCGTGTGGGCCGCGCGGTCGGCGGGCCTCTCGACCACGACGAAGAGCCCGTGAAATGAGGCCGGAGGGCGTGCCGATTTCGTCGCCCGGGGGCCTCGCCGGTAATGTTCACTCTCGGTTCGAGGGAGAAATCCTGAGGGCCGAATCGTCCTTGTGAAGCTTAGTCGAGCAAGGCGATGGGCTATGGTGTAATTGGCAACACGACTGGTTCTGGTCCAGTTATTCTAGGTTCGAGTCCTAGTAGCCCAGCGGATCCTCTCCGGAGGATTTGGGAGTCACTGAAGCGCTTCGCTAAGGTTTCACCCGCTGCAAGCCCCCGTCGTCTAGCGGCCTAGGACGTCGCCCTCTCACGGCGGTAACGCCGGTTCAAATCCGGTCGGGGGTACCACGCAGGAAGAGCCCGAGTCATCGACTCGGGCTCTTCGTCATTTCGTGTCAATGCGGTGCCCTGGAGGGGTGGTGCCGATGTGGGGGATCGGCAGGTCGTCCGGTAATGTTTCTCCCGCAAGCCCCCGTCGTCTAGCGGCCTAGGACGTCGCCCTCTCACGGCGGTAACGCCGGTTCAAATCCGGTCGGGGGTACAACGCACGAAGAGCCCCGAGTCACTGACTCGGGGCTCTTCGCCTTCCTGCTCTGAGGCTACGAGCGGATCCGGTGAGCGACGCGCCGCGTCCGATGAGCGCGGAACCCGACGGTGCTGTGGTCACGGCGACTCGGGCTCGTGACCGGCGAGGGCGGCATCCGTGGTCGTGCGCCGGGTCGTGCGCCGCCACAGCCCGATGGCCACGAGCCCCGCGAGCGCCGGGACGCCCAGGGTGTAGACCCGCCAGATGACGAGAGCCGCGATCGCCGGGGCCTCGACGGCATGTCCGCCGCTCTGGACCAGTGCGGCAATGATGAGTGAGTCGACGATCGCGATGCCACTGAAGGGCAGGATCGTCAGTGGAAACGCGAAGATGTAGGCGATGGCGATGTCGAGGATCCCGACCTCGGCGGGGGACACGCCCACGAACCGCAGGCAGAACACCACGATGGCCAGGTCGGCCAGCACCATTGCGATCACCCCGGCCAGCGACCGCGGCAAGCCGTAGCGGACGCGAGCGGAGATGTGGCCACGGAAGTCGGTGCAGCTCTGCGCCCAGCGCTCGGGGTCGACGCCGCGCCGGATCCTGCCGACGATCCGGCCGGCGTGGGTCCCAAAAGCGCGCGCGAGCGCATCGCTGTGGAGCACCACCAACACACACGCAGCAATCGCGGCGGAGATCAGCAGGCTGAACAGGTCGGCCCAGCGATAGGAGAAGTCGCCGCCGATCATCACGAGCATGATGAAGCCGACCAGCGGCAGCGCGAACCGCACCACCATCACGGTTACGGTGTTCATCGTCGCGCCCGCCAAACCGCGGGCGGCCGAGAGTCCCCACGAGGTGAACATCGTCACCCGGATCGCATAATCGGCAGGTGCCGGGGCGATCGTCGCCATCAGGATGGCGCCGAGGTCGTTCTGCGTCGCGCGACCCAGCGACACGTTCTCGATGTAGAAATGCAGCGGGCTGGCCTTGAACAGTTGCCGTGCGGCAACCATCGTCAGCAGGATCAGTGGTTGCCACCAGGTCAGCTGGCTCAGTGCGTCCCAGACCGCAGGCCATTCGACCTGACCGACCCGGTCGATGATCACGACCGCGATCACGACGGCGGCGACGAGTATCGTGAACCGCGTCCAGCGTCGTCTTGACCTCGAGCTGAGCGTCGGCATGCTGGCCACCTTACGGTCGTCGCTGTCGGAGGGCTAGCAGGTCAGGTGGCCCGTCGCGCCGGAGATCATCGGCCGCGCATAGCAGTCGCGCGCTGGTCGAAACCCCCGTCCAGGCCGCGACGACAGATGGACCGTCCCGTCTCGAACGTTCGTACCCGCGCTAGAGATCGAGCTGCATCCAGGTGACGTCGTGCCAGGCGTCGAACTTCTTGCCGATTCGGCGGTACGTCCCGACCTCGGTGAACCCGAAGGAGCGGTGGATCCCGATGCTGGCATCGTTCGGGATCGCGATCCCGGCCAGCGCCCGGTGGTAGCCGCGCTCCTTCAGGACCGGGAAGAGGGCCGCGTACAGGGCCTTGCCGGCGCCCTTGCCGCGGCGCTCCTGGTCGAGATAGATCGACACGTCGCAGGCCCAGCGGTAGGCGGCGCGGGTGCGGTGCTGGGTGGCGTACGCGTAGCCGAGCACCTCCGGTCCGGCCTCGCCCTCGGTCTCCAGCACGAGCCAGGCGTGCTCGGCCAGGGACGACTCGATGCGACGCGCCATCTCCTCGGCCGTCGGCGGCTCGGTCTCGAAGGAGATGACGGTGTCGCGGACGTACGGGTCGTAGATCGCCGCGCAGGCGCCGGCATCTGCGGGCGTCGCGTGGCGGATGGTCCAGGCAGGAGGCATGTCTCTTATAGTAGTCCCGTGGATGACGATAGTGACAAGTTCGGTGAAGCCCTGGCATCCAACATCAGGTCGGCGCGGGAGTCGCTCGGGATGACCGTCGCGGGCCTCGCGGAGGCGTCCGGGGTGTCTCGAGCGATGATCTCGAAGATCGAGCGGGGCGAGGCGCAGCCGACCGCCGTCCTGCTCACCCGCCTCTCCGGTGCTTTGGAGCTGACCCTGTCCGAGCTGATCGCGCGGGCCGAGGGAGACGCCGTGCGCGTGGCCCGGCGCTCGGAGCAGACCGAGTGGACCGATCCCGAGACCGGCTACGTACGTCGCGCCGTCTCGCCGCCCGCGCGCGGCATCCTGGAGCTGGTCGAGGTGGAGTTCCCGGCCGGTGCCTCGGTGGCGTCGCCCGCCTCGGCGTACCACTTCAAGGAGCAGCAGATCTGGGTGCTCTCGGGGCATCTGCGGTTCGTCGAGGGTGACCTCGTCCACGAGCTCGACGCGGGCGACTGCCTGCAGCTGGGGCCGCCTGCCGACTGCGTCTTCGTCAACCCGACCGACGAGCCCTGCCGCTACCTGGTCGTGATCGGCAAGCGGCGCGGCTGAGTCATACCGGGTTTCCCCTGCTCCAGACCTGGTGGGTGAGGGGAACGCCGGGGCGGTAGGCCAGGTGCTTGGCGGAGGGGGCATCGAGCGCGTGCAGGTCGGCGCGGCCGCCTTCGCTGATCCGTCCCGTGGGGTCGTCGAGGCCGAGCGCGGTGGCGCCGCCGACGGTCGCTGCCCACAGGGCCTCCTCGAAGGTCAGGCGCTGCTGGAGGACGGCGGTGGCGACGCAGAAGGCCATCGAGGTCGTGAAGGAGGAGCCGGGGTTGCAGTTGGAGGCGATCGCGATCGTGACGCCGGCATCGACCAGCTCGCGGGCGGGCGGGAACGGCTCGCGGGTGGAGAGGTCGCAGGCGGGCAGGAGCGTGGCGACGGTGTCGGACCCGGCGAGCGCCTCGATGTCCTGCGGGCTCAGGTGGTTGCAGTGGTCGACGCTCGTCGCGCCCATCTCGACGGCCAGCTGGACACCGCCCGACTCGCCGAGCTGGTTGCCATGCACCTTGATGCCGAGCCCCGCGGCGCGGCCGGCCTCGAGGATCTCGCGGGACTCCTCGACGTCGAAGGCGCCCTGCTCGCAGAAGACGTCGATGTAGGTCGCATGGGGTGCGACGGCGGCGAGCATCGGGCCGGTGACGAGGTCGATGTAGGCGCGACGGTCCACGCCCGCGGGGACGACGTGAGCACCGAGGTAGGTGACCACCTCGGCGTGCTCGGCGCTGATCCGGGCCAGGCGCTGCTCGGTCTCGACGTCGAGGCCGTAGCCGGTCTTGGCCTCGATCGTCGTGGTACCGCCGCGGTAGGCCTCCTCGCGCAGCCGGCGCGCCCGCGCCCGGAGGTCGTCGTCGGTGGCGGCCCGGGTCGCATCGACCGTACGCATGATCCCGCCGGCCTCGTAGGGCCGGCCGGCCATCCGGTCGATGAACTCCTCGGCGCGGTCGCCCATCGAGACCAGATGGGTGTGGGAGTCGACCCAGCCGGGGAGCACCGCACGACCGTCGAGGTCGTCGTGGGTGTCCGCTGCCGGGGCCCGGTCGGCGGGGCCGATCCAGGCGATGCGGCCGTCCTCGATCACCACGGCGGCGTCGCGGAGGGTGCCGTGCTCCTCGGCGTGGGTGGTCAGCTCGCCGATGTTGGTCAGCAGCAGGCTCATCCGAGCTCCTTCAGTGCGTGCGTGAACAGGGCGGCCGGGTCGCGACCATCGGCCAGCCGGCCGTCCTCGGCCACCACCCGCCCGCCGACCACGACGCGACGTACGTCGGTGGCGGTGGCCACCAGGGCGAGCTGGTCGAGGGCGGCTCCGGCGGTGCGTACGGACTCGGGGTCGATCTCCACCAGGTCGGCGCAGGCACCGATCCGGAGGCCGCCCGGAAGGCCGCAGGCGGCGTAGCCGGCGCTCGCGCGGGCGGTCTCGAGCTCGGCGGGGGAGAAGCGTCCGCGCTGTCGGCTGCGGAGCCGTTCGCCGGCCTCCAGACCGCGCACCTCGAGCCAGGGGTCGATGACCGCGTTCTGGTCGGATCCCAAGGCGATCCGTACGCCGGCGTCGGCGAGCTCCCGGGCAGGTCCGATGCCGTCACCGAGGTCGGCCTCGGTGGTCGGGCACATCACCACCCCGGCACCGCTGTCCGCGATGAGGGCGATGTCGGCGTCGGTCAGGTGGGTGGCGTGGACCAGCCAGGTCCGCGGGGTGAGGGCGCCGGCGTCGGCGAGAACCTGAGTGGGCGTCCGCCCGTACGCCGCGAGCGACTGCTCGTTCTCCGCGGGCTGCTCGGAGAGATGGACGTGCAGGGGCACATCGGGCGGGAGGTCGGCGGCGACCTGAGCGATGTCGTCGGGCGAGGCGGCTCGTACCGAATGGATCGCGGCGCCGATGGTGACCGGGCCGTTCCCCGCCCGGAGGTCGCGCCAGCGACCCAGCCAACCAGCCGCCGAGCCGTCGCCGAAGCGGCGCTGTTCGGGGAGGAGCGGCCTGCCCGGGGCGCTGGACAGGTAGAGGGTGTCGAGGAGGGTCAGCCGGATGCCGACGCTGCTCGCGGCCTCGGCGAGCGCGGTGCCGAACGCGTTGGGGTCCTCGTGGGGCGTCCCGTCGGGGCGGTGGTGGACGTAGTGGAACTCCGCGACGGTGGTCCAGCCGGTCACCAGCATCTCGGCGAAGACCGCCTCGGCCAGGCGCTGGTAGGAGTCGGGGGTGAGGCGGCCGGCGACGGCGTACATCTGCTCGCGCCAGCGCCAGAAGTCACCTCCCTGGTCGTGCGTCCTGCCGCGCAGCGCGCGGTGGAACGCGTGGGAGTGGGCGTTGCCAGAGCCGGCGAGCACGGTGCCGAGGCGGAGGTCGGCGGGCTCGGTGCTCCCGCCCGGGGTGATCGCGGTGATCCGGCCCTCGGCCGTCTCGATCACGACGTCGGTGAGCTCGCGACCCTCGACCAGCGCCCGCTCGGCATGGATCCGGGTCATCTGCGGGGCTCGCTCGCGAGCAGTCTGACGACCTCGGTCAGCGCCTTCGCCCCGGCGCGGCAGTCCTCGTCGGTGGCGGTCTCGTGGGGGGAGTGGGAGACGCCGGTGGGGTTGCGGGTGAACAGCATCGCGGTGGGGATCTCGGCGGCGAAGATGCCGGCGTCGTGGCCGGCGCCGGTGGCGAGCACGGGGACCTCGCCCAGCAGGCCGAGGAGGCGTTTTTGCAGGTCAGGGTCGAAGTCGACGGTGGAGACGTAGGACTCCTCGGTCACCTCCAGGGTGCAACCGTGCTCCTGCGCGGCCGCGTGGGACGCCTCCAGGATCTCCTTGAGGAGGGCTCGGGTCTGCGGGTCGGTGTCGCCGCGTACGTCGAGCCAGGCATCCACCCGGGAGGCGATGACGTTGGTGCCGCCCGGGATCGGGACGAGGCGGCCGATCGTGGCCCGGGCGGAGTCGGCACCGTCGTGGGCGGACGCGATGCGCTGGGTGGCCAGGACCGCGGCGGCCATCGCGGCGACCGGGTCGCGACGGTCCCGCATCCGGGTCGCCCCGGCGTGGTTGCCCTCGCCGGAGAAGACCAGCTTCCAGCGGCCATGGGCCAGGATCGAGGAGGCCACCGCGACCGGCGCATCGATATCGGCGAGACCGATGCCCTGCTCCACGTGGAGCTCGACGAACGCCGCCAGGCTCGCCAGCCGCTCCTCGTCGCGGTCGAGCCCGGCCGGGTCGATCCCGTCGGCCCGGCAGGCCTCGGCGTACGTCACCCCGGACTCGTCGACCAGCGCGGCGACCTTCGCGCCGGGGAGCGCTCCGGTCATCAGCTTCGACCCGAGGCACGCGATGCCGAACCGGGATCCCTCCTCCTCGCCGAACGCGGCGACCGTCACCGGCCGAGCCGGCACGAAGCCTTCCTCCATCAGCGCCGAGACGGCGGCGAGGGAGGAGGCGACGCCGAGCGGGCCGTCATAGGCGCCTCCGCCCGGCACCGAGTCGAGGTGGGACCCGATCGCGATCGCCCCGTCCGCCCGCGGACCCCAGTGGGCCCAGATGTTGCCGTTGCGGTCGGTCTCGACCTCGAGCCCGAGGCCTGCCGACGTACGCCGGAACCACTCGCGCAGCTCCAGCTCGGCCGGCTCGTAGACGTGCCGGGAGTAGCCGCCGCGGACGGGGTCGCGGCCGATATCGGCGATCTCGTCGAGCAGGTCGATGACGTCCAAACTCACAGTCTTCCTCTACTTCTTCGCCGAGTCGGCTCATCTTGACGAGATTTCTCGCCGAGTCGGCCCGTCATGACGAGCCGACTCGGTGCGGATTGTGCTCAGGATGAGCCGACTCGGTGCGGATCGTGGTCAAGATGAGCCGACTCGGCGGGGTTTCAGGAGTCGAGCATCGGGACGTTGAGGCCGCGCTCGCGAGCGACGTCGCGCGCGTGCTCGTAGCCGGCGTCGACATGGCGCATGACGCCGGTGCCGGGGTCGTTGGTGAGGACCCGCTCGATCTTCTCCGCGGCGAGCGCAGTGCCGTCGGCGACGCAGACCTGGCCGGCGTGGATGGAGCGGCCGATGCCGACGCCGCCACCGTGGTGGATGCTCACCCAGCTCGCGCCGGAGGCGGTGTTGAGCAGCGCGTTGAGCAGCGGCCAGTCGGCGATCGCGTCGGACCCGTCCTTCATCGCCTCGGTCTCGCGGTAGGGCGAGGCCACGGAGCCGGAGTCGAGGTGGTCGCGCCCGATGACGACCGGGGCCGAGAGCTCCCCGGAGGCGACCATCTCGTTGAACTTCAGCCCGGCGAGGTGGCGCTCCTTGTAGCCCAGCCAGCAGATCCGTGCCGGCAGGCCCTCGAAGTGCACCTTCTCGCCCGCCTGGGTGATCCAGCGCTTGAGGCCCTCGTTCTCGGGGAAGAGGTCGACGATCGCCCGGTCGGTCCTGGCGATGTCCTCGGGGTCGCCCGAGAGCGCTGCCCAGCGGAACGGGCCCAGACCCTCCTCGAAGAGCGGTCGGATGTAGGCGGGGACGAAGCCGGGGAAGGCGAACGCGTTCGCGAACCCGCCCAGGCGGGCTCCCTCGCGCAGCGAGTTGCCGTAGTCGAAGACCTCGGCGTCACGGCTCATGAAGCCGACCATCGCCTCGACGTGCTTGGCCATCGAGGCCTGCGCCTTCTCGGTGAAGTCGTCGGGGTCCTCCTCGGCGCGCGCGGCCCACTCCTCGACGGTGTACTCCAGCGGGAGGTAGGAGAGCGGGTCGTGCGCCGAGGTCTGGTCGGTGACGATGTCGATATCTACCCCGCGAGCCAGGACCTCGGGGAAGACCGAGGCACAGTTGCCGACGAGGCCGATGGAGCGCGGCGTACGCGACTTCTTGGCCTCCTCGGCCTGGGCCAGCGCGTCGTCGAGATCCGCGGCCACGGTGTCCATGTAGCCGTGGTCGACTCGGCGCTGGAGGCGGGCCGCGTCGACGTCGACGACGATCACGACGCCCTCGTTGAGCGTCACCGCGAGGGGCTGCGCGCCGCCCATGCCGCCCGCGCCGCCGGTGAGGGTCAGCGTCCCGGCCAGCGTGCCGCCGAACTTCTTGCGCGCGATCGCGGCGAAGCACTCATACGTCCCTTGGAGGATGCCCTGGGTGCCGATGTAGATCCACGAGCCGGCGGTCATCTGGCCGTACATGGTCAGGCCGAGCGACTCCAGCCGCCGGAACTCCGGCCAGGTCGCCCAGTCGCCGACGAGGTTGGAGTTGGCGATCAGGACCCGCGGTGCCCACTCGTGGGTGCGGAAGACGCCGACCGGCTTGCCCGACTGCACCAGCAGCGTCTCGTCGGCCTCGAGCTCGTCGAGGGTGCGGACGATGGCGTCGTACGCCTCCCAGGACCGCGCGGCGCGGCCGGTGCCGCCGTAGACGACCAGGTCGTCGGGGCGCTCGGCCACCTCCGGGTCGAGGTTGTTCATCAGCATGCGCTTGGCGGCCTCGGTCTGCCAGTTCTTGGCGGTGATCTCGGGGCCGTGCGGTGCGCGGACAGTGCGTGGTTCGCTCATGTGGTCCATCTCACCTCATCGCGGGATCGGGCGTAAGACCGGCCCGGCGAAAAGCTCGTTCTGGGCGTGGGTGTCGGCGCATTTTCCCGCCATGGCGGGATTCTGTCGCGGGATCTACGGCCGTACGGCGCCACTTTCCCGTCATGGCGGGAAAATGGCGCCGCCTCGGTCAGCGGATGTCGGCGAGGGTGCGCGCCTTGTCCAGGAGCGCACCGGTGGCGACGAGGTCCACGACCGCCCTGATGTCGGGCGCCAGGAACCGGTCCGGGCCCGGGGGCGGGACCAGCTCGCGGACCTGCGCGACCAGCGCGGCGCCGACGGCGCCGGGACGCTCGGGGGCGCGCATGTCGATCGCGCGGGCGGCGGTGAGGATCTCGATGGCGACGACCTGCCGGGCCCCGAAGATCGCGCGGCGCAGCTTGCGGGCGGCGTTCCAGCCCATCGAGACGTGGTCCTCCTGCATCGCGGAGGTGGGGATGGAGTCGACAGAGGCCGGGACCGCGAGGCGCTTGAGGTCGGAGACGATCCCGGCCTGCGTGTACTGGGCGATCATGTGCCCGGAGTCGACCCCGGGGTCGTGGGCGAGGAACGGCGGCAGCCCGTGGTTGCGCGACTTGTCGAGGAAGCGGTCGGTGCGGCGCTCCGAGATCGAGGCGAGGTCGGCGGTGGCGATGGCCAGGAAGTCGAGTACGTAGCCGATCGGTGCGCCGTGGAAGTTGCCGTTGGACTCGACTCGGCCGTCGAGGGTGACCACCGGGTTGTCGACCGCGCTGGCGAGCTCGACCTCGGCCACCCGCGCGGCGTGGGCCATGGTGTCGCGCACCGCGCCGTGGACCTGGGGGGCGCAGCGCAGCGAGTAGGCGTCCTGCACCCGGGTGAACCCGGTGCCGCGGTGGTCGGCGACGATGCCGCTGCCCGCGAGGACGGCGCGGATGTTGGCCGCCGAGGTCGCCTGGCCGGCGTGCGGGCGCAGCTCCTGTAGATCGGAGGCGAAGACGCTGTCGGTGCCCTGGAGCCCCTCGATGCTGAGCGCTCCGGCGATGTCGGCGGTGGCCACCAGCTCGTCGAGGTCGGCCAGCGCCAGGATCAGCATCGCCAGCATCCCGTCGGTGCCGTTGATCAGCGCCAGCCCCTCCTTCTCGCGCAGCCGCACCGGGGTGATCCCGGCTGCCGCCAGCGCATCGGCGGCGGGAACGAGGTCGCCGCCGGCGTCGCGTACCTCGCCCTCACCCATCGCCGCGAGCGCGCAGTGGGCCAGCGGGGCCAGGTCGCCGGAGCAGCCGAGCGAGCCGTACTCACCGATCACCGGGGTGATCTGGGCGTTCAGGAGCGCCGCGTAGGTCTGGGCGACCTCGGGGCGCACACCCGTCCGCCCCGTGGCGAGGGTCGAGAGACGCAGCAGCATGAGGCCGCGTACGACCTCCTTCTCGATCTCCGCACCCGAGGAGGCCGCGTGCGAACGGACCAGCGAGGCCTGCAGCTGCGCGCGGTGCTCGGGCGGGATCGAGGTGTTGGCCAGAGCGCCGAAACCGGTCGAGATGCCGTAGTGGGGACGGGTGTCGTGAGCCAGGGACTCGATGAGCTCGCGGCTCGTGGCCATCGCGGTCAGCGACTCGTCGGTCAGGGTGATGGGAGCGTTGTGACGGGCGACGGCGACGACCTGATCGAAGGTGAGGGCGCCGACCCCGACGGGAACCGTGGTGTTGGTCATGACCAGAGTGGATCACATCACATTCACGCGGGTGCGCACAGGCCGTTGTCGGCGGCGTCCTTCTCCTGGTCCTCGGGGCTCACGGAGTCGGCCGGCGCCTCGGCCGGTGAGGCGCTGACCTCGGGATCTCTCGGTGTGGCGGACGCCTTCGGCGAGGGCGCGGCGGAGGCCGTGGCCTCGTGCAGCGGACGGTCCTCGAGCATCCGCTGCCACAGCTCCTCGGACTCCGGCAGGATCTCGAGACGGCCCCAGTTGGGGTCGCCGGTGGGGTAGGCCCGGTTGGGCACGGTCTCGAACTCGATGCCCGAGGGGTCGAGGTCGCGCATCTCGCCGGCCAGGGCGGCCAGCTCGGCGACGGAGCCGACGTCGGTGGTGATCGACTTGGAGAGCTCGGTGGCGAACGTGGCCAGCCGTCGCGGGCGGGTCAGGGTGCCGGCGGAGAGGACCTTGGTGGCCAGGGCGGTGAGGAAGTACTGCTGACGCCGCATCCGGCCCAGGTCGGCGTTGGGGGTGGAGGAGCGGTTGCGTACGTAGTCGAGGGCCTGTTTGCCGCGCAGGTTGTGGGTGCCGGCGGGCAGGAAGATGTTGTGCTCCTCGTCGTCGATCGCCTCCGGGATGCAGATCGTGACGCCGCCGACGGCGTCGACCATGCCGCGGAAACCCGCGAAGTCGAGCGCGAGGTAGTGGTCGATCGGGATCCCGGTGAGCAGCTCGGTCTGGCGGGCGGTGCAGATCGGGCCGCCCAGGGAGTAGGCCCCGTTCCACATCACGCCGCTCGCCTCGGGGATCGTGGAGCCGTCCGCGGCGGTGCACTCCGGCCGGTCGACGAGCGCGTCGCGGGGGATCGAGACGCCGTAGGCCGAGGTCCGGTCGGCGGAGACGTGCAGCAGGATCGTGCTGTCGGAGCCGCCGGAGCCACCCTCGCCGTCGATCGAGCAGCCGTCGCAGTCACGTCCGTCGGTGCCCAAGATCAAGATGTTGAGCGGCTGCTTGGGGCCCTCGTCCTCGTTCTCCGGCTCGTCGAGGAGGTGGTTGATGTCGCCCCCGGAGCCGAGATTGCTGTTGAGATGGTCGTAGAACGCCCAGGTGCCGATCCCGGTGCCGACCGCCAAGAACAGCATCGTGACCACGACGGTGAGCACGACCGTACGTGTCCCCGACCTCGATTCGGTCCCCATCACCCTCCCTCACCCGTCCGCCTGAGCGGACCGTCTGCGTGTGCAGCCCACACAGGTTGTACGCGCCAGTGAGCCGAGAGGTTGCTGCTTCAGGTAACGGCATTGTGAAACCATGAGGAAGGCACTGTCCGAAAACCGCGCGTAATTTCTTTCCGAACGCGGCAACATGGTGGACATGGATGGGACGACGAGCGTGAACGGACTCGACTTCGAATCGTGCTACCGCGCCGTTCGTTCGCGCGACCGGCGCTTCGACGGCATCTTCTACACGGCGGTCGCCTCGACCGGGATCTACTGCCGGCCCTCGTGCCCGGCGCGGACCCCGGCGCTGGTGAACGTCTCCTTCCACCGCACCGCCGCGGCCGCTCAGGCCGCTGGCTACCGGGCCTGCAAGCGCTGCCGTCCCGATGCCACCCCGGGCAGCCCGGAGTGGGACGTGGCCGCGACCCTGGCCGGGCGCGCGATGCGCCTGATCGCCGACGGCGTCGTCGACAGGGAAGGCGTCGAGGGGCTGGCTCGTCGGGTCGGCTACTCGCCGCGCCACCTGACCCGGCTGCTGACCACCGAGCTCGGCGCCGGTCCCTTGGCACTGGCCAGGGCGCGCCGCGCGCAGACCGCCCGGACGCTGGTGGAGACCACCGAGCTCGGCTTCGCGGACATCGCCTTCGCGGCCGGCTTCTCGAGCGTACGTCAGTTCAACGACACCGTCCGCGAGGTCTATGCGGCCTCGCCGACCGAGCTCCGCGGACGCCGCGGCTCGCGGCGCCGGGCCGACGGGACGATCGCGCTGCGGCTCGCCGTCCGTACGCCGTTCGCCGGCCGAGCGCTGCATGCGTTCCTGCGCGACCACCTGGTGCCGGGCGTCGAGGCCGCCGGGGTCGACGACGGGCGGCGATGGTTCGCCCGCACCCTCGACCTGCCCAACGGGCCCGGCACGCTGCGTCTCGAGCTGGCCGACATCCCCGAGGGCGAGACTGGCTTCGTCCACGCGACCTTCAAGCTCGCCGACCTGCGCGACACCACCGCCGCCGTCGAGCGCGCCCGCCGGCTGCTCGACGCCGACTGCGACCCGCGTGCGGTCGGCGACGTCTTCGTCGGGGACGAGGTGATCGGCCCGCTGGCCCTGGCGCTGCCGGGGCTCCGGGTGCCGGGCACCGTCGACGGGGGCGAGCTGGCGCTGCGTACGATCGTGGGACAGCAGGTCTCGGTCGCCGGGGCGCGCACCGTGCTGGCGGGGATCGTCGCCGAGCACGGCCGCCCGATCACGACCGACATCGACGGCCTCACCCATCTGTTCCCGTCCGCGGACACCCTCGCCGCAGCCGACCCGGCCGGCATGCCGATGCCGCGCTCGCGCGGGCGTGCGGTCACCGGCCTGGCCGCGGCGCTCGCCTCCGGCGAGCTCCAGCTGGACCGCGGCACCGACCGTGACGTCGTGCACGAGCAGCTGATCGGCCTGCCCGGCGTCGGACCCTGGACCGCCGACTACGTCGCGCTGCGCGCGCTCGGCCATCCCGATGTCTTCCTGCCGACCGATGTCGGCATCAAACGAGCGCTGGAAGCGCTCGGTGCGCCCGCGGCGGACGTCGCCGGGTGGCGGCCGTGGCGCTCGTACGCCCTGCTCTACCTGTGGACTTCACTGACTGCCCTGGAGGAACTCTGATGTGGACCATCATCGACTCGCCCGTCGGCGAGCTCCGGCTGGTCGCGCACGACGGCGCGATCACCGCGATCGACTTCATGCCGGCCGACTATGCCAAGGGCCGGGTGCTCGGGGACCGGTCCGACTCGGATCCGCTGTTGCTGGAATGTGGCCGGCAGCTCGCCGAGTACTTCAAGGGTGACCGGACGAGCTTCGACCTCCCGCTGGCGCCCTCGGGCACGGCGTTCCAGGCGCGGGTCTGGGAGCAGCTGCAGCAGATCGAGTACGGCACGACCTGCTCCTACGGGCAGATCGCCGGCCGACTCTCGCTGACCGGCCACGGCGCGCGCGCCGTCGGGCTCGCCAACGGCAAGAACCCGATCCCGATCGTCATCCCGTGTCACCGGGTCGTCGGTGCGGACGGCTCCCTGACCGGCTACGCCGGTGGCCTGGACCGCAAGACCACGCTGCTGGGCCTGGAGAGCGGTGCGCTCTTCTGATGCCGAGACCGCATATGTGGCGTACGTCGGTGGTGGCCGTGGCGCTCGTGGCTGCCCTCGCCGGGTGCGGTGAGGGCGCCACGCAACCAGCGGGGTCGGGCTCGCCGGCGGAGCCTGTGGAGCCCGCGACCGGTGAGAGCCGGAGCATGGGCGAGCACGAGCTGCTGGTCAACGGCCAGGTGAGGTGCGACCAGGACGTGTCGAGCGACGAGGCGAAGGACACGATCGAACGCGTCGGCGGGCTCCAGCAGCCGACCTGGTCGGTGCGGTTCGCCGAGGGCACCGCGGCCGGGGTCGTCGTGCTGGTGGCCGGTGACCTCGAGGACGCCCGGCCCGTGCTCTTCGACGACTACCACGTCGCGGTGATCGTCGGGTTGTCCGAGGACCAGACGCGGGCCGAGGACTTCAAAGCCGTACGCGAGGCGGTGCGGGAGGTCTGCGACTGAGCGCTCACCGAGTTACCTCGGTCAGGTGAGGCTTCCCTCGTGGAACTCCGCGAAGGAAGCGCATGCTCACCGAGTTACCTCGGTGAGCATCCGGCGTCTTACTCGGCAGCCGCCCGCCGCAGCGACTCCGAGAGCCGGTCGGCGGCGGCGAGGACGGCGGGAGCGTGCATCTTGCCCGGCTGACGGGTGAGGCGCTCGAGGGGGCCGGAGACGGAGACGGCGGCGATGACCTTGCCGCCGGGGGAGCGGACCGGAGCCGACACCGAGGCGACGCCGGCCTCGCGCTCGCCGATCGACTGCGCCCAGCCGCGGCGGCGGATGCCGGAGAGGGCGGCGGCGGAGAAGGCGGCGTTCTGCAGCCCGCGGTGGAGGCGCTCGGGGTCCTCCCATGCAATCAGTATTTGAGCGGCCGACCCGGCACGCATCGTCAGCTGCGAGCCGACGGGGATGGTGTCGCGGAGGCCGGAGGGGCGCTCGGCGGCCGCGACGCAGACGCGGAAGTCGCCCTGGCGCCGCCACAGCTGCGCCGACTCGCCGGTGATGTCGCGCAGACGCGCCAGGACAGGCCCGGCGGTGGCCAGCAGCCGGTCCTCGCCGGCGGCGGCGGAGAGCTCGGCCAGGCGCGGACCGAGGACGAAGCGGCCCTGCATGTCGCGGGCGACCAGACGGTGGTGCTCGAGCGCGACCGCCAGACGGTGTGCGGTCGGACGGGCGAGACCCGTCCCGGCCACCAGACCTGCCAGGGTCGCCGGGCCGGATTCGAGAGCTGTGAGCACAAGGGCGGCCT
Organism: Nocardioides sp. NPDC101246; assembly: GCF_044767415.1. Lineage (NCBI taxonomy): Bacteria > Bacillati > Actinomycetota > Actinomycetes > Propionibacteriales > Nocardioidaceae > Nocardioides > Nocardioides sp. NPDC101246. The sequence goes on from NZ_JBIWNX010000020.1 coordinate 114,606, forward strand.
TGTCGAGCACGCCCACACCGCTGGAACTGTCCATATCGCAAGACTAACTTCTCAGAACCTGAGATGCAACGTTAGGCTCGGAGAAGCAGACTGGAAGTGGCGGATCTGACATTGCGACCTCAGCGCGCAATACCCGCCACCGGCCACTACAGACCAAAGATGCCAGATGGAGAAGTGTCATGGGCAGGACCTTGTCGGAGAAGGTGTGGGACGAGCATGTCGTCCGGTCGACCGCGGGAGAGCCCGATCTCCTCTACATCGACCTTCACCTCATCCACGAGGTGACGAGTCCGCAGGCCTTCGAGGGCCTGCGCCTGTCCGACCGTAAGGTCCGACGCCCCGACCTCACCATCGCCACCGAGGACCACAACGTCCCGACCCTCGACTGGGACAAGCCGATCGCCGACCCGGTCAGCCGCACCCAGGTCGAGACGCTGCGCAAGAACGCCGAGGAGTTCGGCGTACGTCTTCACCCGCTCGGCGACGCCGAGCAGGGGATCGTGCACGTGGTCGGGCCGCAGCTGGGGCTCACCCAGCCGGGCATGACCATCGTCTGCGGTGACTCCCACACCTCCACGCACGGCGCGTTCGGCGCGATCGCCTTCGGCATCGGCACCTCCGAGGTCGAGCACGTGCTGGCGACCCAGACGCTGATGCAGGACAAGCCCAAGACCATGGCGGTCACGGTCGACGGCGCGCTGCCCGACGGCGTGAGCGCCAAGGACCTGATCCTCACCCTGATCTCCAAGACGGGCACCGGCGGTGGCCAGGGCTACATCGTGGAGTATCGCGGCGAGGCCATCCGTGCGCTCTCCATGGAGGCCCGGATGACGATCTGCAACATGTCGATCGAGTGGGGCGCCAAGGCCGGCATGATCGCCCCCGACGAGACCACCTTCGCCTACATCAAGGACAAGCCCGAGGCTCCGAAGGGCGCCGAGTGGGACCGGGCCGTCGCGCACTGGAAGTCCCTGGTCACCGACGAGGACGCGACCTTCGACAAGGAGATCGTCCTCGACGCCGCCGAGGTCACCCCGTTCGTCACCTGGGGCACCAACCCGGGCCAGGGCGTCCCGCTGGGTGCCGCGGTCCCGAGCCCCGACGACTTCGAGGACGCCGACGCGAAGATCGCCGCCGAGAAGGCCCTGACCTACATGGGCCTCGAGGCCGGCACCCCGATGCGCGAGGTGCACATCGACACCGTCTTCCTCGGCTCCTGCACCAACGGACGCATGGAGGACCTGCGTACGGCCGCCGACATCATCCAGGGCCACCACGTCGCCGAGGGCACCCGCTTCCTGGTCGTCCCCGGCTCGGCCAAGGTGCGCCTCCAGGCCGAGGAGGAGGGTCTGCACAAGATCTTCCTCGACGCCGGCGCCGAATGGCGTGGCGCGGGATGCTCGATGTGCCTGGGCATGAACCCCGACACCCTCGCCCCCGGCGAGCGCTCGGCCTCGACCTCCAACCGCAACTTCGAGGGTCGCCAGGGCAAGGGCGGTCGCACCCACCTGGTCTCGCCGGAGGTGGCCGCCGCCACCGCCGTACGCGGCACCCTCTCCTCGCCCGCCGACCTGACTCTCGTGGAGGCCTGACATGGACAAGTTCACCACCCACACCGGTGCCGGCGTACCCCTGCGCCGCAGCAACGTCGACACCGACCAGATCATCCCCGCGGTCTACCTCAAGCGGGTCACCCGCACCGGCTTCGAGGACGGCCTCTTCGCGGCCTGGCGCAACGACCCGACCTTCGTGCTCAACAACGAGGCGTACGCCGGGGCCTCCGTCCTCGTCGCCGGCCCCGACTTCGGCACCGGCTCCTCGCGTGAGCACGCCGTCTGGGCGCTGATGGACTACGGGTTCCGCGTCGTCATCTCGAGCCGCTTCGGCGACATCTTCCGCGGCAACTCCGGCAAGGCCGGCCTGCTCGCCGCGAAGGTCGACGAGAAGGTCGTCCAGAAGCTGTGGGACCACCTCGACGACAACCCCGGCGCCCAGATCACGGTTGACCTGGAGTCGCGCACCGTCCGTGCCGGCGAGGGCCCCGACGCGATCGAGGACTCCTTCGACATCGACGACTACACCCGCTGGCGCCTCCTGGAGGGCCTCGATGACATCGGCATCACGCTCTCCCACGAGGACGACATCGCCGCGTACGAGACCACCCGGCCCTCCTTCAAGCCGGTGACCCAGCACGCCTGACCCAGTAGATCGAATCGTCAGTTGTGGGGGGGGGGGGGGGCCCCCCCGCCCCCCCCCCCCCGGTTTTGGGGGGGGGGGGGGGGCGGGTCTGGGCGGCGGGGGGACCCCGGGTGGCGGGGGCGCGGGGGCGGGAGGCC